>NZ_JAYKTT020000074.1:0-106288 GCF_038404745.2 Chlorogloeopsis sp. ULAP02 | reverse complement strand
CTGTTCCCTTATCTCCCCCTCCTCTTCCACAAGCAGCTGTGTATCAAGGCACTTTTTTGGGAATACTATCAAAGGTCACTCATATGCCTGGTTGTCACTGAGGGTGTAGATGTATAAGTTAACTCTTGCTCTCCTACACCCTTACACCCCATCCCCTAATGGAACTTGGATCAACCCACTTGAGAAGTATTTAAGTTATGTCTATCGAGCAACTCCAGCCTGTCACTCAGCAGCAAGCCAATGTCTATATGCCATACACTCAAGCCAGCAAGAGGAATTTCTTGCCCTATGCGATTAGTCTCTATCAAAAAAGTGTCTTGGAGGGGCAGCGCAAGATAGAGGGTAGTGAAAATATCCCTTTTGTTGCGACTTGGAATGTTGCTGCACTGCCTTCAGACTTAACTCGTTGCCGTGTTCAGTTTGATGGCAATGCGGAGCTAAATTATGAGGTAATGATGGCAAGTTTCGAGTTTATAAATTATTTAATTGAATTAATGGAAAATTACAAGCGTTATCGTGTCACTGATTTTTCTCAAACTTTTTACCGTAAGCTGCTCAAAATAGACGAGTAATTTTGGATCTGTTGGTAAAATACCCCCAAAAATACTGGACTTTGGCACACCTTGATTAAGAAGCAAGTCGATTTTTAGTCGGAAATTCTTCTTGAAAATTAGCTAATAAATTCCTTTTGCGTCTTTAGCTGCAACCCGATCGCCTTCGTTCGCCCTAAAATTAATAAACACTAAGCAAAGGTTGTACCAACTTTTGAAATTAGGAGTGTATGTGTGCCAAAATCCCCTAAATATTTATTAATTGGCTCGACGGAGGCTTACAGTGGTAAATCTGCGACGGTTTTAGGCTTGTCTCATTTACTACAGCAACAAGGGCTGGATATTACTTACGGCAAACCGCTAGGTACGTGCTTGAGTGAATCTTCGGGAAGTGCTGTTGAGGAAGATGTCCAGTTTATTGCAGCTAGTCTCAACCTGCCAGAAAATCGTATTGCACCCACCCTGCTGGCGTTAAACGAAGTTACCATGCAAAAACGCTTGTGCGGAGAAGATACAACGGATTATCGGCAGTCTTTAGCACAAAAATATCTACAAATGTCAGTTGGTAATTTGGTGTTACTGGAAGGGCCAGGTAACTTAGAAGAAGGCAGTTTGTATAACTTGTCTTTGTCACAAGTAGCAGAAGTCATCGATGCTGCCGTGTTGTTAGTAACGCGCTATCAGTCGCTACTTTCAATCGAGGCTGTACTATCAGCAAAGCAGCGTTTGGGAAAACGCTTAATTGGTTTTGTACTCAATGATGTTCCCGCTGAACAAACACAAATCTTTGATACAACTATCCGCCCATTTTTAGAACAGCAAGGAATTCCTGTGCTGGGAATCTTACCTAGAAATGACTTGCTACGTAGTGTTAGCGTGCGTGAACTGGTACACCAACTTAATGCAGAAGTTCTCTGTCGCAGCGATCGCCTGGATTTGATGGTCGAAAGTCTAGCCATTGGGGCAATGAATGTCAACGCCGCCGTTAAATATTTCCGTAAGCGCCGAAATATGGCAGTAGTGACAGGAGGCGATCGCGTGGAAATTCAACAAGCAGCTTTAGAAACTTCGACTCAATGTCTGATTCTTACCGGACAACTACCACCACCCTCTTTTATTCTTAATCGGGCTGAAGAGTTAGAAATACCTATCCTATCGGTAGATTTAGATACTCTCACTACTGTGGAAATTGTTGATAAGACTTTTGGGCAAGTGCGTGTTCACGAACCAATTAAAGTTCACTGCATTCGCAATTTAATGGCTGAACATTTTGATATTAAGCGTTTGCTCAATCTCTTGGATTTAAGTCCAGCAGCAGCTTTACCATAACTAGGATTTCTCCCACCTTTAATTCAGTTATGAAGATGGAAGGTAGAGGCACAGCATTGCTGTGCCTTGATTAATTGTTTGTGAATGTGAATTAGTATGATACCAATTTGGCACGCGGCAGTCTGGTTTCAAAATTCTAGAATAGCCTGTTAATCAATGGTTTTAATCCAAAATCCACGCATTGGTATAAGTCACCTTTTTTTTTCAGAGGATGCAATGCGATCGCTTTTGCTGATGTTAGATCTGGAATTTCTCGACTCATATGAGCAACTGATGGATGAAGCACCTTTGTAAAATGACCTTCTACTACCATACGACGGTAAGCCTTGCCCGCATCAGGTAATTTACTATCTTCTTGTTGCCAGTGAACAACTGCGGCTTCATCACACCAATGTGGCAAGTGTCGCATAGCTTGACGGTGCGAACCAGAGTTGCGGTAATTGCGCATAGCCAACTCATCTCTCCAAGCAGTCAGCGTCCAAAATGCTCCGTGTTCGTCTTTCCACAGCTTGCCGCTTAAAAATCCAGGAGTATTGAGAATTTGCCAAACAGTCAAGATATTGTGCCACAAAAAGGCTGGTAGATAAAGAGGTGCTCTCAAGTGCAAGCGCGTAACTGAAATTAATACCATAAGATTATTCTCCTAAGTCGAATAGACGACATATC
Organism: Chlorogloeopsis sp. ULAP02; assembly: GCF_038404745.2. Classification (NCBI taxonomy): domain Bacteria; kingdom Bacillati; phylum Cyanobacteriota; class Cyanophyceae; order Nostocales; family Chlorogloeopsidaceae; genus Chlorogloeopsis; species Chlorogloeopsis sp. ULAP02. The sequence goes on along the minus strand of NZ_JAYKTT020000074.1, from coordinate 103,742 downwards.
TCTTAACAAGGTGTGTTGTGACGTACAATTCTTGCTATTGTCGTCAACAAACCCTTATCGTGTATTCAAATTTTTGAATATGCAACTAGTTGTATATTAATTTAGTATATTCAAAAAATTGCATATTTGATATAAAAGATTTTTATGGCATTAGCACACGCTATCTTGGCTTCTCTGATTGATCGTTCTTGTAGTGGGTATGACTTAGCCAAGCAATTTGACGGCTCAGTCGGTTTTTTTTGGCAGGCAACTCACCAGCAAATTTACCGTGAATTGTCCAAACTTGAGGCTCAAGGTTGGGTTACTTCTGAGTTAGTGTCACAATCAGGACGTCCCGATAAAAAGCTTTATCAAGTAACAGAATTAGGAAAACAGCAGCTAAAGGAGTGGATTGCAAAACCATGTGATCCCACACCAATCAAAGACGATTTATTGGTGAAAATATTTGGTGGGTATGCTGCCTCTAGAGAGGTAATTTTGGAAGAGCTAGAGCGTCACCAGCAAGCGCATCTGGAAAGATTATCTACATATAAAGCTTTAGAGCAACAGTACTTTCAAAAACCTCAGGAACTGTCGGAACAAGCCAAGTTTCAGTTCTTGACTCTCCTGAATGGCATTAGTTATGAAACACATTGGCTTGCTTGGTGCCAACAAGCAATCAAGCTGCTTAGGTGACATCCTCTTGATGCTCACCTGATTAGCTAGAGTGCCGGACTTATCGTCCCCTAAACCCCTCATTAGTTAAGAAGTCTGAAATTATAGTGATATATCACTCAAAGCAGCTTTGCGTTTGCTCTGGTTCTGTTAAAATAACTAGGTTGTTTAATCTGATTCCGTCCGTCTTTGAGTCAGTCAATAGACCTTATCAACGTCGATACATTAGTGCAGGAACTGGCGACAATCCAACAAACAGGTTCTAAAAGGATCGCCTTGTTGGGTTCTCGTCATGTACCAATTACACATCAAAATCTTATTGAGATGATGTCCTATGCCCTAGTTTTATCTGGCAACCGCATCATCACATCTGGCGCTACGGGTACTAATTCAGCTGCCATCAAGGGAGCAATGCGGGCTGATGCCAATTTATTAACGGTGATTCTGCCCCAAAGCTTGGAAAGGCAGCCCAACGAATCCCGCCAGCAACTCGAACAAGTTATGCATCTGGTGGAAAATCCTGCTAACGATCATCTGTCTTTAGCCGAAGCGAGTTACTTGTGTAATAAGGAGATTATCTCCCGTTGCCAGCAACTAATCTGCTTTGCGTTTCATGACAGTCGTACTCTTTTGCAAACTTGTAAGGATGCAGAAGAACAAAGAAAAGTGGTGACGCTATTCTACTTTGATTAATCATTAGCCAGACGTCAGTGATACACATAGCAGAATATCCTACGGGAAGACGCCCTTTGGACGTCTACAGGAGTTAAAAGTCAGAAGTAAAACAGGCTTCATCTACGACTTTGAGTCTTGGATTTTGTACCTCACTCTCGTTACAAGTTGTCATATCTTCTTTCATGATGAAGGTAGATATAGTCAATATGGAGACTAATGATTTTTTAGCAATAACTTATGGGTAAATACTGCGGACACATTGCGAGAAAGGAAAACTGCCTTGCAAGTGTCCTTGAGTTTTTGCGATGACGAGCGCTAATATTAAGCTGCTTTGCGGCTACGCCAAAACATCAAAAGCCTAAGATTTTTAATCTTTTTCATGTTAATGTACCTATTAAAAATTCCCATTTCAGCAATTTTTTTGTACTCAATTGCCGCAGCGGCTGTATTAATTTATTTGCCATTTCTGGTCGTGGTTTATGCTCGTGTCATGATTGGGTATGATATATCTGCTCCCCGTGCCATGTTTGATAAGCTACCACCTTATGCCCAACGGGCAACTTGGGCGCACCAAAACTCCTTTGAAGCGTTTATGCTATTTGCTGCAGCAGCATTGTCGGCATATGCAACCGGAGTCAATTCTCCACTAGCTGTAGGAGCAGCTTTAGCGTTTGTCTTAGCACGTTTACTATACTCAATTTTTTATATTTTAAATCAACCCATTTTGCGCTCTGCTATGTTTGGCGTTGGCTCTTTTGGAATTACTACTCTTTTTGTCTTGAGTATTATCAAGGCTACTAATTAGTTGATGGTTACTACCAAATACTGTACGGAGGGATTTAGCTAAAATATCTTTGGTTAAAAAGGCTGAATATTAAGTTAAATCACCCATACCAACAACCAATTACTAACTCTTTACTATGGCTTCTACCTATTCCTTTGACATTGTTAGCGACTTTGACAGACAAGAATTGGTTAACGCTGTGGATCAAACTGCACGAGATATTAAAAGCCGTTATGATCTTAAAGATACTCAAACGACAATAGAGTTAGGTGAAGAAAATATTGTAGTCAACACCGATAGTGAGTTCACCTTAGAGTCTGTACACAACATTTTGAGAGAAAAAGCAGCTAAACGTAACCTTTCTCAAAAAATCCTTGATTTTGGCAAAGTAGAATCAGCCACTGGTAACCGCGTTCGCCAAGAAATTAAACTGAAAAAAGGTATTAGTCAAGAGATTGCTAAACAAATTTCCAAGTTAATTCGTGACGAATTCAAAAAAGTACAAGCCTCAATTCAAGGCGATGCGGTGCGTGTGAGTGCTAAAAATAAAGATGATTTACAATCTGTCATCCAACGCTTAAAGCAAGAAGATTATCCAGTTGCCTTGCAATTTACAAACTATCGTTAAATTTGGGTTAGTGGTTAGTAGGGGAGGCAGCGCGTTGCGGAGCCAGTGCGGTGGACGGGTTCTCCGGCATAAAGCAACTGGCGTCGGGTTCTCCCGATTGTAGCGACTGCCGGGCGGGTTTCATTGATGATTTTTCGGTTAAAACTGATAATTTCTCTTTTAAACCCGCCCGTACAGTATTTAGTGGTTAATGGCTAATGGCTAAATTTCGCGTCAGTACATTGGTTAAGAGCCTGGAGGCATCAGCCCACAAACTCTTGTTACCAGGTTCAACCTGGTAACGAGAACTAGAGCCTCTGGCTCTCTATACTATCTACTATCTTTAACTACGAGAACCAATGCTTTTTTGAAACGCTGGACGCTCAGATAATCGCTTACAGTAGGTAAATAAAGCTGGATAGATACTCAGATTTAGCTTAAGTAGAGTCGTAATATAAGCTAAAACAGATCCAACTGCTACATCAGCGACAGTAAATGTATTACCCAATAAAAATTGTTGGCGCTGGAGAATTTCATTTAGGGGAGTCATCAGGCGGGGTAATTCCTGCTCACGGGTAGCTTCCATAAATATACCTGTGCTTAGGGTAGAATTGCCAAACAACACCCACTGAGCTATTTTGGCACGTTCTTCTAAAGAATGCTTGACTTTGCCATACTTCTCATCGAGATAAAGTAAAATTGCCCCAGATTCCCAAATCTGAAGATTACCGTCAACAATCGCCGGAACTTTACCCATCGGATTGATTGCTAGATACTCTGGTTTACGGTGTTCTCCAGCCTGCATATCTAGCATGATAAATTCGTAGGGAATTCCCAATTCTTCTATATACCATTGAACAATTGATGCCCGACTGCGAGCGCCACCGTAAAGTTTTAACATAGTATTTTTCGTTGATTGTTGCTCATTAGCGGTCAGTTATTAGTTGTATCTAACTGTATCAGTAAATGCTTCTTTTCTCAAAAATTAAACATTACCTACTAACTACTAACTACTAACTACTATCTCCAATTTATAAAACTTTGTGGGTGTGAGAGTGCTGTTTGACGTTATCTTCTTTAGATACTACACGTGTAGCGTTTAGCACCCGCTTTCTTTCTGTAGAATAATTCAAATCGGTATAAGTGCTGCCTAGAGGAATCAGAGATTTTGTAGTAGCACTACGTTTGTAAGTTCGTGCCGCAGCGATCGCCCGTAATGCAAATTCATCACAGAATTGGGCTTTTTGTGGGAAGTTAGCAGGTGTTGTGAGTGTCTCGCCATCAAGTACACTTCCTAAAGTTGTTCCACAAGCAAATCTATAGGAAGTGGGAATACCTTTAATGATCGCTTCCAACGCCGCAGAGGGAATCGGTTCTATAACTTCTACTTGATGAACTTCTCCGTCTTCTTTGATGAAGCAAGTTGCTAGACCGATGACAACATAATCATCGGTTGTTAAATCAGGTGCATTTGGGTAAGTAATTGCTGTTGCCATAAGAAAATTTTTCAAAATTATAATTATCAACTAAAAAATGTCTGAGTCGCTTGTTGGCATTTTACCAAGTTGTTGCTCCTACGAATTGACTATTCTGTTCGATTGATCTTTGTAGTTTCAGGAATTCAACTTAGGGATGAAGTATTCATTCTTAAGTTTGAGGATCTATTGGATATGACGAATACTCACATCTGTTGCATACACCTGTTGCACATAATGAGATTCAGATAGAATGCTTCCAAGTACTCATAAACACCTTAGCGAGTAACGCCGGAGCAGCGTTAAAAGTACTAAAAAAATTATAGATTGAGTTCAAAAAGTATATACCCCAGGCAGGACAATATGAACAGTCAATCATTTTTAAAATCTAGTCAGCAGCGAAATTGCCCATATATAAATGTAATTAAAGATACTAATGAACATGAAATAGAGGCTAATAGTAACGATTACTCTGCTTTTGGTGACAGTTACTTACGCTTGTGTGCTTTAACTTCGGCTCAACAAGGAGATTACACTGAAGCGATCACACTATTGAGTCAACTAATTCATCGTCATCCGCACAATGCCATTGATTACAACAATCGGGGATTAATTTACTTTCAATGCGGACAAAGGCAAAAAGCTTTCTGTGATTATAATAAGGCTCTAAAACTGAATCCTAAGTTAGCTAGCGCTTATAACAATCGAGCAAACTACTATGCAGCGCGTGGAGAATTAATTGCAGCGATCGCCGACTACGAGCGAGCGTTGGATTTGAATCCTAGTTATGTTAGAGCTTGGCTGAATCAAGGTATTACCTGGCGCGATTTGGGCGACTATGAAAAAGCTATTGATAATTTTGAGATGGCATTGCTTTTTGAGCAATTAGAAGGACACATTTTTGCCGAGCGTGGTAGAACTTATCATTTGTGGGGTGACTGGAATTGTGCGATCGCTGACTATCGTCGTGCTTTGAATTTACTACCTTTGTCTTGCACAACAAGGAAAGATCCAGGCTGGCGCTTGCGTTTGCAAGTTGAAAGTTGGTTGAAAGAACTTACTTCTATTTCACATTTTAAATAGGTAGATTTTACACACCTGTATTTTATGACGACGGGATAATTAACATTTATTTAATCCATTGTCGCCACCATTTTTTATAATTTGTTAGCTATTTAAGCAACTATATTTTGAGTTAGATCATCAAAAATAAGCTTGCTGCTAATGGTTGAGTCTAGAATTAAGTTTAGCTTTTCCATACATTTGTGAAGTTTATGATTTGGCTATGGATAATTTTTAGCAAGTAAAGAGATCTAAACAAATCGTCTATTGCGACTTAACTATTAGCTAATAGCTTTTTTAATGACTAAGTTATTTATAAATAGTCCTCAGTCAGTAAATCTCAATTAACCACAATTCCAAATCTGAAATATTAGCTTACTTAATTTGATGACTCTGCTTGTTTAATTTCAGAGGTTTCCTGTTTTAGAAGGACAATTGGGCGCTGATTTGGAGCTAATCGATGTGATTGCTCTTGCATAATAGCTTTGGCTTGACTTGGGTCGAAGTTCCGGCTAAATTCTGCCTGCAATTTACTGACTCGCTCTTCCATGAGCTTGACTTCAGTGCGGATTTCTCGCAACTTTTCTTGCTGTGATTGATGAAATGGTAAAAGCTTTACTAGAGCCGATATTGCTACTGCTGAGACTAAAACGTTAACTCCTATTTTGGCTGTTGTTTCTAGTGCCAAAACTTGGTAAGAACGTTGTCGTAATTGCCGTTTTGGACGAGGAGCAGCTCGGCGTTTTGGTATTGGCTGTAGTGGAGTTCTAGATGGTTGAAGTGCATTCATAGGTACTAAAATATTCTCCCTGATGGAATTGATGCTCAGTAAACAATACTTTTGTGCTGTTTACAATATTTGTTTTGTTTAGCTGTAATATTACTTTATTTTTCCCAATTTGCTACAGGTGTATAGCAATTTAAAAATAAACCTGGCACACAAAAGTGATATTTGCAAGTGCTTGACGGTATTAAACCAAAAGTACTAAGCAACCACACCCTTGAGTGTCAGGTTCGAGAAGAGTAGGGATTAGGGACTAGGGGCTAGGAAGAGGAGAGGGGGAGAGTGGGAGAGGGGGAGAGATTCATTCTCCGTGTCACCGTCTCACCGTGTCACCTTGTCCTTTTCTTCCCAATCCCCAGTACCCAGTCCCTATTTATAAAGTTCTGTTGCTAGCCGCCAAGCCAAAAAGCCTGGAATAATTGCCACGACTAAAGCGATGTAAACTTGAGTATCAGAGATAGACATGGTTTAAGGCCTCCTAATTGATCGGTTTGTTTACTACTTTTCCCTGTTTTGTCTGGATAGGGGAATATGTTGTTACAAGTTGAAACAAATTGGTCATTAGTCATTTATCATTAGAAAATTTTATAAAAATATGGGATTGTACTTAGGTATGGACTTTGGTACTTCTGGTGCGCGGGATGTGGTGATTGATCAACAAGGGAGTATCCAACACCAGGCGCGATATCCCTTTGCAATGTCTTCTGACTCAAACTTAGCAAGAGATTGGCAAGTAGCTTTGTTTAGTCTGCTGGAACAAATACCTGGGGAAGTACGGCAAGAAATTCAAGCGATCGCTATTGACGGTACGTCTTCTACTGTCTTACTTTGCGATCCTGTTGGTAATCCTGTAAGTACGCCTTTACTATATAACGATGGACGAGGCGCAATTGTGCTGAACAAGTTGAAGAGTGTAGCTCCTCCAAACCATACTGTTTTAAGCGCAACATCGAGTCTGGCAAAACTGCTATGGATGGCACAACAGCCTGATTTTAACCAAGCTAGATATTTTCTCCATCAAGCAGACTGGCTAACATTTTTACTGCATGGGCAGTTAGGTATTAGCGATTACCACAATGCTTTGAAGTTGGGTTATGACGTAGAAACATTGAAATACCCACAATGGTTGGAAAAACTACAAATCCCAATTCATTTACCTAAAATATTTACTCCTGGAACTCCCATAGCGGAGATAGATCCTGAAGTTGCTGTGAAGTTCAATTTTCCACAAAATTGCCTGATTTGTGCTGGTACCACAGATAGCATTGCCGCATTTATTGCTAGTGGCGCAAAATTGCCTGGCGAGGGGGTAACATCTGTTGGTTCTACACTGGTTCTAAAACTGTTGAGTCGCACCCGTGTTGAAGATGCCAGGTATGGAATTTATAGCCATCGATTAGGGGATTTATGGCTAACTGGAGGTGCTTCCAATACGGGTGGTGCAGTGCTGCGGCAATTTTTTACGGATGCTGAATTAGAAAGGTTTAGCCAGGAAATTGACGCCACTAAAGCAAGTAATTTGGATTATTATCCCTTATTGAAAGCAGGCGATCGCTTTCCCATCAATGATCCAAATTTACCGCCGCGACTGGAACCACGTCCAGATAGTCCTGTAGAGTTTTTGCATGGCTTATTAGAAAGTATTGCCCGGATTGAAGCACGGGGTTATGAATTATTACAGCAGTTAGGAGCAGATAAATTAAACTGTGTGTATTCGGCAGGTGGTGGAGCAGCAAATGATACCTGGACAGAAATTCGGCAGCGGTATTTGCAAGTGCCTGTTGTCCGCCCGTTGCATACGGAAGCAGCTTATGGAACGGCTGTTTTAGCCATGGGTGGGATGAGAGAATAACTGCAACCATACCTCATGTGCCTCAGACTTTCTTATAATTATTTATCGTCCCGTAATTGAAAATCATTCCGTGACTACAACTCCCATTCCCCCGAATTCTTCAACTACCCATCGCCCCGATCCCCAAGGACGCTTTGGTCGTTTTGGCGGTAAATACGTTCCAGAAACGCTCATGCCAGCGTTAGCGGAACTAGAAACAGCCTATCAGCAATACCGTCATGAACCAGGCTTTGTTGCAGAACTACAACAGTTACTACACGATTATGTAGGACGTCCTACTCCGTTGTATTTTGCCGAACGCCTCACCGCTCACTATGCTCGCCCAGATGGTACAGGGCCGCAAATTTACTTAAAAAGAGAAGATTTAAATCATACAGGCGCTCATAAAATCAATAATGCACTCGGCCAGGTGTTATTGGCGAAACGGATGGGCAAGCAGCGAATTATCGCGGAAACTGGCGCTGGGCAACATGGAGTAGCTACAGCTACTGTTTGCGCTCGTTTTGGGCTTCAATGCGTAATTTATATGGGCGTTCACGATATGGAACGCCAAGCCTTAAATGTATTTAGAATGCGATTGATGGGAGCAGAAGTGCGTCCGGTGGCAGCAGGAACGGGTACGCTCAAAGATGCCACTTCTGAAGCAATTCGGGATTGGGTGACAAATGTAGAAACGACTCACTACATCTTAGGTTCGGTAGCAGGGCCTCATCCTTACCCAATGATGGTAAGGGATTTTCATGTAGTGATTGGAAAAGAAACTCGCGCCCAAGCAATGGAAAAATGGGGTGGGTTGCCCGATATTCTCATCGCTTGTGTTGGTGGCGGTTCTAATGCCATGGGATTGTTCCACGAGTTTGTCGATGAACCGTCGGTACGGTTAGTAGGCGTGGAAGCTGCCGGAGAAGGAGTTGGTACAGATAAACACGCCGCTACCTTGACAAAAGGACGTATTGGTGTATTGCATGGAGCAATGAGTTATCTATTACAAGATGACGATGGGCAGGTAATTGAGGCGCATTCGATTAGTGCTGGCTTAGATTATCCTGGTGTGGGGCCAGAACACAGCTTTTTGAAAGAAATTGGCCGTGCTGAGTATTACAGCGTCACAGATGAAGAAGCTTTGTCTGCATTCCAGAGACTTTCACGGTTAGAGGGGATAATACCAGCACTGGAAACTGCTCATGCGATCGCCTACCTAGAAAGCCTATGTCCGCAACTTAACGGTAACCCCCGCATTGTCATTAACTGTTCTGGGCGTGGTGATAAAGATGTGCAAACAGTAGCTGCAAGGGGACTAGAGGGTAGGAACTAGGGGCTAGGGATTAGGGGGATGAGGAGACAGGGAGACGCGGTGACGCGGGGAATTATTCTTTGTGCGCGTCACCGCGTCTTCTTCATCGGGAACAACTAAGCATGAAGCAACGACAAACAACAAAAACCTGGTTGCCAATGTAGAACGGTTAATCTCATCTGTATCTACTGGAGATCACAGGTTGTCTCCAGCAAATTTCTACATAAACAAGCATAAAATTATACAACTCTAACTAGATGTTCAGCGGCATGAAATTCCAACTGTTCTTAGCCTCTTTGCTTTCCCAAATAAAAGGACGCCATTGGTGGTTTGGTATCATTTTATGGATTGCATTAATAGCACCAGCACAAGCATCTGTAATCTTGCGCGTTGCCATTGAGCGGGATGTCAATCAGGTAAAAGTTGGCAGTTCCACAACTGCGATCGTCAAGGATGGTAGCGGTAAGACTCTGGGACAATTGCCGGCAATGAATTCATATTATGCCCAAGCTGTTCCTGGCGGAGTTGCTTTGGATAGGTGGAAATCTCCTTTATTTTGGATAGAACCAGAAGGAAAAGGATTTGTTTATATAGGCGATCGCTGGTATCGAGGCAGAACTTTAGTTGTTCCCACAGAGAAAGGTTTAACCGCCGTTAACTGGGTGGATTTAGAAGAATATCTCTACAGCGTTATTGGTGGCGAAGTGGACGCCAGATGGCCACAAGAAGCCCTCAAAGCTCAAGCGATCGCCGCTCGTACCTATGCTCTTTACAAGCGGGAAAAAGAACGCAATAATCCTATTTATGACTTAGGAAAAACTCCTGATCGCTGGCAGATTTACAAAGGCGTAATTAGCGAATCTCCCACTACCTATGCTGCTGTCGATAGTACAGCCGGGAAAGTGCTCACCTACCAAAATCGAATTATTCTCTCAGCTTTCCATGCTTGTTCCGGTGGGCATACGGAAAACGTCGAAGATGTTTGGGGAAATCCTCTGCCGTACCTGCGTGCAGTGCCAGACTTTGATCAGAATATTCAACAATGCAACTGGGTAAGAAGCTTTTCTCCAGCAGAAATTAGCGCCAAATTTCCAGAGGTGGGCAACGTCAAGCAGATGATTCCAGAAACGCGATCGCGTTACGGTAGTGTCAAAAGCTTAAAAATCATCGGTGATAAGGGCGAAAAAATGCTCAAAGGCGAAGAAGTTCGCACTGCCTTAAAGCTAAGAAGCACGCGCTTTAATGTCTCTAATGGAAATGGTGCTTTCATACTTCAAGGACTTGGCTTCGGTCATGGTATAGGCTTGAGTCAATGGGGAGCCTATAATCTAGCAAGGCAGGGAGCCAATCACTTGCAAATTTTGGGACATTACTACAAAGGTGTAGCTCTATCGCCAATTAAGGTGAAATGAGGAGCTAGGGGCTATGGGCGAAAGAGGACACGGGGACAAGGAGAGACGGTGACACAGAGAATGATTCTCTCCCCCTCTCCCACTCTCCCCCTCTCCTCTTCCTAGTCCCTAGTCTCTAATCCTTAATTCCCTTCCTCAAGCCGCCTTTGCCATTCAGCGTCAATTTGTGCAGTATTCTCAACTTCCTGCTCTAGTAAATCAGTTTCAGTTGAGTACACTAAATCTTCTTTGCCGATAATTTTTTCCGCTGCAAACTGTTGTGCATAAGCAATTTTTGCTTGCAACTGGGAATCTGGGCTTTCTAATACCATCGCTCGTGCTTGCCGTTGGCGGTTGCGTTCGGTAATTTTACGATTGCGCCACTGAATCCAGAAATAGCGCACTAACGGTATCACTAAAAAACCTGTTCCGTAACCTAAGAGCAGCCAGTAAAATCCTTGTACAAAAGCAACTAGCCCACCTAAAGCAGCGGCGGCGGTGCCATCTCTCAACAAACTTCCCAAGACTAAAGCACCAACAAAATTGACTGCACCCAATCCAGCACTCAAGAGAATTTGCCCAGAAGAAGCCGCACTAAAACGCCAGCGAAATTCCTGCAAAAAGGATTGCAATGAGCGATGACGCTTTTTGGTGACACTAACTTGTAATTCTGGAAAGTGATAGACAATTTGCCCATGAGGACTTACTTCGGGACGTCCGTTAAAGCGGGTAAGTACGGGCAGCATATAATCTTCATATTCTTGTTGATAAGTCTCACCGATGTCATCCAGGTAAGGTGCGATTTGTTCGGCTACTACTGCACCTTGATGATTGCGAATCACCCCAGCAATTTCTTGCCAGCGCCGCTCTTCTAGGTTAGCGTTGGGATTGCCATCACCAAACAAGAACGAAAACACAGCTTCCAAAAAATTCAACTTGTTTTCTCTTTGTCCCCGTTGCCGCTGGTAAGAGTAGGTATCATAGTTGGGGCTAAGATACCAGAAGAAATTTGGGAAATAGAAAAAACCTCCCCCAAAATCACTGCCGCGATCGCCACTATCACGGTCTGAATTAGCAGACATAATGATAATGAGAATGGCTAGATAAATTAAGGCAATAGAAACTATTAAAAAAATGCCAAAGGAGATGCGAATTACGTAGAACAGCACACTCCAGATTTTTTTCCACCATTCCTGCAACTGCAACCGCAAATATTTATTGCGTAAAACATCTCGAAAATTTCGCGGAAAGAGGTAAATAATATCACCTGATTCTGCAACCTGCATATGTCCGCCAGCCTCAGAGGCAAGGGCTAATAACCCCTGATTGGCTATTTCAACATTCAATCCGGCTTGGGTTGCCACATCTCCCACAGTAACGTGGTAACCCAATCGTTCTACAGCTTGCATAATGGTGGGATTTAGAGCCATTGCTCTTCCCTCCTAATGAAAATAACTCTCCTTTTCCTAGTGTGACACTCTACTCCCATATCTGGTGGTGGGTGCTTGGGTAGTTAACTCGCCATTTAGGGCTAGGTGCAAGAAATGATTTTACTCGTCTACGTCTCTCCTTCTGCAAGGCGACGAGGGGATCTTGAACAGAGGTAATTGCTTCTTGACGGAATTTTAGTGAGGGGGTTCGCAGTACTTTTAGAGCTTTTTCTAAACTTGAGACAGCCCGATCCAATTCTGAGGTGGATACCTGACTGATATCTTCTTGTAAACTCAAGCCGATGATACTTACAGCATAAGCTGCTGTGTTGCGCACCGTTTCATCTGGATCTTGCAAACGGGCAACTAAGGCAGGTAGAGCAGGTGCAGAAGGTGTACCAATATAGCCTAAAGCAGAGGCAGCATTTACCCGCATCCACATATCTTTATCTTCTAAAGTTTTGATTAAGGCGGGTACAGCAGATGCCCCATCTTTGCCCATTGCACGTAAAGCATGAGTTGCACTGTAACGTTCCCATTTCTTGTCGCTATTTAAAGCGGCAATAAAATAAGGGATGTAGGCTTTTCTGCCAATTTTTTCAATCGCTTGAACTACATAAGAACGAACAGTAGGATCTTTATCACCAATTGTTCGCATGAGAGCAATTGCAGCTTCGGATGCCGCTGGGCCAATTTTACCAAGAGTCATTGCTGCACCAGCACGCATTTGAGGATTGGTATCCTGTAAAGCTTTCATTAAGGCGGGAACGGCAGGCTTACCTACAGATGCTAAATAATCCACCGCTGTGGAACGTTGTTGGGGATTCTTTAAGCGTTGAATATAAGAGTTAATTTGTGTTTGTGTTGCTGATTGCGCCCAAGTAGGATTGTTTGCTAGTAAAGGTGATGATAAACACACAAAAGCGATCGCAATATAGAAGCGGAATTTATAGGTATATCTATTCATAGGCATCATTTTAGGTTTGGAAACAAGTTTGAAGTTGGTTGCGATCGCGTTTGGGTAGGAACAAAGATGAATCCATGTTAATGGACGTTTGTTCTAAAGAGAAGTTTCTTCTGTTGGTTGTATTACAAGTCGTCTAAATAGAACAGACAAAGCTCTATCATCCTCACGTGCAAATGTTACCTGGTTATGATTCCAATCTTTATACTTAAAAACAATACGGTTTATTCCTTTTAAGGCTGGAAATTGAAGAATACGTTCTATATTCGCACCTTTATTTAAATTATTAAAACTATCTACAGTTACACCGTTGATATCAATCAAAATATTCTGAGCTTCAATTGGATTCTCAAACTTGAAAGATAGATTCAATAGTTGGGAATCTTGCAGCTTAAATATAATATTAGTTTCTGCCCCTAAAGCCCAACGAAAAGTTTTCGGTGGAATTTCCTCAAAACCACTCAGCCCAGTCACGGATATAAAAGTACTTCGTGAGCGTATATCTAGTAAATTAGATTCAGAAAAGTTTAGAAAAGGTTCAAATTTAATTTCAGAACCAAGAGCTAAATTAACTTGATTTGACAATTCATTCGATTTAGGAATAAATGATAATTTGCCTGCTTCCGGAACCTTTGTTTCTACGGTAGGCTTACCAAAGCGCGTATAAAATTCTTTTACACAGCTTTCTGATAATAAGTCTGTATAAAGATTGATACCAGCAAAGTCATTAAATTTATAGAAATCCGTGAAAAAAGACCATTCTTCTTCACTAAAACACCGAACTTTCGGGCTTGTTTTTTCAAGATAAAATAAGCTATTGGGAACAAGTAAATGATGCCAACCTGCCTGAAGATAAGATTTGATTTGGGAAGGATGCAAACGACCAAAATACTTACCCATCACTTTCTTTTGATGAAATCTTCTCAAAGCAAAAATTGAACCATTTTGATAAAAATATGGACAAAGTCCATCAAGCGAGCCTACTGCATTTCCTCCTGCTGCACAAAATGGCCAATCTAGAACAGCTTCTCCCGGTTGCTGTTTAACATAATTCATGTAGGTAAAAAAATTCTGATCTAATAAGTAGGGTTGATAATTAAACTTGAAGGAATAAGCAGTATAGATTTCTATACAACCTAGAAATATTAAGAGTGCTGTAAATAATATTTTTTTGCCTTCATGTAATCTATTCAAATTTATATGGATGGCAAATAAACAAAGTATTACTGAGTAAATAACAGTTGAACGGCCTCCAACACGATTGAAACTAAACCAGGGAAATATCTTAAGTGTTGGTATATATTCTGGATGATAAAAAAGACAAAGGAAAAAAATAATCAGTAGTGGTATAAATATAAGAAACTTTTGGCGTGCTTGCCAAATTCCTATAGTTGCTATTATTAGTAAAAACCAACCAGGGCTACCAGCACCTAAACTTTCTGGAGAATCACTAAATATTTTGTCAAAAACAGTTTGACTTGGGTTAATCAAAGGCAAATATGGAATTAGTAATCTTGAAGGATGAGCAAAGAAAATCCCATTGTCGATACCAGTAAAGTCAAAACTTTTAGCTTCCTGGAAAATCTGAATAACTAAAGGAATATATATATAACCAAAAATAGAAATCAGTGATATTAAAAGTAAACATATATAACGATAGGTAAGAAATTCTCTGAGGTATTGTTGGAACTGAGTATGGAAAACTTCTTTAAGTTTGACTTTTTTCTGCAAGAATCTAGAAATTATTAATATTAAAGAAAAACAAATAGAAACTGTAAAGGACATCAAAGCAAAACCAGCTACATATCCTATATCTTGACCTATTGCAAGTATCAGGAATAAAATTCTCACTAAAATGAATCTTAAGGATATATGATGTTTTAATACAAATCTCTTGACTAAAATAAAGTCGCAGATAAAATTAAGAACAGTCCAATGAAGTACAGCATAATTTAAATGATGGGGATATTTATTATTTGCATAAAAATTCATAAAAGCAACTATAATAGCTGCACCACTAGCACGAACAAATCCGTAATCTCTAACAAGTAAACTAAATGAGCCAATAACTGTAATTAATACACTAATAAGATAATAGAATTGCAACCAAGCACCAATACCAAATAAAGAGTATAAAGTTGCGTAGAAAATTTCTCTTTCAAATGACCAAGGTTGAAATACATTGTTTGTTCCATACGGATAAAAAGCTTGATTATTGACTAAATTCAGATGAGGAAATGGTAAAAAACTGAAATTTTTAAATAAGTAAAAACCTTGATATTCCCAAAGGTCGATATCACCAGGGCCAATTAGTGGATTAGAAAAATCTTTAATCACTAAAAAACTAAAACAAAAAATCAAAGTTAGCCAAATAAAAATATTCAAAATTAACCATTTAGATTTGTTATAAGGCATACTAAATATCCTAAAATTTTACAAAATAGTTGTTGTAAATTAATGTAATAATGATATTAATTACACATTTGACTAATTTGCAAATTCATCATATTTATACCATTTCACGTTAATTACGATACACATGAATTTTGTAAAGACGTAATATATCGCGTCTTTATACGGTTTATATTTGTATCAGATTTTTATGGAATAGGATTAGATATAAAAATTTTTCCATGATCCTATCTAGGGTTGAGCATTAATATTTTTGAAGAATTAAGAATTCTTCAAAACAGCATCAACTTCAAAAGCTACTTTAATGCTATTGTTCACACTTCTTTCATCAGGATAGACATGAGCCATATTAGCTACATAAAGATTAGGAACTGGTGTTTGATAAGCAGGTACTTTTTGAGAAAATTTGAGATCACAAACTGTAGCGGCTGTTCTAGTTCGGAAAATTTTAATTTCTTTGATACCTCGATTATCTAAATTGGGAAAGATACTTTGTAGCTGGGCTTTAAATAAAGTAGCTATTTCGGAATTACTTTTATAGAGAATGGGATTTTGAAGCGTAGTATATCTTGATAAATAAGTTAGATGAAATCCTTGATATTCTTCTGGTGGAATAAAGTTAGTCTGTTCAATTACTCCACCAAACTCAAAACCTGGATCGGCTACATTCATCCAATAAGTTGCACTTAAAGGTTTTTGAGTAATAATTACAGCACAAATTGCCCCAAAATATTCTATTCTTTCCAAGTCTTGACGGTATTCTACATATTCATTCGGTAATAGCTTTGCTAAATAAACTGTAGGAATTGTGATTAATGTTTTGTCTGCTTTCAACTCTCCTTGAGGAGTTCTAACCCCAATAAGTTTTACCTCGTCTTCAAAAATCAAAGACTCAACAGGAGCATTTTTAATAATTTTGACTCCTAATTGCTCTAAAGCTGACTCTAGGGCATCTACAAGTCTCTGAAGACTGCCTCGCAGATATCCCAATTTTTCTTTACCTTGGGAACGAGATTTTAGCCGTTGCTGCATCCTTCCGATCATCCATGAAACAGGAATGCGATCGCTATATTCTCCAAACTTGATTTCTAACATTGGACGCCAGATCGTATCTGTAGTCTGCTTGCCTGCCCAACGATAAAACCAATCTAGAGCAGGAGTATTTTCATACTTTTGCCAATTTTGTTGTCTAGAAAGAAATATACTAGTCAATCCAAAGCGGATTTTATCTATTAAATTCAGGTGAGGAAAGAAAAGCAAATCTTTTGTAGTGGTAAATGGGTACAACTTTCCCCGGCGGTACATTCCCATCTTTGTTTCTACAAATCTGATATCTTGAGCTAGCCCCAATTCTTCTAGTAACCAGTGAATTTCTCGATCATGGGTAAAGAAGTGATGGTAAAAGCACTCTAATTTAGTGCTACCAACTTCAAAAGTAGATAATAAACCCCCAAGGCGATCGGAAGCTTCGATTAAAGTTACTTTTTCACCCCGCTTTGCCGCTATATAGGCTGAGGCTAAACCAGTAGCACCACCACCAACAATCAGTAAACTCATGATGTTTTGATTTATAAAAGTCAATTACAAAAATTAAGTAGTTTGTTTAGCTTCGTGCTTCAGCTTACTTAGAGACGAGAATCCAAAGTAGGGTATCAGGCTGACTCCCCAAAGCGTAATCGGAATGTATTGACAAGCGTGAATCAATACTGAACAGGCAAGGGATTCGGCTTGAGGAACTTGCCAAGCACTCAAAGCTAATACTCCAAAGTATTGGAACGCTCCTAAATAACCAGGAGAAGAAGGAATTAAAACACCTAAGTTAACTAATGCCATCATAAATAGAGCAGCAGCAGGAGGAAGCTTTAAATTAAAAGCTTGAATTCCCAAATAGAACACTCCAGTTTCTATCAGCCAAATCCCCAAGGAAAGTACAAAAATACTCAAGGGAAGAAAAGGAGTACGCCAAACAAGAGTTAATCCTTCGCCGAATTTGAGCAGCGCATCTCGCCATTTTGAAGAAGGAATTTTAGATAGCTTAGAATTCCAAAAGGGGCGTGTTAAAGCCAGGATGGCAATTACGGTGAAAGTTCCGCCGAAAATGAACATTCCTAGTCTTCCTGTAGAATATGCCCAATTGGGTAAAGAACTACCAATGATACTTATATAAAGAAAAATGGTGATAATTAGTCCATCAAAAATACGTTCAACAAAAATACTGGCAAGAGCAAGAGAGCGACTGATTTGGCACTTTTTTCCAATGGCTTGCGCTCTAACTAATTCTCCCAAACGACTAGGAAGTATGTTGTTGGCAGCATAGCCCAAAACTACAGCATAAAGAGAATTATCTAGGGATACACCCGTAGGTAGGAGAATTTTCCACCGCACAGATCGCAGGAGAAAACTCAGAAGATAAACGCCAATCATCAATAAGGGGGCGATGGGAGAAACCGAAGTGAATGCTGCTATTACCCTAGACCAATCTACATTGCGAACTGTTAAAGTTAAAAGGAAAATACTAATTGCCCAGCCTAGCCAAAAGATAATTTTTTGCTTCAAAGTCGTGTATTCCCAGGTAATAAAGTGCTTGAGTTATCAAAGCCTCTTTGGTCTTTAATTATATAGAGGGGACGTTGTTTTACTTCATCGAAGATCCGCCCAATATATTCTCCAAAAAGCCCCATTGTAAATAGCTGCACGCCTCCAATAAATAGGAGGGATAAAATCACAGAGGTAAAACCTGGTACATCTTGGGGAGAATAACCAAAGATTTTGAAGTTGAGAATGCGATGTAGAAAAAAGAAAATAATCCCCAAAAAAGAAATGATCGCGACAAAAAAGCCAAAGGTGCCAGCAATTTGCAATGGACGGTAGGAGAAATTAATTATGCCATCCAAAGCAAGACGCATGAGTTTGCGAAAGGTGTATTTCACTTCTCCAGCAAAACGAGCTTGGCGCTCATAGGGAACACCGATTTGCCTATAACCAATCCAAGAACGTAATCCTCTAATAAAACGGTTCCGCTCTGGCATAGCATTTAGCCAACTAACAACAGTTCTATCCATGATGCAGAAGTCTCCAGAATCGAGGGGGATTTCAATGGATGAACACCAAGCTAAAATTCTGTAGAATAAATAATAAGCAGATTTTTTGAAAAAATTTTCTTTTCTGTTAGTTCTGATGCCGTAAATCACCTGATATCCTTGACGCCATTTCTCTAAAAAGCGGTGAATTTCTTCAGGAGGATCTTGCAAATCGGCATCAAGAATAGCTACCACATCACCTTGGGCATAAACTAAGCCTGCACTAACGGCTGTTTGATGTCCAAAATTACGGGAAAAGCTGATATATTTGAATCTTGAGTCTTTTGCATGGAGTTTTTGTAAAAGCTCAAGGGTTTTGTCTTTACTACCGTCATCAACCATGATGACTTCAAAAGGCATCTGCCAATCTTGGGCGGCTGAAATTATTCGCCTATATAAATTAGGTATATTCTCCGCCTCATTGAAAGCTGGTATAACAACTGAAATCATGGCATAGTGGATTTAAAGAAGATAAATAACCAAAATTTTTTATCTTATTCGTTAATCAAAATTCTGCCTCCATCTCATCCGTTATACTTCAATTACCTGCCCAATCCTCCTAAAGCAATTGATAAATTAGTCGTACCTTTTTGAGAAGTACTTTTAGCATTGCGACCAAGGGCAGCTAAAATTAACGGTCTATCAATCAGATATTGTAGGCAAACCTCTGCTTCAAGCTCATCAGTATAAAATAAGCCACATTGCCCATTGCGGCACATTTCGACAAGTTTGTAATTTTGTTCAGGAACCAATAACGGTAGCCCGCGTTTCATACTCTCCAGCAAATCTCGCTGTTTGCCATTTTCATCAACAACCCAAACCAGATCTACAATTTCCCAATCTTCAGGTTCGATCCAGTCGCTCATGATGAACCGATAGCGTTTGCCATTGTCTGGTTGACGAAATTGCTCGATCGCAAATGCACACTCCATTGAAAGGCGATCGCCACTGCACAAGATCATGCGATCGCCTCCTGATGTCATCGTCGTCTCTTGCTTCTGATAAACCTTGACAATCTGCCGTACATAGTTATTAAGCGTATCTTGTGCTACCTGTTGTCGGGCATTACTACCCATCATTTCTACGTGTTTACGGTTCTGAGCCATCTCCACCATTTTTTCCGCCAGCATTTGGGCATTACCAGACTCAAACAAACAACCGCTAACACCTTTCGCCACCAGTTCCAGATTGCCACCAAGGGCAGAAGCTAAAACTGGGATACCCGCAGCCATCGCTTCTAGAATAGTAACCGGCTCGTTTTCCGGCCAAATTGATGGTGTGACTAGAACATCCGTAGATTGGTAAACTTTCTCGATTTGAGTGTGATTAACTTTTCCCCATAACTTTACAACATCATCAAGGCGCTTTTCCTTGACGAACTTTGCTACATCGTCTGCCATTGCACCGACACCGACGATGTTGAGCATACACAGACTGCCAAGGTAACCTTGTTTTTGCAATAGCTCTACAGCACTGAGCAAAACATGAACGCCCTTATGTATACCAAGATGCCCAATAAAGGTGAAGCGCATAGGGCCGTTTGTCGAAATTTTTACCACTCGTGAAAAGCGCTCAACATTCACACCGTAGGAAATAACACTAATTTTATCAGTAGGTATACCTGCTTTGGCATAGGCAGATGCTAAATAAGAACTCGGTGAGACAAAGCGATCAACTTTGGCAAGTTGCAAAGCAATGTAATCTTGTCGCATCCGGATGTGTAATCGTCGCCCTCGACTATCTGTCAATTCTGGTAGACATTCTGCGCATTTTGAGAAGTCATTACAAACTTTCTGTGGTTCCTTGAGTAGAGTGTTTTTATAACAAAATCCCCAATGATCGTGGAGAGTAAGTACAGTTCTAATTCCACGCTTGCGGGCGCGAGCTACAATACCTAACGATAAACTGACAATGTTGTGAAAGTGGATGACATCTGGGCGAACTTCTTCAACTACCGCATCAAACAGATCATCAACTGCACGATTGTAAAAATTTTCACCAATATGATAGTCTTGTGCGTGCAAGCTCACACGAAAAATCTTCAGCCCATCATAAGTATCTTTTGTAATTGAATAACGATGGCAGCTATCATCATGCTTTCCACAGAATACAAATACCTCATATCCATGCTTTTTTAAGTAACACGCTTGCTCGTGGGCAATGATTTCTGCACCGCCAACGAAGAAAGGAGGGTAGAAATTGCTGCAAATTAGTATTCTTTTCAGCATAATGAACTAAACAAAACGACTAAGTAGAAAGCAGACAACAGACGGCAGACGGCAGACGGAAAAAAGCTTATTCTATCTAGTTTCTAGAGGCAAGCATCTTGACGTTTAACTATGTCCACCCACTTATATTCAGTAGCGTGAGTTCTGAAGGGCTAATTCATAGAAACCATTTGCTGAAGCAGCAATGGTTAGGTTGCCCTGACGGGGTGTGGGAGAAATTAGGGCTAGTGCTAGACCTCCCCACATTTCGCCTTTAAACTTGTTATTGTCGCCCTCAATAATACGTCCTGGCACAAAATCTATATCTACCCAAACCACATACGGCGAATCTTGCCATCTCGCACTCATCATGCCGCGCCGACACTCTGGGTTGAAAGAGTCATGCATCATTACGAACATCGGTCGCTTCGGTACATACTTCAAAATGATTTCTATATCTCTGCGCACACCATCAGCAGAATGATCGCCATCAATGAGTACAAAGTCTATGGGGATATTAGCTTCATCGAGTGCTTGAAATAGTAGCGGTAGCAAAGTCGTTGAGGCTCCGGTCAAAAAGCTAACGTTCTCCATCGGTGGAACCCGTGTAGTTACTTCTGGATCGATGTCAATCGAAAACACCATTTCCGAGTATTGTGCGATTAGTGACAAACTACCACCGTAATAAGTACCAATCTCAATGCTACATTTCGGTTGATGTTGTGCTAGCAAGCCAATCAATGCTACACGCTCCGAATCATTCATCTGCCAGCGTTCGAGCAGACAGTTGGGGTAAAGTAGATCTTCGTAACGGATGATATCTAGGTTCTGGGTCTTTGTAGCATTCACAACCATAGTGTATGTCTCCTCCAGACCTAAGGCAGTCAATACTTCCTGGGTGTAATCTTCCCAAGTTTTGAGCGTGCGGTCAATTGCTGCTTGGGATAATTCAGCAAGTAAGATGCGCTCGCTCGATAATTTGTAAATTGCTTTGGCTAATGCTTGAGGATTTGTCATATCTACTACAACGCAACCACCTCCTGCTGCTAACTCAGCCATCACACCTTGGCAATGACACAGACAAACTCTTCCATGCCAAATGCTCTCCAAAATCGGCATACCGTATCCTTCCACTAAGGAACTATAAACGGTGAAGGTGGATTCCTCGTATAGCCCATGTAACGTAGCATCATCTACTACCCCCAACCATTGAATGCGGGGTTCTTTTGCTGATGCCTCTTCAACAGCTTGATAGACTTCTGGCGCACCATCATAACGGTTGCCAACGAGTGTCAGATGCCAATCCAGTTGGGGATATTTCTCGGCTAAGATTTCACAGGCTTTGAGTAGGGTGCGGTGATTTTTGCGCGGTTCCAGGGTAGAAACGCACAGCATATTTATAGAACTGGATTCAAGGTTAGGCATCTTTATATTACGAGGATGCTGACCAAATTCCCCAGGTAGTAGGGCAGTCATTACCTTGCCGTATGTCAAGTTCTGTAGATGCCAATAATCCTGAACGCACTTGGCAGAATATTCAGAAATCGGAATCATGACATCGACACTCGCCAACATCTCCAAATATGGAGGAAACAGCGCATTGATAGACGGGCTGCAAAACTCCGGATGCATTACCGGAATAAGATCGTAGAGGATGGCTGCTGTTTTCCACTGCTGCTGCTTGACGTAAGTAATAGCCTTTGTACAGCGTGGATCGATGATAGTTTCGGCAAAGAAAAACAAAACTGCCCGTTCTTGCGCTCCTGGATCGAGTGCCAGAAATTCGTCGAGGGGGATGCTGCCAAAACGTTCCAGAACTGTCTGTGCGTAGTTGGGCATTTCTGGGCCGTTAAACTGGCTTAATTGCTGATAACCTGCTTGCGAAGGAAGCACGTAGCGATCGCTTGTAAAATCCCAAACTACAAAGACAGGTGCGCAATGTTTTTGCAGGGCGCGGCAAATTTGCCTTGTCACTCTAATTACACCAGAATTAGCAGGATCGCGGCAGCTATTGGTGACATCTATAATTAGTAGGGGAAGATTAAGATCATGGTTTAATTTGGTTTGCACTGCACTCTCAAGATAGTCACAATAGTTTTGCACAACGCTTTGCCAACGGAATTGAGATTGGAACCTCTTGTAATTGTCGGAGGATACAACTTGATTGGGAATTTTGCCTGCCAAAACGCTATCCGCTTTTTCTGCCATCTCTACTGCATCGGCGCACAAAAACCAAGGATCTACAACGACTTCCGGATGAGCGCCAAGGTTGAATACAAGGGCTGGTTGCTGTAGCCATTGCATCTCGGCAAGCGGCAAGTTAAAACCTTCCCAAAGCGATACAGAAATTCCCAGCGTCACGCGTTTCATAATTTCCTGTAGTTCTGCGTCGTCTGGAAATCCTAGCGGTTGAATATGTGCTTGTAAGTCCTGAGGAATATCGATATCTGAAGGATGGGCTAAAATCAGCAAAACTGCCTGAGGATGTCGCTGAACTAGCCTACGCATAATCTCGAAGCAAGCTTCCGAATTTTTGTAGCAATTAGGCTCCCAACGTCCGAGGTTAAGGATGCACTTTCGCCCTTGTTGGAGGAGATTTTCAACTCGGAATAAAGCTTGTTGGAGACTATTGCCTGCTGTTAAAAATTGGGCTTGCCAAACCGATAATTCTAGATGGTTGGCTCCATTGAGTATGGTAATAACTCCATCTTTTTGCCCTCGATCGGGGATGCTTTGCGACTGAGCAATAAAATCGCTTACGGCAATTATGCTTGTTGTCTGGGGCAAAAAAGTGCGTCGCATTTGCCGCACCTTGTTTTGAATAAATAAAGCGTGTCCGGAAAAACCTTCAATTGGTACTGCCCCGTGATCCTGAAAAATCACTGTTTTGCAGACTTTGCGGAAAAATTCAACGGCTTGGAAAAAAGGCCATCCCGCAAACAAAATTACATCCGGCTGGCAAGTGCTCCCAAAAAAGCTATACCAATTTTGCTCCAGCCACTGAGCAGTGAACTCGTTAGAATTGGCGTAATCATCGGGGGCTGGTGGAACAGTGATAAAGTCTTTGGCTATCTGCCTGACAATTTCTTCATCATAGCGATTGCCCATCATATAAATTTCATGGCCTTTTTCTGCCAACCCTTTAGCGATCGTCAGCAGCACCCGATCTAGTCCGAACCTGAATAAAAATCTTTCGTTGCAAATTAATATTCTCATTGCATCACCCGATTTATGCTTTCCATCCGATGACTGCATAATCCTGGCTACAAAGCAGGACATCTTTTAAAAATTGATTGTCCAAGTTGTGATCGACACCCATTGGATGCAAGCGATGAATTTCAACTTGGCGAAATCCCCGATTTTCTAATAAAAACTGCGCTGTTGCTGGCGGGATTGGGTTACGGTGTGTGGGATCGAAATAAAAATTACAAGCACCTACAATTAGGTTTTCTGGATTTGGAGTTTCAAAGATGACGATGCCACCGGGGCGCAAGACACGCAGCGCTTCGTCAGTCAAGTCGATTAACGTTTGTAATGACAGGTGTTCTATGACATGAAATGCTGAGACGATCGCCAAAGAATTGTCTGGAATATTACGTAAATGAAGCAGCCCGTCTCCCTGGACAACATCTAAGTTAAGTTCTTGACAATATAGCACCATCGTGGTATTTATATCCACTCCAGATGACTTAATGCCACACTCAGATAACAACTCTAGCCACTCTCCACGCCCACAACCAATGTCAATAGTTGGAGCATAATCACAAGACGCAAGAGCCTTTTCTACAAAGGGTATGTAAGTTTTTAGACGATTTTTGATTTCTTCACGGCTACCGCGAAAATGGTCTTCAAAAGCTGTGTAGAATGCATCTGAAATATGCTTTTCTTCGTTAACAAAGGTTTGGAGTTGCTCTTGATTAAAAGGTTCTGGCAATCGCTTTCTGGCTTCTTCTAAAAAAACAGAGAGCAAACGTTTCTGCTGGTTAAGATCATTTTTAATGTAGCTGTCGTTTCTAAAGTGGCGTTCATCTACCCTTTGCAGATGAGAATCCACTTGGTGTAGATGCGAATCTGTTGTGTTCAAGCGATCGCCTACAGCTTGCAAGCGAGCATCAACTGTATTTAAGTGATCGTCCATGTCTCCCAAACGACGATTTTTAGCTATCAAATGCTCATCTATCGCTCCCAGATGTTTATCTATTTCTGGGATACGACTATCTACGGCACTCAAGCGCTTTTCAATACTGCTAAAGCGAGTTTCCGTAGTAGTTAAGCGCGTATCGATGCTGGCAAGGCGAGTTTCCATCGCCGCAGAAGGATGATCAATCTGCGCTCTTAGAGCTGTTACTTGTTCTATTAACTGCCGATTCAGCGCTACCGATTCTTTCAATGCCCGGATTAAATTATAGTTAACTTCCCTCTGGTCTTTGAATAGAACATTAAGTATTTTAAGAGCTACTTTTCGTATATTTTTGCTGATATTAAAAGGAAATTTATTTAAATTATCAGGCCATTTATTACGAACTTCAGAACGCGACTCTGCATTCTTGAGTAAGCCTTCCATCAGTTCTAAATTGGCATTATGACTTGTCAATAAATTGTTATTTTTTGGTTTATTAATTAAGCGTTTTTGTGGAGAATAACTGCGACGTTTAGCTACTTCTGCACGAATTTTCTGCATTAATTCGTCAACATTAATTTCTGGGCTATCTGCTTCCATAATTATTTTTATCCAACTTCTTCAAGCATAATTTTTGTGGAAATTTGATTATACTCAATTAAGGCTTTGAGATAATTGCGATTGGAACATCCTCCATGAGTTGAGTGGGGGCTTCGTCAAGCCAACGTACAAATTCTTGCAGCATCGTGACTCTGAGGATATACTTACCCTCCTGCGGTGGTGCCTGTACTCTGGCTGTGTAAATCCTTTTCGCTACATTTTTTGCCCAAGGGTTCCATACTGTGCGTTTACAGCTATCTAACGGAGGAAATAGCTTTGTTCGCGCTCCTTCAAAAACCACACAATCATGAGTTTGTGTATTTAACCAGTGGTAAGAAATATGAACCGGATTAGAACCATAACTATGCAGAATAAATTCACTACAATTTTCGATTTTTAATTGAATTGTAAACTCAGTGTTAACTTCTACTGTCTGAGGGTAATCTATTGCTGATAATTGAATTTGACCGCTAGGCAGAGGAGGTAAAGGCGGCATTTGTAGAAGATTTTTTAACTGCTCTTGAGCAATTGGTTGATGAGATGCGATCGCAAACAGACTAGGAGCAGCACAAATTTCTCTTAAAGAATATTTTTTAACTAAACTTCCACCAGGATTGAAAGTATCACCAAACCATAAATATACATACTTAAAACATTTATTTAACTGTCTTTTTAGAATTCTGGGTGATTGCTCGTTGATATGCATGAGTAATTCATATCTCGAACGGGGCTCTGGAGATAAATAAGCCCCTACAGAAGCGGCTATTCTTCTTTTGCGTGCATAATCGTATTGGTAATACCAAAGATTGGGGAAAGTATGGACAACAAATAATCCATCTGTCTTCAGATTATTGGCAATATTTTGATAAAGCTTTTCTACTTCTTGTGAAGATAAATGCTCAATTAAATCAGATGCTACTGCCAGGTCATACTTCCCTGACAATTTTAAATTGCAAACATCATCACAAATAAATTCTACTTTTGCTTGTAGCTGTTCTTCTCCATCAAAACACTTTTTTGCTAAGTCAATCGCACTTTGTGCATAGTCAACAGCCGTGACACCAAAGCCTTGATGGGCAAAATAATAACTCAGTTCGCCTCTACCGCAGCCAAGATCTAATACGCGTCCTGATTTTTTCAAGCTAGCAATAGTAGCGACTGCTTGTAGTCTGACATCTTCTAATTTTTTGCCTTGATGTCTGTTGAAAGCCTCATAGCCTCCACAATCTTGCGTGTAATAGTTAGTTGTATAAGTATGACGAATAGCTAGACTAGATGGAACTGTACTGTATTTACTTTCAAAAACTTGTCTGTGATATTCAGGAGCAACTTTGATTAACAAATCTCCGGCGTAACCCGGTATCACTCCAAACCAA
Organism: Chlorogloeopsis sp. ULAP02; assembly: GCF_038404745.2. Taxonomy (NCBI): domain Bacteria; kingdom Bacillati; phylum Cyanobacteriota; class Cyanophyceae; order Nostocales; family Chlorogloeopsidaceae; genus Chlorogloeopsis; species Chlorogloeopsis sp. ULAP02. The sequence goes on along the minus strand of NZ_JAYKTT020000074.1, from coordinate 76,975 downwards.
TCTAGTAAATCGGCGTAGCGAAATAAAAAATCGCTAACCGCCATAAAATTCTGCCTTGTCCACAAATATCCATCTACAAGAACATAACGCCCTTGCTTAATTGCCAGTTCTAAATCGTGAAAAGAACCATCCCCATCTTGTTGCCCATCAATATGAATTAAATCGTAAATATCACCGGGAAAGCTATTCATTGCTTGTGTGTCAGCAACAATAAACTCAGCTTCAAAGGGTTGAGTAATTTTTTTTGCCCAATTTATTGCACCTTTAACACCACCATAGCTATCTGTATCCAAATCAATACCAACATATTTGGCGGTAGAATAGCCATTCAAAAAAGCAGCGGCAGAATAACCAAAGCGTACTCCGATTTCTAGGATGGAAGCTGGCTTGAGAACGCGAGCGATCGCCCACTTGAGTTTGTAGTAATCAACCCATTCATCAAACAGATGTAACAAAGGATCTTCTAGATTAGCAGTCAATCTAAAATCATATTCTGTCTTTTTTGCTTCTTGAATGATGGACTCAAACATAAGCCTGTCTGTGAATCGAAACTGTAGGATAAAGATTGACTACGCCTGTCCAGTGTATAGATTCTTTATTTTTGAACACTTTTAAATCGCTGATATTATGGGCATAAACTAGTGTTCGTTTAAACTGCCCATCTCCATATGCGCTATCAGCGACTCCCAAAGATATAGTGTATTCACCTTCATATAAAGGAACTTTCAGATTAAATTTGACTTCTAAGAAACTACCACTACTTACAGAACCGATTGTTGTTCCCATACAAAAAGTATTAGTTTCAAAAACAACCTCTCCGGTTCTATTTCTGATTTTAAAGCCTACATGAGGATCAGCGAATGATTCTTTAAATAACAATCCAACAGATATTTGTAATAATTCCTCGCTAATTAAAGATTTAATATCACGTCCATCTTCATTTAATATTTTGACAAAGCTAACACTAACTTCTGGAGAATTAATAACAACTTCATCGATGCTACCATTAAATATCTCTGAAGCTGTATTATCAGAAATCATCGAAGTAGATTCTTCAGACAATAATTGAATTTCAAATGAATCAGGTTGATTGTCCTTTTTTCTTAAAAGCTTGGCTTCATATAAATCGAGAACTTGCTTGGGTTTAGAATCAAGTATTATCTTGCCTGATTCCATTAACACAGCCCGATTGCAAAGTTTATAAACTGCATTGCGATCGTGAGAAACAAATAAAAGTGTAGTACCCGAATTTCTCAGTTCTCTGATTCTTTCAAAACATTTTTGTTGAAAATAAATATCCCCAACTGCTAAAGCTTCATCAACAATCAAAATGTCAGGATTAACGCTTACTGCCACAGCGAATGCTAATCGAACAAACATCCCGCTTGAGTAAGTTTTAACAGGTTGTTCAATGAAATCTCCAATATCAGCAAAATCGGCTATTTCATCAAACTTAGATTCTAGTTCTTCTTGACTTAATCCCAAGATTCGTCCATTAAAAAAGACATTTTGCCGTCCTGTAAACTCTGGATTAAAACCGCTACCCAATTCTAATAAAGCTGAAATCCGGCCATTAACATGAACTTCTCCTGTTGTTGGCGTCAGCGTTCCGGCAATAATTTGCAGCAGTGTACTTTTACCAGAGCCATTTTGGCCGATAATCCCAAAGGTTTCTCCTTTCGGAATTTCCAGGTTGATATCATCTAATGCTCGAAACTCCTGAGCATGGCTCCTTCCAGGCAATAAAATTTCCTTGAGTCTATCTACCGGATGAACATAGCGCTTGTAGCACTTAGATACATTTTTAAGCGAAATTGCGATTTCCTCACCCATACCACCATATGCTCAACTGCTAACATATTTTTTATTGTTTACAACACATCGGCAAAGGCTGGACGTAACCGCTTATATACCCAAAAACCGCAACAAAATACGATCGCACATATCAAAGCAGCAACTCCCCACTCGCCCCAGTGTTTTACCTCTCCTACTAAAACTAAGTCACGATAAACTTCAGAAATAGCGGTCATAGGATTTAACCAAAACACCCAATTCCGCCATTCTGGGGGAATTGCTGACGCTGGATAAACAATTGGTGTCAAATACAACCAAATATTCAAAATAACATTTAATGTTTGCGGGATATCACGCAAAAACACTGTCAATCCCGCTGTCAGATAACCTAATCCCGCTGTTAGCATTAACTGCGTTATCCAAATCAAAGGCAGTAGCGCTAAGGTATAGTGCAATGTATGAGAAGTTAGCGCTGTAAAAAAAATCAACACCATTAGTCCAAAAGAACTTTCAATGAATGATGATAATACTGGCACTAACGGTAATAAAGCTAAAGGAAATACGACCTTCTTGACTAAATTCGGCTGTCCTATCACTGAATTTGCAGATTGAATTAATCCATTACTAAAGGCAATCCAAGGCAGTAACCCTGCAAACAACCATAAACCAAAAGTAAAATTATTTTCTGGTAAGCCTTTGAGGTTCAGCTTCACTTTTAAAACAATTGAAAATACGTAAGTATAAATTAGTAACAGTGATAACTGATTAACTAAAGGCCATAAATTGCCTAAAATAGAACCTTTATACCGTGCTTCTAGATCGCGTCGTACCAAAGCTCTGAGCAAATCTAATTTTGCCCACCAAACTTCATTGATTGGCAACCAGCGTCGCAGCTTTCCTGCCTTACGGACAACTCCTCGCATTGTTTGCAACAATTCCTGCTTCCTCGCCCACTACCTACACACAATTTTTATTTTTGAAGTTGATCAGCTATGAAAGTTCCCTTTGTTTTTGATAGAAATAATTGCTACTCCAAACTCTTAGTAAAAATATCTGGGCAATTTTATCATGAATTGTTTACTGTTATCTAATATATTGCTTGTAATTTAAACTCTGTAGGTCTAGATTAAACTATTTGGATCGGTTAGTGGTTAGTGGTTTTGTTGATTAACTTTGCTGTTCAAACGATAACTTATCTTCTAAACCCGCACGGCAGTCGCACCCGACGCGCTTAACCCGACGCCCCCAACGCACTGGCTCCGCAACGCGCTGCCTTTTGTACATTTGTTGGTTTTTATTACTCTCCTTGTGTCCCCGTGTCTTTGCGTCTCCCCTTCTACGCGTCTCCCACTCCCCCAAAACACCGGATTCCGGTACACTGAGTTGTGGATTATTGCATTGTAATTTGGCATGGACATCGGACAAAAGGTTAAGGTTTATCGTCTGCGCGATCGCGTATCTAATCCTATTGCTCAAAGGCTAGGAAAAGTCGGTATCATCGAAGGCTTTAAGATGACTGATGGTAGCGGTGTTGGTGTGGTGGTAAAGTTTGATGATAATTTTACCACCTGGTTTTTTGAAGACGAACTCAAAGTAGTACAGTAAGGAAAAACCCAGTTATCGGCGGCTGTGTCCGCTGATTGCTAAACTTCGGACAGAAGTTACAAAAAAAGCCGAGTGCTAAGTTGGAGTTGAAAAAATCGGCGGTAAAAATTTAGGAATCAAGTAATGGCCCTGATACTGACATTTTTGGGCAAAGGCGGCTCTGCTCGCACTCAGGTAGCGATCGCCGCTGCCAAGCTATTAGCAAGCCAAGGAAAGCGTGTACTTCTGGCAGGAAGTGCAGAACCAGCATTACAAATCCTGTTGGGGCTTCCTGTTGGCACCGATCCTCAAGAAATTGCTGCTAATTTGCAAGTTGTACAGTTACAAGCATCAACACTGCTAGAACGTAGCTGGGAAGATGTGAAAAAACTGGAAGCACAATATCTAAGAACTCCTATCCTGAAAGATGTTTATGGACAGGAACTCTCTGTCTTGCCAGGGATGGACACTGCCCTTGTCCTCAATGCGATACGCGAGTACTACGAAAGCGGCAACTATGATGTGATCGTCTACGATGGCAGCGGCGACACTTCTACATTGCGAATGTTTGGGATGCCAGAGTATCTTAGCTGGTATGTACGGCGATTTCGGCAATTATTTGTCAACTCAGATTTAGGAAGGACAATTTCTGAATCCCCCTTGATTCAACCGCTTGTTAGCACTTTTTTCAACATCAATTGGACAGCAGATAATTTTGCTCAACCTACAAATCAAGTCAACAATTTTCTAGACAAGGGTAAAGCTGCCCTCGCTGATCCCAAGCATGTTGCTGCTTTTTTAGTGACGACTGCTGATCCGGTTGAAGTTGCCTCTGCTCGTTACCTTTGGGGAAGCGCTCAACAAGTGGGTTTAACTGTCGGTGGTGTTATTCTTGTATCTTCGGACACAAACATTAATACATCTGGGGAATTTACCCCCTTGCCTGTCAGCGTAGTTCCCCATGTCAAAGCTGATGAGTGGCAACTGCTAATGGATTCCCTACCAAACTTTGTCGCACAAGCAGTACAAGCTCCCAAACCTATTGAAATTGACATTCACGAACGAAAAGTAAGCTTGTTTTTGCCAGGATTTGACAAAAAGCAAGTCAAACTTACCCAATATGGGCCAGAAGTCACTGTAGAAGCAGGAGATCAAAGGCGAAATATTTTTCTCCCTCCAGCTTTGAGTGGTAGGCCTGTTGCAGGCGCGAAGTTTCAAAATAATTATTTGATTATCTCGTTTTAGAAAATTGTTAATGGGGATTGGGAAGAAAAGGACAAGGTGACACGGTGACACGGAGAATGATTCTCCCCTTGTCTCCCCACGCCAGTCGCCCCAAGTCGGGAAACCCGCCCACGGCGCTGGCTCCTCTCCCCCTCTCCTCTTCCTAGCCCCTAGTCCCTATAGCCCCTAGTCCCTATTTATTCAGTACGCCTTATGTCTGAATCAACTCCCACTACCACAAATTCCAATACATCTGAAGCCCTAGATTCAATCGCAACCACTGAGGAAGCACAAGCCATTGCTAATCGTGGTGCTAAAACTAGGCAACTGTTGGGCATGAAAGGTGCTGCACCTGGAGAAACATCGATTTGGAAAATCCGCTTGCAACTGATGAAGCCCATCACTTGGATTCCCTTAATGTGGGGTGTAATCTGTGGTGCGGCTTCTTCTGGGGAGTATACTTGGACACTGGAAAATGTGTTTAAGGCAGCAGTTTGTATGTTGCTATCAGGGCCATTGATGGCAGGTTATGTACAAATTCTGAACGATTACTACGATCGCGAAATTGATGCCATCAACGAACCATATCGCCCAATCCCCTCTGGAGCCATTTCTGTACCCCAGGTAATTACGCAGATTTGGGTATTATTAATTGCAGGTATTGCCTTAGCATTTACTTTAGATAAATGGGCAGGGAATGAATTTCCTACAATTACAACGATCGCTCTCATCGGTTCCTTTGTTGGCTATATATATTCAGCCCCACCTTTAAAGCTCAAGCAAAACGGCTGGTTAGGAAGTTATGCCTTAGGTGCAAGCTATATTACCTTCCCTTGGTGTACCGGTCATGCTTTGTTTGGTGAACTCAATTGGAAAATCGTTGTTCTGACTCTAATTTACAGTTTGGCTGGGTTGGGAATCGCCATTGTCAATGACTTTAAGAGTGTAGAAGGCGATCGCAAATTAGGATTGCAGTCATTACCTGTAATGTTTGGCGTCACCACCGCCGCTTGGATTTGTGTGGTGATGATTGATGTCTTTCAAACCGCGATCGCTGCCTATCTTATTTATATTCACGAAAATTTGTACGCGGCAATTCTCATATTGCTGATCATCCCACAAATTACCTTCCAGGATATGTATTTCCTGCGCGATCCCCTCAAAAATGACGTCAAATACCAAGCCAGCGCTCAACCGTTCCTAGTCTTAGGAATGCTTGTCGCTGGTTTAGCAATTGGTCATGCCGGCATCTAAATCAATACTTCTAGAGTAAGAAGTCAAGAGTGAGGAATGAGAGGTTAAGATCACATATAACTTCTCGATCCTCACTCAAATTTTTTTACAGATTTGCACAAGAATTGCCGTGTCTCAGATAATATATTTTCTAATCCATATAATTCAACAATTTTTAGTGCCTCTTTGCTTGATCAGTGCTTGGGCATTAATAATTCTCGTTGCATGGAGTTTATGGTCAGCAACACGCGATAGTGTCAAGATAGCAAAGCAGATGCATCAAATTCCCTGCTCTAGCTGCCAATATTTTACCGACGACTATCGCCTCAAATGCACTGTCCACCCCTGTATTGCTAATACAGAAGAAGCAATAAATTGTCTTGATTACCAAGCAAAAACAAATGCGATGTATTATTAGTACGAAAAGGCAGATGGCAGATGGCACAGAGAAGTTTGTAGACGCCGGAGGCGTTTTCCCGTAAGGGTGCGGAGGAAACCTCCGCTCAAAGCTTCGGATAGGCAAAAGGAATATTGCTTGTTTGATAGGCTTTTTAGCTTTTTAAATTAAATATTTGCTTCCATAATGCTACAAGAATCCTGGGCTATTTATCTTTTTACTAATGACCAATGACCAATGACTAATGACTAATTTCTAACAAAACCTTTAAAACACCTTTTGTTTGAGCATGAGCGAATGCCACCAACCCTTCACTGAGGGGGTAGCGAGCGTGAATTAGGGGTTGTACGTCTACTTTACCTTGAGCTAGCACTTCCAATGCTAGTGGAAACGGGCCACAACGCGAACCAATCAAAGTAATTTCATCTACTACCAACGAGGAAGCATCTAAGCTAAGATTGCCAGCATATGTGCTTTTAAGTACCAGTGTGCCACGAGGACGTAAAGCACGAAGCGCGATCGCAAATCCTTCGGCATTTCCCGTACACTCAACTGAAATATCAAAAGCTTTGTCTGTGACAGCATCAGCAAAGCCTGTTTTTATACCCAGTGCTTCTAAATTAGCCAGTTTTTCAGGATGACGCCCCACTACTAACAAGTCACAACCACTTAATGCCAGTGTTTGTGCTACCAATTGCCCCAGTTTGCCATCCCCAATTACAAGTACTCGCTCATCTGGATGTAATTTTACCTGCTGCTGAATTTCCAATGCTGCGGCTACAGGTTCGGTAAATGTTGCTACTTCTGTGGGAATATGATCCGGTACGATATGTAGATTCTCTATTGGTAAACAAAGATAGTCGCTAAAGGCTCCGTTACGATTAACAATGCCAAGAACTGTGCGGTTTTCACAGTGAGTTGAGTTACCGCTACGACAAAACCGACACTGCCCACAAACAGCGTTAATTTCCCCAACAACGCGTTGGTTGATTAAATGTTCTGGCCCTTGTTCCACAACGCCGACAAATTCATGTCCTAAAATGCCAGTGAAGGGATAATAGCCTCTGGTAAGTTCTAAGTCAGTGTTGCAAATACCAGCGCACAAAACCCGTACCAAGGCTTCTCCTGGTGGTGGTTCAGGAACGGGAATGTCGCTCAGTAATTGCAGTTGTTTGTTTTCCAGCCAGAGTCCTTTCATATGCAAAGCTGTACTGAGACACCTTTTATGCAATTCAAGTTACAGTCATCGACCAAAATATTAGCAAACAAGCAGCAAAGCTTCCAAACGAAAAAACTATTTTTTTACTTTTTATCTTTTACTTTTTACCTACTATTTTCCACCTTACCTGCTTGTGCTCAAACAGTAAAAAATTCCTGTCCTCCCAAATTAGTCATCGCTACACCGCCCAATAATTTAGATCCTATCTTTCCAAACTTGGATCAAAGTTGTGGTGAAGCAGAAAAATTTGTTTATAGTCCGCAACAGATGCTGTCAGAACTGGCAAAGGTCGATGTAATATACCTGGGGGAAACTCACGACAGAAGCCTCGATCACCAAAACCAACTCAAAATTATTCAAGAACTTTACCAGCGTAACCCGAAAATAGCGATCGCTATGGAAATGTTCCAGCGCCCCTATCAAGGTGTTGTCAATGAATATTTGGCAGGTAAACTAACAGAAGCACAACTACTTGAGAAAAGCCAGTACGAAAAACGCTGGGGTTTCCCTTGGGAAAATTACGCGCCCATCCTCCGCTTTGCCAAACAAAAACAACTACCCGTCTTAGCCTTAAACACCCCAACAGAAATTACTCGCAAAGTCGCCCGTCAAGGATTAGAAAGCCTTACACCCTCGGAACGCCAATTTATCCCTCCCTTTACAGAAATTCGCACTGATAACCAAGCATATCGCGAATTAGCACTTCAAGCCTTTCAACACCATCAAGATGCAGGGCATGGTAACAGCCCTAGTTCAGAACGCTTTTTCTTGGCGCAAGTGCTATGGGATGAAACAATGGCAGAGGCGATCGCTAAGTTCGTGAAAGCAAATCCAGAACACCAAGTGGTAGTGTTAGCTGGAGCAGGACATATTATCTACGGTTACGGTATTCCCAGCCGGGTAGAACGTCGGCTTGACAATCAAAAGTTTACTCAGCGATCGGTTTTACTCAGCCCTTCTGAAGATGCGACAACGGGTAAAACTCCAAAAGTGGCAGATTTTATATTGGATAAGACAAGCCCTTTAGCTTTCTAATCACTATATACGGTTGCCCAAATCCGCGCGATCGTAGGTGCAGACACGAGTAAACTTAGCGATTTCAGATGGAACCAAGCCCCATGTAATTGAGGGAGCACCACCGCCAGCATCCATGACAACCGTTGGCGTACCCTGCCCGACACAGTTGAGATGTAAACGAAATCCTCCAATATCAACAAGTTCACCGTGTGAAGGATATCTACGTCGAGCAATGGCTTCACTCACTGCTTGATAGACAATCCCCGCAAATAATCCGATTGTGGTAATGCCTAACCCAGTCAAGATCAAATTTTCCGCGATCGTCATAGCAAAGTTTATGTGGCTGATACTGCTGCACTCAAGTTTATCTTTAACTACCAATTAATTTTTGGAAAATTGTACGTTCAAGCAAGAGAAGCGATCGCATCTTGTCCAAAGCTTTGCCAGTATGGCTTGAGAGCAACTAAGAAAATATTGAGGAGTAGGAAGAGGAATTGGTTTTTTTAACCGATGCCCATTGCCCACTAACAATTCACTGTACGTGCGGGTTGTTTGCCTATGGTTTCTCTATTTCTCTTTCCCAGGCTCCAGCCTGACTGGGCATTAACTGAGGCTCCGCCTCATGAGGAGGAGGCGGAGCCTCCAGTTTGCATCACCATGCAGAGAATGATAATGAGAAATTAACCACCAACCACTAACTACTAAACACTGTACGGGCGGGTTTTAACAAAAATCTTTCTACAATGACGAAATATCTTTTCTATAAACCCGCCCCTACTAACCACTTCTACGGCGTTCCCACTGCCCCAGAATAAATCACACCTCGTTGCGTATCCATTGTCAAAATTGCTCCATCCCGAATCACCTGAGTTGCCTGCTTCACACCGACAATTACCGGCACGCCAAGACGCAAACCAATTACTGCTGCATGACAACTAAGACTTTCTTCTTCAGTAATAATACCACCTGCTTTCCGAATCGCTTCTACAAAATCGGCATTAGTGCGGGGTGCAACCAGAATATCCCCAGGATTAAAGTTACTCGCATCCATGCCAGTGTGAGCGACTCTGGCTCTACCGCTAACAGAACCTTGTCCGAGTCCAATTCCTTGACCGAGTACTGCTGTTACGACTTCTACCTTGATTAAATCTGTCGATCCGGAAATGCCTTGCAAAGTACCTGCCGTCATTACCACCAAATCTCCCTCACATACTAGCTGATTCTCCAAAGCAACATTAATGGCTGCTTGGAATGTCTGACCGGTAGAAGGCAGTTCCAAGACTAGTAGCGGTTTGACTCCCCATACCAATTGCAGTTGTCTGGCGACATTCACATGGGGTGTAACAGCCAAAATCGGCGTGTGGGGACGGAACTTAGAAACATTGCGGGCAGTGGCTCCGGTTTGTGTCAAGCTCATAATGGCTGCTGCTCCCAACTGTTCGGAAATTTGTCCGACTGCTTGGCTAATAGCGTTGGGAATGGAGCGTTTACTGTCTTTTGCCTGACTGGCATTGGTGTTTTGTGCTGCTTCCTGCTCGATTCTTTCGGCGATGCGTGCCATTGTTGCTACAGCCTCTACCGGGAACTTACCCACTGCCGTTTCATTGGAAAGCATGACAGCATCCGTGCCATCAATAATCGCATTAGCTACATCTGACACCTCAGCACGTGTAGGACGGGGATTGCCAACCATACTATCCAACATTTGGGTGGCGGTAATGATCGGAATCCCCAAGCGATTGGCAGTAGCAATTAGCTGTTTTTGCAATATAGGTACATCTTCAGCTGGAAGTTCTACACCTAAATCCCCTCTGGCAACCATAACGCCATCACACAAAGCCAAAATCGCTTCCATTTGTTCTATGGCTTCGTGTTTTTCAATTTTGGCAATGACTGGCACTTGCTTGCCTGTGCTGGAAATGAGTTCTTTGATTTCGATGACGTCTTGCGGGTTACGGACAAAGGAAAGTGCTACCCAGTCTACACCTTGATCTAAACCGAACATGAGATCCTCGCGGTCTTTGTCGGTCATGGCTTTGACAGAAAGATATACTCCGGGAAAGTTCACACCTTTGTTGTTAGAAAGTGTGCCGCCAACAGTGACGCGACAATGCAAATCGCCTTTATCTCGGCTCACCTCCTCTACCTGCATTTCTACTCGCCCGTCATCGAGAAGGATTTTTGCCCCTGTGGGAACTTCGTCTGCTAAATATTCGTAGGTAACACAGCTAATATCCTGTGTGCCAACGACTGGGCGATTCGTTAAGGTGAAGCGATCGCCACGAGCTACTACTATCGATCCATTTTCAAATTTTCCCAAGCGAATTTTTGGCCCTTGCAAATCTTGGAGAATACCTACTGGTTGATTTAACTCAAAGGCTATTTGCCGAATTAAACGAATATTGCGTTGATGATCGGCATGGGAACCGTGGGAAAAGTTTAGTCGCAACGTGGTAGCACCAGCTTCAATAATAGCTTTGAGCATTTCTGGGCTACTGGTGGCAGGGCCGATTGTGGCGACAATTTTTGTCCGGCGTACAGAATCTCTTAGTTGCATAGGGGCTGAAACTTAGGAGCTACTCAGGGAATTATCGTAATTTGAAAGTCTACCTGTTGTCTGTGCCTGCTGAATCAGTCATTTCAGCTGGCTGTTGCTTGAGGTGGAGGGAAGTTTTAAGGGGACTGGTTGTACAGCTACTTGTAAGGAAGGGATTGGGAAGAGGACACGGGGAGGGGGGACACGGGGACACGGGGACAAGGAGAAAAATTCTCCCCCACTCTGCCCCTCTGCACCTGAAGCTCCCCTACTCCTTGTTCTCTTTTTTTACACATCCTAATTAATCAACAAAAGCTTAGAGTCTCGTCTGGAATCATACCTTTAATTAGCCCCTGATATGCGAAGATAATCGATAAATCTTGCTATACAAAACTTTAAATCTCTATAATCTTTCAGGGTGGATTGTAATTTATCTAAGGATGCGATCAAGATTAAAGTCGTTTATTTGCAGCTATCATCTGTTCAGTAGAGCAGTTCAGACAGTTACTGCTGTTCTATATTATTGGCTGGTGAAGTTAATCTGCTGTAAAGCTCAAGCACTTGGTATCCCTGCAACAGTTCGTGGGGAACTCTACACAGTTCAATGGGCAGCTCTTGACCAAGAACCAATTGCCAAGGAGGATAACTATGTAGGGAAAACCAAGCTCAGGCTAATCAGAATTGCTTCTGGATAGCTCATTCATCTTGATTGCAATACTTCCCTAAATCATTGACTCCAAAGAAGTCATCCATCGATTTATCCCATCCTCAGGGAAGCTGCGACTCTCACTGTCAGCTGCCTTCTAGGGATTTTACGTGTCTACGCCCTCACATTCATTAATAACATTTGAGTAAGTAAGGAGTTTGCGATGCTCGTGTCGGAGGCACGGAAGCCACTGACAGTCCCCCCAAAAGAATTATTAGCGCCTCCTGGTGGATTGAATCCAACACTGCTGATGTTTTTGGCGGCTGTGGGAATCGTTGTGCTATCTTGCTTGGGTTACTGGGTTTGGCATTGGCCGCACTGGTTATCTTTTGTCATGAACATTATTGCCTTACATATTTCTGGCACGGTGATTCATGATGCCTGTCACCAAGCCGCCCATCGCAATAAGATAATTAATGCGATGCTAGGACATGGTAGTGCTTTGATGCTGGTTTTTGCCTTTCCGGTGTTTACACGGGTGCATTTACAGCATCATGCTCATGTCAACGATCCAAAAGATGACCCAGATCACTTTGTCTCTACAGGCGGCCCATTATGGCTAATAGCGGTACGTTTTTTCTATCATGAGGTGTTTTTCTTTAAACGCCGCCTTTGGCGAAAATATGAGCTTCTGGAATGGTTGGCAAGCCGCTTATTTGTAGTGGCAATTGTCTATCTTTCTGTGCAGTACCACTTTTTGGGTTATGTTCTGAATTTTTGGTTTGTACCTTCTGGCATCGTTGGATTAACATTGGGTTTATTTTTTGATTACTTGCCCCATCGTCCTTTTGTAGAGCGCGATCGCTGGAAAAATGCCCGCGTTTACGCAAACCCTATTCTCAATATTCTCATTCTCGGACAGAATTATCACTTAATTCATCATTTGTGGCCTTCTATTCCTTGGTACAATTATCAACCCACATACTATCTCATGAAGCCTCTTCTAGATGAAAAAGGTAGTTACCAATCGTTAGGATTACTACAAAAGAAAGACTTTTTTGCTTTCGTTTATGACATTTTTTTAGGAATTCGTTTTCATCATAAAAAACTAGAGGAAAGTTAGCAAAGAAGATAAAACAGGCTAATGGCTAATCAAAGACGTAAGTAGGGCGTTGCTGAATCAGGGGATAATTGAGGCTGAGGCGGGGACGCAAAGACACGGTGAGTCAGTCCGGTGGTGAGCCAGCGCTCTTGGTAGGGTTTCCAACGCCACTTGCTTTATGCCGGAAAACCCGTCCACCGCAGTGGCTCCTCCACAGGCGACTGGCGTAGACGCCGAAGGCGGCTTCTGTAAGTAAGGATTCCCCGGCATAAAGGAGCCAGCGCACTGGCTCCCCTATACCCCACACCCTTACACCCCCACACCCACTTTCAAGACAGAGGGTAGAAGTTGAAAAGCTTGTTCTATCTACTTATTTAACGAAGCATCTGCCAATTAGCCATTAGCAATCTTCACTGTATATTTGGCGATCGCCTTGAGAATTTTTAGGTTTGGTTAAAAAGCTTGGGGTAGTCTCCAATCAGGGCGCAATTGGGCAGCATGACGCAAATATGTATGGTAAATTGGTTTGGAGTCTGGCAGGTAAGCGTGAATTAACAACCGGATACAACGCTCCAAACTGCCTTGAACATACATTTGTTGTACATCTAGCATGGCGACGCAATCCCAATTAGGACGTTGGCGGGCGATCGCAGCTGGAAAAATTGCATCTAAATCTCGTGTCACTGTAAAAGTAACGCTAATAATATTCGATGGATGCAGTTGGTTGCGTTTTTCCAGCTCATCCATTAATTCCATGACAGCTTCTCGCATCGCTTCTAGCGTATTTTCCGAGGCTGTTGTTGCACCGCGAATCGCCCGCATTCGCCACTCCACTAATCAATCCTCCTTAAGATTCAGTCATTAAGTCATTAAGTCATTATTCATTAGTTTGGGACTGCTGAATATAGAAAAATGACAAATGACGATTTAAGGTCTATATAACCACAAAGGTAAACCACTAGTAGACATTTCAAATTCCAGCCAATCAATACCACTGGCTAATCCAGACGAAACCTGACGAGTTCCTGGCAATAAACGACTTAATAAGGGTTTACGTTCTTCTAGCGTAAAGACTTGTGTCTTTTCTGGATCAAGACCGACAAGTTCTGCTGCCCATCGACGCGCGTCTTCTTCGGTTCCTAATCTGTCTACAATACCCAATTCTAAAGCCTGCTGACCAGTAAAAATCCGACCATCTGCAAAACTTTTTACAGCTTCCACTGCTAAGTTCCGTCCCTCAGCGACTGTTTGCACGAACTGTTGATAGCTAGTATCAATCAATTCTTGTAAGATATTTTGCTCCGGCTCAGTTAGTTCTCGGTCAAAAGCCAAAATGTCTTTATAGGGGCCAGATTTGATTACCTTAAAGGAAACACCAATTTTTTCTAACAAGCGTTCCAAGTTGTTGCCACGCAAAATTACACCAATGCTACCAGTAATTGTACCTGGATTAGCCATGATGTGTTCGGCTCCCATACCAATGTAGACACCACCAGAAGCAGATATATTGCCAAAACTAGCTATAATTTTGACTTTTTCACGCAAACGCTTTAAGGCACTGTATATCTCTTGAGAATCTCCTACTGTACCGCCAGGGCTATCAATACGTAGCAGTAGAGCCGGAAATTTTTTCTCTTCTACAGTTTTCAGAGCTTCTAAAACTCGCTTGCGAGTTGCACTACCGATCGCACCAGTAATTTCAATTCGAGCAATTTGTTTGCGAAACTTAGGCTTAAAAGGCCAAATCATGGGCAGTTAAAAATACCTCTAAATTGAATCTCAAAAACAAAAACACTTATTGAACCTGCTTTTTGTTCAAAAGAAATTAAACAGGTTTGACACTCATACGAATTGTAATTTAATTTTTACAACTTGCAAGTGTCTTTTCTATATGCTAACTTACTTGCCGCTCGAACTGCTTTGTCGAATTCTAGAGTAAAAATTCAATACTAAACTTGAGTTAAATTCATCAAAATATTTTAGATTCTAAATTACCCTAAATTACCAATAAATAATAATTTCACTTTGCCAATTCAATTCTAGACGAGGACTTGCAATATTTTTCTACTGTTATAAATTAAACTTCTTGATTATAAAAATCAACAATTGCAAATTAGCTTTCTACATACCTAAGTAAACTATCGTAAAATTTGACACCGATAATAAGCATAAGTATCAAACAGTCCCCCAACAAAACCACAGGTCAAACTAATTACAAACAGTCCTCTAAAGGCAGTGCCACTACCAAAAATAATGAGAAACTGCAATATATGAGTAGCGATCGCCTCTGTTAATCCTTGTAAACCGGGGACATAACCAATGAGTGACAAGCTCAACAGCATAGCGCCGACAAGAAACATAGGGGCGACGAAACTGATAATAATCGTAAGTAGTAGGGAGCGGAGAAAGTTCGTCAAAATCGTCATAACAGGTTTGGCTCCGTGGTTTAAGAGGGACAATAGCCGTTTACCTTTAGTTGTCACTTTCTACAATAAGTGCGATCGCTCCGCAGTGGGCGAGATTTCAAAAATCTTAAGTTTTCATTAAAATACCTACACATAATTTCTCAACAGAGTTGTCAAATCTGGTCAAAGCACAACTCTGGTTAAGCCCCGCAAAATCAGGCTTGACGGGAGTATTTACAGTCATGTTTGGAGTAGAAGTGCTATGGATCGAAATATTAATTTCTGAGATGAGATTTAACCTAAGTTAACCAGAAGAGGGGAAAGGGACAAGGGGAGGGGGAAACAAGGGGACAAGAAAGCACCAGGAGCAGGGGAGCACAGGAGCGGAGAGGGAGAATAACTACTAACCACTATACGGGCGGGTTTAAAAGAGAAATTGTCGGTTCTAACCCAAAGTTAATCAATCAAACCCGCAGGGCAGTCGCACTCGACGCGCTTAAGCCGACGCCAGGTGCTACAACGGGGGGGAACCCCCAAGGGCGCACTGGCTCCGCAAGGGCGCGCTGCCTCCCCTACTAACTCCTAACCACTAACCAATCACAAATAACTATTGACTATTCACTAAATTCGCTATTCTAAATGCAGTTACCGAGTTAGATAGTGAACATTGAACGAGACTATATCTAAATCTAGTTTGGGGAAATGGGGTCAGCGGTTGCTGGCAGCAGTATTTTTGGGTGGACAAGTATTAGTTCATCTCCTCAGAGGCAAAATCCATAGACGCAATACCCTAGAACAAATGGCAGCAGTAGGGCCAGATTCACTATTTATTGCCCTTTTAACAGCCATTTTTGTGGGTGCGGTTTTTACTATTCAAGTAGCGCGGGAATTTATCACTTTTGGTGCAGGAAATCTTGTAGGTGGAGTGCTAGCAGTTGCGCTAACACGAGAACTATCTCCTGTACTCACAGCAGTAATTATCGCAGGGCGCGTAGGTTCGGCATTTGCGGCAGAAATCGGCACAATGCGTGTTACAGAACAAATAGATGCCTTATTAATGTTAAAAACAGATCCTGTAGATTACTTAGTTATTCCCCGCGTCATTGCTTGCTTTTTAATGATGCCAGTTTTAACCCTTTTATCTTTGGTGACAGGGATGCTAGGGGGATTATTTATTTCTATTAATGTATACAATCTTTCGGATACACAGTTTTTAGACTCAGCCCGTAACTTTCTTGATACTTGGGATATTTTGAGTGCCATAGTCAAAGGGTGTTGCTTTGGGGTCTTAATTGCTGTTATCGGTTGTAGTTGGGGCTTGACTACAACTGGAGGAGCTAAAGGCGTGGGACAGTCAACTACAACTGCTGTTGTTACAGCCTTGCTGATTATATTTATTAGTAACTTCTTTCTCTCTTGGTTAATGTTTCAAGGAGCGGGAAGTGCCTTATTACAAGGATTTTAGGGGCTAGGAATAAGACAAGAAGATATGGGGACACCCAGACGCGGGGAGGTGGGGACGCAAAGAGGAAGGAGTGGCAGGGGAAATGCGGGCAAAAGGAGACATGGGGACAAGGGGAACTGGTTTTTTACCGATGTCCGATGCCCATTACCCACTAACCACTGTACGGGCGGGTTTTAACAACAATCTCTCTAGGATGACGAAATATCTAAATAAACCCGCACGGCAGTCGCTACAACCGGGGGAACCCCCAAGGGCGCGCTGCCTCCCCTACTAACCAATGACCAATGACAAGTGACTAACTCCTAAAATATCAATAATGTCTACTCACAAAACAGGAATTAAGACTGTGACTACTTCAAAAGCACCATTATTAGCATCAACTGTGGAACTTAAGCCTAGTTACAACCTACCCGCAGTGTTAGTGTTCGCAGCCGTTCCACTGCTTTTTTTGCAACCTTGGGTAGGCGGTGCGATCGCAATTTTGGGGTTATTTCTGATTTTGCAGGCAGTAACAATACGACTGCAATTTACCGCCACCGATTTAGATATCTATAGAGGCGAAAATTTAATTAGGCGCTTTCCTTATTTAGAATGGCAAAACTGGCGTATTTTTTGGGATAAAATTCCTATCTTGTTTTATTTCAAAGAAGTTAAAAGTATTCACTTTCTACCTATCTTATTTGACCCTAACACTCTGAAAAACTGCTTAGAAGAACGTTGCCCGCGTATAGAGTCCTAAATAAAATCAACAGCCGCAAAAAAATACCTGCAAACAAGCATAGATTTCATAGATCTTTCAATCTGCGCCAAGCCCAATCATACGTTGACACAAGCATGAGTTAGCGTGTGTTCCACAGCAGCAATAGTCTATGATAGCAATGTAACAGTTGCAAAATTAGCTGTTGTGTGTGTCATCTCGTAAAGAGATAAGCTTTCAGACTTACCGCAAGTTTTGCAAACTCAGGACTAGAGACTTTTATAGTTCGTAAATTGTATATTTTCTGAAAGTTATTTAATTGTGTCATCGTTATTGCAATATAGTTTATGAATCCAGAGGAATATCAAGCCCCACAACCAACAGAAGAGTCTTTAGTGCAAAAAGAAGAACAAAGCCTGACAAGCGATCAACAAGAAAACTCATCTGTTGAACCAGTGGCGGAAGCAGCAGCCCAAAACTCTACTCTTGACACAGAAGTAAAAGACGAACCCACTTCTGATTCGCCTCTCATAAATGCAGAAGCCACAAGCCTTAAAGACGAGTCGAAACAAGAGTTCTCTGCTGATGATATTGCCCTACAAGAACAAGAGGCAACACTCACCCTGGAGTCACAAGTTAACTTAGAAGATGATCAGCTAAAAGTAGTTCAAAGAATCGCCGAACTGCAACAACAGGAACAAGCTCTCAAACAAGAAATTGCCAGCTTGCAAGCACAAATGCAACAAACGCAAAAAGCAATGGGAAAGCTAGTGCAAGAAGCGCTTGCTGGGCTAGAACAACGCAAACAAGCATTACAACTCTCAATAGAACAGCTAGAACGACGTCAAGAACGTATTCGTAACGAGATGCGAACCACATTTGCAGGTGCTTCTCAAGACTTGGCTATTCGGGTGCAGGGTTTTAAGGACTATCTCACAGGTAGTTTACAGGATTTGGCAGTAGCAGCAGAACAGTTGCAATTAGTACCGAAGACTAAACCAGAACCAGAAAAATCGATAGTCAAAGAGGTTCAACCAGCAGAAATTGAGTTAGGAACACCTCAATTTGCCCAACAGCAGTTTCAAGACACTACAAAACAAATTCGCCGTCTCATCGATCAATATCGCAACAAACCAGATTATTATGGCCCACCTTGGCAATTGCGCCGTACCTTTGAACCAGTTCATGCTGAACGAGTATCTGACTGGTTTTTCAACCAAGGAGGAAGGGGTGCTTTGCGAACAATGGGAAGCAGATTGCAAAATATACTGATTAGTTCAGCAGTTATCTCAATATTGCACAAATTATATGGCGATCGCCTCCGCACTTTAGTATTAGCTAATACGCCAGAACGCTTAGGTGAGTGGCGGCGTGGCTTGCAGGATTGCTTGGGAATTGGTCGTCCAGATTTTGGCCCCGATCGCGGAGTAACATTATTTGAGACACCAGAAGCTTTAGCCCAAAAAGCTGATCGCTTGCAGAAATCTAAGCTATTGCCTTTGATTATCATTGACGATTCCGAAGAGCAAATTAGTCTGGCACTACTGCAATTTCCCTTGTGGTTAGCCTTTGCCCCTGATCCGAAAATGATGAGAAGCTATGATGATGATTTTTAATTAGTCATAAATCATTTGTTAATAGTAGGGGAGGCAGCGCGCCCTTGCGGAGCCAGTGCGCCCTTGGGGGTTCCCCCCGTTGTAGCACCTGGCGTCGGCTTAAGCGCGTCGAGTGCGACTGCCGTGCGGATTTCATTGATTATTTTTCGGTTAAAATCGACAACTTCTCTTTTAAACCCGCCCGTACAGGAGTTGATGGTTTATTACTCCCCGTGTTCCCGTGTCTCCTTATCTCCTTGATCTCCTTGTCCTCTTCCGTGTTCCCGCGTCTGGAGTGTCAGCCTCAACGCATCAATTCTTGGTTGACAGAGTAGTAGACTTTTTACTATGGACTATGGACTGTTGACATATGGCTATTTGGTTCAGTTTGTGTGGGGCAATTTTGGTTTTAGCCTATCTACTAGGCTCAACTCCTACAGGCTACACACTAGTGAGGCTATTAAAAGGTATTGATATTCGCGAAGTTGGCTCTGGTTCTACAGGCGCAACTAATGTGCTAAGAACTTTAGGTAAAGGCCCTGGAGCATTTGTTTTAGGGATTGATTGTCTAAAAGGAGTTTTAGCAATTTTCCTTGTTTACTGGTTATTCAACTTTGCCCAAACTCAAAATTTGATTCCCCCAACAGTAAATCTGGAAATATGGCAATCTTGGATGGTAACTTTAGCAGGATTATCAGCAATACTGGGACACAGTAAATCCATTTTTTTAGGATTTAGTGGTGGTAAATCGGTTGCAACTAGTTTGGGTGTTTTATTGGCAATGAATTGGCAGGTGGCACTGGCAACAGTAGGGGTGTTTGCTGTCGTCGTCGCCATCTCACGGATAGTTTCCTTAAGTTCAATTTGTGGTGCGATCGCTGTTTCTATTTTCATGATAATTTTTCACCAACCACTACCCTACATCTTGTTCGGCATTGTCGGTGGATTATACGTTGTTTGGCGGCATCGCAGTAATATTGAACGATTACTTGCTGGTACAGAGCCAAAATTAGGA
The DNA here is from genome assembly GCF_038404745.2 of Chlorogloeopsis sp. ULAP02. Classification (NCBI taxonomy): domain Bacteria; kingdom Bacillati; phylum Cyanobacteriota; class Cyanophyceae; order Nostocales; family Chlorogloeopsidaceae; genus Chlorogloeopsis; species Chlorogloeopsis sp. ULAP02. Next base: position 57,046 of record NZ_JAYKTT020000074.1, on the reverse strand, counting down.
CAGAAGCTAGAACAAGCAGAACCAGAACAAACTGCACAATCTTAGCATTATCTCTTCTGCCAGCGATGACACAACTTGCTCATGCTGAATCTATCCCAGATTTAACAAAATTAATTAAACATTCTTTTAAGCTGTTCCCTGTACCCTGTTCCTCGATTTCCACCCGTAACTTTAATTTTGCCTAACCACTTATCTACCACTTGAATTTGGAAGCTGGTTAACATTTCCCATAGTATTCCCGCTGATGTCATGGGTAAACACCTTGCCATCAGAGTTAATCACCACTACTTTATTACCCATAATTAAAACCCATTTGTCTTGCGGCTGTGCTGCTACACTCGGAATTACAAGCTGTTGGGTATTCCCAAAATCGTTGCGGTTGATGTCATGAACAAACACCCTGCTATTTTTATCTGCATCAGCTAGGGGACAAAGTCCCTCATCACGCATATCAGATACAACTCTAGCTCTATCCTGTTCGCTGATTGACTTCACATTGTCCCACCCTCTGTCATACCTCTTATAGTGTGCTGGACTTGTGAAACCACAAAATGCGTTGTTTCCATTTGAGTAAATAACTAATCCATCTGGAAAAGTATATATACCTTCTTTTAAGATCCCCCGATCCGCTCTCGCCCATATTCCATTATCTGGTTGCTCCGGTACTGCTGGTAACGGCGGCTTTGTTGGTATAGAGTTCGCCTCATTACCTACTTCCTCTACATTATTTTGAAAATTGTTATTGCTTAGATTGGGTTGAGTAGGAGCGATCGCTATTTGTCCATTTTCACTACTATTTTCTAGATTATTTTGAAAATTATTATTGTCTAGATTTGGTTGAGTGGGGGCGCTTGCTATTTGAGCATTTTCACTGTTGTTTTCTAGATTATTTTGCAAGTCATTATTGTTTACATTTGATTGAGTAGGAGCGATCGCTATTTGGCTATTTTGACTGTTATTTTCAACGAAATTCCCTTGCAAATTTGGACGCCCCTTCTCCGTCACCACCAAGCCGCTTCTGCTACCTCGAATCTGATTATTGACTACTAACGGAGTAGAAGAGCCACCGATCGCTAAACCGAAACCGTTTTTCTGAAACGTATTTCCCCTGATTTCGCCTTTGGCTATTCCAGTGACAGAAATTCCATTGGCATCGTTATTGATAAATTGATTGTTCTGGATTTTGGGATCGGCGTTGCCCGTGACAAAAACACCTTCTCGCTTGTTGTTGGCAAAGGTATTGTTACGAATAGTAGGATTAGCAGATTCTACCCAGATGCCTGTGCCGCGTGTATTGGGATTGGTAATGGTGACACCGATAACTTGACTATCTGGGGCAGCCAAGAGAGTGATATTTTGGCGGGCAAAGATACGGCTGAGATAGTCACCCCCACCAACAATTGCAACTCCTTGCCCCTGCTGGAATTCGTTACCTTTGAGAATAACTTTTGGCTTAAGTTTGAGCGGAAAAGTCTCCCCAGCCTGGTACTGTCCAGGGGCTAACTGAATTACTGTACCAGGTTCTGCCTGTTGCAAGGCATAGGTAATTGTCTTAAAAGGAGTCAACTGACTTTTGCCAGCATTAGGGGCATCTGTGCCTTGCTGAGGGTTGACATACAAAATGCGTTGCTGTACAAATTCCACTGTCTGTGCAGTAGTCCTTTGAGGTTCAACAGATGGAGCGGCTTGAACTGTTAAGGGTAAAACACAAGAAAAAGCAACAGTGGCTACCAATACTCGATATCTGTACTGGATCATGACGACACCACCGATGGAGAGATGAATCTAAATTTAGATTAGAAAAATAAATCACTTAATAGTGATGTATTTTACAAATTTTATAATTATTTATTCTTTGAGTTCTGAACATAAAGCTCTGAGTATCCTCTGCGTTCTCTGGGGGAAAAATAAAATACGATACTTCTCTATCTCCCAATCACCACGTACTTGCATCTTCTTTATCATCCTTTTTGCGTAAAAATTATTAAGCCAGAGCAAGCGATCGCTCAATGGAAGTTTCAGCTAATAAATACTTCAAGTCTCAAACACGATAAACAAAGGACTAGTCCAGACTTTAGCATCATCAATTTGACGACCTGAAATATAGATGGGCAGAAAACCATGGGGAGTGTGTTGAGGTTCCAGTACAAAACTGCCACCAATATCTCTTGGCATTTGAGTTGCACTTATCCTTTCTACTACGATGAAAAGCTCTGCTCCTCCCAGTTCTTGCCGAAGCATTCCATAGTTAATTAGTTCTTTGCCAGTGAATTCCCAACTAAATTCTGGACAATGAATATAGGGATTGCGTTGTAGTGGACTTCCAATTTTGATGTAACTATCGATTTGCACCTCAAGCCGAAACTTAGCATGGAGCAAATCAGAAACTTCCAGTTCAATTGCATCAGAATCTCCGTAGGTATCAGAGCGAAATTCTAATTGCAGTGCTCCCTTTCGTCTTACATACTCCTCTGAATGTTCTAGTCCATAAGCTTGATAGCACTGAACTATTGTATTAGAAAATTCTAATACTCCACGCCATTCAGCCCAACGATAGCGGTCTTTAATTCGTGAGCCACCCCAGCGTAGACGAATTTTGTTTGGAGCATAACCTGCTTCAGCTTGAAGATTGCGATGCCACAGCAGACCATTGTGATTATATGCCGCAATTTCATCCCAACCGCTTGTACCGAGCAATCGATAATTAATTGTAACTGCTTCAGATGTAGTAAATTCATCTCCTTGAATATGTTTACCTGACCACAACAAAGCGACAAGACGCTCACCAGTTGTTGCCCAGGTATGACGAAAACGCAAGGCGTAATTGATATCCGATTTGGTAAGCGAGGGGGCAATAATTCCTGTAACTCCACCATTGACGCCAAAAACTGCTGTACCTGGAACCCCACCACCACAACGTCCCCGATGTTCATCGCCATTGGCTGATACACCGACTTTATATCCACGACTGATAGCATCTTGATAAAACCAAGGAAAATGTCCCCAAGCAGAACCGATTTCTATCAGACGTTCCAATTTGGGGTGATGCCAGTCTAAAATAGCACGCCGTCCGCCAATGTGAGGGATGAGTAGGTACTGCTCTGGATTGTGAATGTAGGCGGCGTAAAGCCGATCCACAGGCCAAGCTCCAGGTACTAGTTGCTTACCTTTCATATCTTCATTCCACTCAAACGAGCGTACTTGTTTTCCCTGGCGATCATAGGGAAACAGCACTTCATCACTCAAGAAAATAACATTGCGATCGCCTCCCGCTGCTGAGTTACCACACCATTCTGTACCCGGATAGCAGAGAAACTTGCCCTCCTGCGTTACCTCCTGGCAGAGTTTCACGTCTTGTTGCCAGCGTTCTTCAGTGATATTGAAATCATTGGCTGTATAGCCGAGAACGTCTAGCCCTGCGACATCCCGACCATAGGCAAAATTATACTCTGTACTATTAGTTCCAACAGTGTTGTTAGAGTGTACGTGGAGATCGGCAAAAAATGCTCGTGGAAAGTTGATGTTACTTTCAGCCGTGATCGCAGTTGGAGCGCTTTGCAGTTCAGTTCCTACTAAAGTAGCCTGAAGTATTGTTTCTGCATCTGTATCTAGAGTCAATTTTGTTTTTGCAACTGCCCAACCTTGCTCTGGTAAATTAAGTAGCCGTTCTGGGAGGATTTTGCCTAAACTATAACTTGTTAAGTGTAACTTTCCTCCTAGTCCCCAGCAAGTGTTACCCCAAGCGTCTTCTGCTCTTACCCGTACAGGGAAGTAAACGTTTGTCTTGACAAGTCGCGGGGTTACAATTGTCAGCTTTGCAGGTAATCCTGGCACAATATCAATCACCACATCACCGGGAATTTCAGCAAAGCGAGAAGTGCCAACCGGATCGATGTAAGCCCGGAATCGGAAACCTTGTTCCACAAAAGTTTGCACTCGTGTTCCCGGACTACCAGCGCGGCGATCGCCTAACCGAATCAAGATGTGATCTCCCGGTTTGAGGTAGCCATCTACGATGTCTACAATAATTGCCTTTTGATAAGGACGTTCATGCCCCTTCTGATCAAATCGGATTTTCAGTGATTGCACAGTTGCCGGACTTTCACCAACCAGAGGAGGACGAGCCTGGTATTCGGCAGAAATATAGTTAGCAGCCTTGGGATCTTCCGTCTGAAATAACGCCCAATCTGAGTAAAATTTAAAAGTTACCTTAAACCAAGCACCGTCTGCAATTCCAGAAGCACCAACTTCATAGTCCAAGAGAATTTCTTGCCAACTGCCAGCTTCAATTTGTCGGGTAGAACAGCGCAAACGACCCAGAAACGTTAAGGTGCTGACATACTCCAGATATCCTTGAGGATAAGTGTATTCTCCCAGTGATGATTTAAGTACTTCTTCTGACATAAAATTTTAAATATAGTAATTTATTAAACCAAACCTAATTTAATCTCTGTGTTGAGAGGATTGTGACAAAACGAACTTTCAAGATTTGTCCTTTGTTCGCAGCAATTCCTGTCCTACCAAACTTAGGAGTCCCATTACAGCTAGAAGCGACGCACAGGCAAAGGCAGCAACAGTTTGGTATTCTGTATATACTTGTTCGACGTGCAATGTCAAAGTGTTTGTTTGTCCAATCAGCTTTCCGGAGACAACCGAAACTGCTCCAAACTCTCCGATTGCCCTAGATGTACAGATCAGTACCCCATAAAGCAAAGCCCAACGAATAGAAGGGAAAGTCACTCGCCAAAAAGTCTGCCACGAATTTGCTCCCAACGTTTTAGCTGCTTCCTCTTCTTCCATTCCCATGTTTTGCAGCGTTGGTAGTACCTCTCGTACTATAAATGGGAAGGTTACAAACAAAGTCGTTAAAATCATCCCTGGTAGGGCAAAAATGACATCTATGTTGACTGTTTCTAACCAGGAACCAAAGATACCTGCGGTATGACTATAGAGAAGAATGAACATCAAACCCACAACAGTAGGTGAAATGGCTAATGGCAAGTCAATAATTCCTAGCAACAGTACCTTACCGGGAAACGAGTACCGCGCCAAAATCCAAGCAAGCAATACTCCAAACCCGATATTAAGAGGAAGCGAAACTAAAGCGATCACCACAGTTAAAAAAATGGCATGGCGTGCTTCAGGTATCGTAACTCCAGCCCAATAAGCTTCAATGCCATTGGCAAATGCTTGATAAAAAATATTTAATAGGGGAAAAACAACGACAATCACTAAGAAAGAAAGACCCAAAGTAATTAATAGATAGCGTCCCCAAGGTAGCGATTGTAAGGTTGCCTTAACTTGCTTGATCAAGAATTTCATTTCTATCAAAATTACTTTTTGCTACTAACAGCAATCTTATTTTTATATGGCGAGAAATATGCCGTATTAATACCTCATAGGAACGGAAATTTCATATCGCCGACTCCACCAGTACAACAAATTAGTACATATCAAAATCACTAAAGAAAACACCAACAACACAATCGCCACAGCTGTTGCACCACTATAGTCATACTGTTCCAATCGACGGTAGATATAGACTGAGCTAATCATTGTCTCAAAAGGAATATTGCCAGAAATTATCACTACTACACCGTACTCTCCGACTGCACGGGCAAAAGCAAGAGTAAATCCTGTCAAGATTGCAGGTAATAATTGGGGAAAAATAACTCTCCAAAATGTTTGCCAAGAGTTTGCTCCTAGACTGTGCGCTGCTTCCTCAACCTCCGGCTCAATCTCTATCAACACAGGTTGTACGGTTCTCACGACAAAAGGAAGGGTAACAAAAATCTTTGCAAAAACAACTCCGACTACAGATGAAGTCAAGTTAACCTGCTCAATACCAAGTTGCCGCAAGCAATTCCCTAAAAATGTTCCAGAGTCAAAGTACTGTCCAACTACTCCACCAGAACCGTACACAGACACTAAAGCAATACCAGCAACTACCGCAGGCATAGCAAAAGGTAAATCCACCAAGCCATCTGCAAGCTTTCTGCCAGGAAAGTTATAACGTACTAAGATCCAGGCGAGTATGACTCCAAAAACGCTGTTAATTAGAGCAGCCAACAGCGCAGCAGAAAAAGAAAGCTTATATGCCTCTACAGCAACTGGAGCAGTCACAACTTGCCACAATTTCTGCCAAGAGCTTTTAGAAGCTTGTAGAAAGATTGCTCCCAAAGGTAGCAGAATGATAAAACTAACATATGTAAGAGCTAAACCTTGCAAAAGAGCTTGATGAAAGCGTTGTGTAGAGGGTGTTACAGAGATAGCTGACATTGCAATTATCGAGTTCGGGCTGCTTGGGCAGAATCAAATAACGCTCCATCGGCAAAAAGCTTTTGGTTAACCTGTTTCCAACCACCAAAATCTGCAATTTTATAAAGAGTCTTTACAGGCTTGTAAAGTTTGGTATGTTTTTGGTATGCCTTTTGCTCAATGGGACGATAGCCTGATTGAGCATAGATTTCCTGACCTTTGGGTGAAAATAAAAACTTAGTAAATGCTTGTGCAACTTCGCGGGTTCCCTTTTTATCTACAATCTTGTCAACGACAGTGACTGGAAAATCAACCTGGATATTAGTCGTCGGCACAATGTAGGGATAATCTTCAGGAATGGAGTTATTAGTGAAGATAATCTCGTTTTCAAATGTGATTAATACATCTCCAATTTTGTTTTTTACAAATGCATCCGTTGCCTCTCGCCCACTGCTCACTAATGTCTTAATATTCTTCACAAAGCTTTTGAGAAAATCATCAGCAGCCTGCTCTCCTTGAGACTTGAGAAGAGAACCATACCCTGCTAAGATACCCCACCGAGCGTTACCAGAAGTTTGTGGATTAATCGCCACAATAGACACACCTTCGCGAGTTAAATCCCTCCAATCTCGAATTTGCTTGGGATTTCCCGGTCTTGTAACTAAAACCATAACTGTGTTAGCAGGGGAAGCTTGATTGGGCAATCGTTGGCTCCACTGTTGACTTACAAAATCCTTCTCCACTAAAGGATCTATGTTGCTCTGGAGATTTTGAACCAGGATGTCAGCTTGTAAACCACCCAGGATTGCTCTAGTTTGTGCTCCAGATGCACCATAGGATTCCTTAAAGATTGCATCTTGACCTGTTTTCGCCTTCCACTCTTGTTGAAATGCCGGAATAATCTTGGAGAAAAGCGATTTAGCCACTCCATAACCAACCAATGTTAGTTCCACCGACTTTGATTTTTGTGCAGTAGCAACTGCTTGGGTTTGACTCGTTGATACTTCATTTTGAGTAGAGTTTTGTGTCTGAGCACAGGCAGGTATTACTAATCCTGTAGTAAATAGTAAGGCGCGTAATGCGGAACGCCTCTTCATAGTTAGCTCCCAATCTTTAAATTAAAAAACTAAAGGTTGATTTAGCAGTTTCACCACAGACCGTGGAAAATACTCCTAAAAATTGATAGATAAACCGCACTTAGAATCATACCAATTTCCCCTGTCTTTGCAAAATATCCAGTTTCCTTCACAGGGAGCTTCCCATAGATTGCAGCGAGGATTCTGTTGCGAGGACGTTATTACACTGCAAAGTCCCCCCAAATCGGGAAAGCATACACGGCATTTCCTCCTGAGGAGCCACTGCGCTGGTTGCTCGCAACGTAGCTGGTTAGCCAATACCCAGTCCCTATAAATTAGGAGATAAGGGACACATAAAAGTAATGTTTCCTTTGACAGACCTCGCAGACCATACTAGCTCGGTATAGTTGGAGGAAATCAAATAATTTTTGCTATTAAACCTCTGCCTGTTAACGCACTTGTATAGAAGCGTGCCTTAAGATACTAAAGTTGATAATTCTACGACAACAAATCTACCAGTGGCTAAACAAGAAGAGAACGCCCTCCCCCTATATAAAACGCCCCTATATTTCCTCGCCCAAGAACTGAAAGCGCGACTTACCAGCTTTGGTGGTTGGGAAATGCCCGTACAATTTAGCGGTATTACTAACGAACACGAGGCTGTTAGAAATGCAGCAGGAATGTTCGATATTTCCCACATGGGTAAATTTACTTTCCAAGGGAAAAACTTAATTTCAAAACTTCAACATCTAGTTCCTTCAGACTTGAGTAGGTTACAACCTGGTCAAGCTCAATACACCGTATTGTTAAATCCAAAAGGCGGTATTATTGACGACATTATTTTCTATTACTACGGCGAAACTTCCTCTGGCGAACAACAGGGAGTGATGATTGTCAATGCTGCCACCACCAGTAAAGACAAAGCATGGTTATTGCAGCATCTTGATGCCAACGAGTTCAATTTTCAAGACCTTTCCAAAGGAAAAATCTTAATTGCTGTCCAGGGGCCAAAAGCAGTTGAATCTCTTCAGCCTTTTGTGCAAGCCGACTTAACTCCAGTTAAAGCATTCAGTCACCTCGAAGCACCTGTATTAGGCAAAACCGCCTTCCTTGCCCGTACTGGTTACACCGGAGAAGATGGATTTGAAGTCATGTTAGATCCAGAAGAAGGCGTCAAGTTATGGCGTAGTCTTGTTGATGCTGGTGTTATCCCCTGTGGGCTTGGTGCCAGAGATACCCTCCGATTAGAAGCAGCAATGGCACTTTACGGACAAGATATCGACGACACCACCACCCCTTTAGAAGCTGGTTTGGGATGGCTAGTGCATCTTGATACCAAAGGTGATTTTATTGGGCGTCCGATATTGGAACGGCAAAAAACTGCTGGAGTACAGCGCCGACTCGTAGGTTTGCAAATGCAAGGACGCAACATCGCCCGTCACGGCTACCAAGTACTTTCAGCAGGTACTGTAGTAGGAGAAGTTACTAGTGGTACACTATCTCCTACACTTGGTTATCCGATCGCTCTAGCTTATGTTCCCACCCAGCTAGCCACTGTTGGTCAGCAGCTAGAAGTGGAAATTCGCGGTAAAACTTACCCAGCGGTAGTGGTGAAAAAACCTTTTTATCGTTCAAAAGCTCGTGTTGCAAACAGCTAATAATGTCTTTACCATTAGCCATTAGCTATAAACCATTAACCATGTTGATTTTTGCCATTGTGGAAGAGGAAGCAATATGTCTTTGGAATATCCTGGAGATTTAAAGTACTTAGATACCCATGAATACGTGCGGTTAGAGGGGGAAATAGCCACAATTGGCATTACCGCCTTTGCTGTCGATCAATTGGGAGATATTGTATTTTTGGAATTGCCAGAAGTTGGTGATGCTATTACTAAAGGAGAAACTTTTGGCACAGTTGAATCAGTAAAAGCTGTAGAAGACTTAAACTCACCAATTACTGGTACTGTAATAGACCGTAACGAACCTCTGTTAGATTCTCCCGAACAAGTTGCAGACGATCCCTACGGTGAAGGATGGTTGATTAAAGTGCGAGTTAACGATCCTGGTGACATTGATGATGCATTAACCGCAGATGAGTATAGCGCCCAAGTAGAAGGGTAGTTGGGAAGGAGGGGGAAGTTAGGGGACGCAAAGACGTGGGGACACGGGGATGAGGAGAGTGGGGGCGTGGGAGCAATAAAAAATTAACCACTAACCCCCAACCACTAACCACTGTACGGGCGGGTTTGGAAGATAAATTGTCTGTTTTAACCGTTCATATAATCAGCAAAACCCGCTCCTACCAATGTCCCAAAAAAATTTTATTAATTTTACAGAAACTGAGAGTTTTGCTCCACGCCTCAAATATACTTATTGCAAAATATGAAATAGTAACGTCTGGAGAAACTATTTGTGGTAGTATCCGCTCCTTGTCCTCAGTCAGGCGATCGCAAGACGCCGGGCGAAGACAATCAAAAGTCAAGTGATTTTCAGCAACGACATATTGGGCCGAATGGCGACGAGATCCAGCAAATGCTTGCGGATATGGGGTTTTCTTCCTTAGATGCCCTGATTGAGCAAACAGTACCGCAGTCAATTCGACTATCTCGTCGATTAGATTTGCCAGCAGCACTCAGTGAGTATGCAGCACTAGCAAAGTTAAAAGAAATAGCTTTAAAAAATCGCATCTTCCGCTCGTACATCGGTATGGGATATTACGACTGTATTACCCCACCAGTCATTGGGCGCAATATCCTAGAAAACCCTGGTTGGTATACTGCTTACACTCCCTATCAGCCAGAAATTGCCCAAGGGCGACTAGAAGCGCTATTGAATTTCCAAACAATGATTATAGATCTGACAGGTTTGGAAATTGCAAATGCTTCATTGTTGGATGAAGCTACGGCAGCAGCAGAAGCTATGAGCATGAGCTATGGTTTTTGTAAGAATAAGTCCAATACCTACTTTGTATCCCAAGACTGCCATCCCCAAACTATCGATGTTCTGCAAACACGGGCAAAGCCTTTAGAGATAAATATCATCATCGGCGATCATCAAACATTTGATTTTTCAGAACCGATTTTTGGAGCAATTGTGCAATATCCTGCCAGTGATGGCACTATTTACGACTACCGCGCTTTTGTAGAAAAAGCCCATGCTGTGGGGGCATTGGTAACGGTAGCAGCAGATCCTCTAAGCTTGACACTTTTGACACCTCCTGGTGAATTTGGGGCTGATATTGCCGTCGGCAGTACTCAACGCTTCGGTATTCCTTTGGGCTATGGCGGGCCTCATGCGGCTTATTTTGCTACCAAAGAAGAATACAAGCGACAAGTTCCAGGACGAATTGTAGGTGTATCAAAAGATGCCCAAGGCAAACCTGCATTACGTTTGGCTTTACAAACCCGCGAACAGCACATCCGCCGCGAAAAAGCAACTAGCAATATTTGTACGGCACAAGTGTTGTTGGCGGTGATGGCAAGTATGTATGCTGTCTATCACGGCCCGGATGGACTCAAAACTATTGCCGAGAATATCCATAAACTAACTGTCATCTTGGCAGAAGGACTGAAAATTCTAGGTTATAAGATTAGTTCCGAATATTTCTTTGATACCTTACGGGTAGAACTAAGAAGGGGCAGTTTAAAAGATATTCTTGCAGCTTGCGAACAAAAGAAAATTAACCTGCGAATTTTTGATGAAACTGCTGTAGGTATTTCACTTGATGAAACTACGACAATTGCAGATCTAAAAGACCTACTCGCAATTTTCGCCCTTGGGGAAGAATCATCCCCCCCTCTCCCCCTCTCCCCATCCCTCCATCTCTCTCTCAAGCGCACCAGCAGCTACCTCACCCATCCCATCTTCAACCGCTATCACTCAGAAACTGAGTTGTTGCGCTACCTGCACAGGCTAGAAACTAAAGACTTATCGCTGACGACATCGATGATTCCTTTGGGTTCATGTACGATGAAGTTGAATGCAACGGCGGAAATGATACCCGTAAGTTGGGCAGAATTCGCTAAGATTCATCCCTTTGCCCCCCTGTCGCAAACGCAGGGTTATCAAATTCTGTTCCAACAATTAGAGGAATGGTTAGCGGAAATTACTGGATTTGCTGGAATTTCTCTGCAACCCAATGCAGGTTCTCAAGGTGAGTACGCTGGGCTTTTAGTTATTCGCCAGTATCATGAAAGCCGTGGGGAAGGACACCGGAAAGTTTGTTTAATTCCCACATCTGCCCACGGTACAAACCCGGCAAGTGCGGTAATGTGTGGAATGAAGGTAGTAGCTGTTGCCTGCGACGACCAAGGTAATATTGACCTAGAAGATCTCAAGGCAAAGGCACAAAAGCACAGCCAAGAACTCGCTGCATTGATGGTGACTTATCCTTCAACACACGGCGTGTTTGAAGAACAAATTCAAGAAATTTGCGCCGTTGTTCATGCCCACGGCGGACAAGTTTACATGGATGGGGCAAACATGAACGCCCAAGTCGGGCTTTGCCGCCCAGGGGATATTGGTGCAGATGTTTGTCATTTGAACTTGCATAAAACTTTCTGTATCCCTCATGGTGGTGGTGGCCCTGGTATGGGGCCAATTGGCGTCGCCAAGCATCTGGTGCCTTTTGTTCCCGGTAACCCTGTTGTAAAAGTGGGCGGCGAACAAAGTATTGGTGCTGTTTCTGCTGCACCTTGGGGTAGTGCCAGTATCTTGGTAATTTCTTGGATGTACATCGCTATGATGGGTGCGATAGGTTTGACGAAGGCGACAAAAGTAGCGATTCTTAATGCTAACTACATCGCCAAGCAACTTGAGACGTACTATCCGGTTTTATACAAGGGGAAAAATGGGTTTGTTGCCCATGAGTGCATTTTAGATTTACGATCGCTCAAAAAATCTGCGGGGATCGAAATTGATGATGTTGCCAAGCGTCTGATTGACTATGGCTTCCACGCACCAACGGTTTCCTGGCCTGTGGCGGGTACAATTATGGTCGAACCCACTGAAAGCGAATCGAAAGAAGAATTGGATCGTTTTTGCGATGCCATGATTGCCATTCGTCAAGAAATCGCCGAGATTGAATCTGGCAAAGCAGACATCCAAGATAACGTCCTCAAGAATGCACCCCACACCGCTGAAAGCTTAATTGTTGACGAGTGGAATCATCCCTACTCTCGCCAACAAGCTGCTTATCCTGCACCTTGGACGCGTGAACACAAATTCTGGCCTGCTGTTGGGCGCATTGATGCTGCCTTTGGCGATCGGAATTTTGTTTGTTCTTGTCTGCCAATGGAGGCTTATTCGCAATAGAATCTCACCACCCCTCTGTTTAGCAAGGAGAGGGGTGAAAAAAATACTTAGAGTCAATGTAAATATGTTCTAGTTTTTACTTAGTAAGACAGGCGATCGCAATTTATTAGGACTTACGCAGTGATACACGGGAAAAAACCACAAACTACATAAAGAAGAGAGAGTTGCAGAGAAATTTTGCGTAAGTCCTGGTTATAACAGGGTATCCTCCTGTTCACTTTTAAATTTCCGCTACAGCTCGTTCAATTAGACGACGTGCTAGGGTTTGAATACCAGTGTGCCTATAGTACTTGACACTTACATCCAAAAATGCTGCCAAGTAATCTAATTTGTCTTTTGAGAACTGAATGAAATTTGAGAGGTTATCAACCACTCCACTTTGAGTCAACCCTTTGGAGGATACAAAGTTATCCATCCAACCTTTAGTAGACTCAAAGCTTTCGGTAATAAACCCTAGTTGTCCAGCAGCATTCTCACCTGGAACTAAATCTCTGACTCCCTTAAAGGTTTGATTGTGTTCTAGCTCGGAGGGACTCATTCCTTTCAACACAGATAATGCCTGATCTGTAAAGCCTGCACCTAAGGGAATTAAGCCGTCAAAGGAAACCAAAGCTGCCATTCGCATTAAAGATTCACCACTGTAATCTTTTAAAGCAGCCAAGAAGTCACCAATGCTATCGCCTGGAATGCCGTTAATTTGGCAAAAGGCTACTAGTTCTGTCACCAATTTGACACATAAATCAATACTTTGCGCTCGCTCTGGCTTGGGGGTAAGATTCTTCAGAAATCCCAAAAACGTATCTTGCCCAATTCGGTTCATCAGGGCGGCTGTACCCAGAAAACCTGAGGCAGAATCAACAGTTTCATAAAGCCACAGAGCACGTTGATAACCTTGGGATTTGTCATTGAATAGGGTAACTGCACGTTCACCAATTTGTTGAATTAGTGCTTCGTCTGTTTCTCCAGTCACGACACGAATTGTATTGACAAAGCCAACTAGATTGTTCCACTGTCCGGGAACGACAAAATCCAACGAATTCAATGCCCCTACAGTTAGTCCCCCCTTAGGTAACTCATCAACCAATTCATATATCGGTTTGCTCATATTGGACTCCTGCTCTGAAATTGTGGAAGACTCAGTTAGTCAAAACATTCTGTTTTGCAACACCTAACAACCTCTAAGTCGCTGGTTGAGGAGACAAAACACGGGGAAGCTTGGGTGCTGAATTAGAGTTTGCGGGGATTTTCGAGGATTGAGGAACACTTGAAGATGCAGTAGTAGACTCTAGCTTTGCCAGTCCTCTCAAGTCGAATTTCTGCAACCATGCAACTCGATCATCTCTGGTAAACGATGGATCGCGAGAAAGCACTTTTACCTGATAGCGATCGCTTACCAAAAGTCCTGTGGCTGTATTTCCTTGATCGATGATCGGGTAATTAGCAAGTACTTCAGTGCTGTTTTTGTATTTGGCTGCGGCAGCAGGAACACTGAGTGTATCGCTAATTGACAGCATGGCAACTGTCTTACCGTCTTTATTCACTTTGTACTCAGCAAAGCCCTTTTTCTCTTGAGCAGGAATAACATTATAAGCTCCTGTTGAGCCTGGGAAAAATTTGTTAAAGGTAGAGCCTTGTTCTGCTGTTTTTATAACAGCTGGAGGTGCGCCTCTGCGAGTTGTTTCCTTTTGAATCTGGGAATAGCGAGATGGTGGGTTGGAGGCACAAGCAGTGACAAATAAAAGCAGGCAAAAGAACATAAGGATAAATACCCTCAGCCAGCGGGCGGAAATCATTTTTTTCTCCTCAAATAGAGCAAAATATCTCGCAATTAAGAAAATAGGCAAACCATAAATTATAAGTTTGCCTGAACTTAGACTATGTATTTAGACACTAAGTACCGCTTTGAGTTTTGTCAGAGTGGCTGCTTCTTGGGGACTTACTTTGGGGTTACCAGTACCGAATAGTCCACTTCCCGCTGCATTAGCAACTGCGTCAGCACAAGAGTAAATAAATTCTTTGAATTCGCTAATTTCCTCTGGCGTGGCTTTCCCATTCACAAGCTCTACAGCAGTGTTTACAGCAGCAATTGCCTTATCTGTTACCATACCAGATTGAATTTCCTCAGGCTTAATGTCAGGTTTTGTGACTTTGTAGGCATTACTTCTGAGCACTTCTTCAGCAAAGACAGATTGAATAATTGAATTGTTAGGGTACTTCTTGGCAGCTCCAGCAATTTCTTTAGACATCGCAGCTGCCTCGATCGCTGTTGACACAATACCCATATCAGCCATAGCAACTGCTATACCAACCATCATGGGTGCTTCAGCAATTTTACTTAACTCGATTGCAGTGTAGTTTGTAACCATTTTTCTACTCCTACTAAGTAAAGACTAATGGTGGGCATTTAGTGTGTATATTGAGGATTTGTTTCAACGTATTGCAAAGGAATCCAACCGCCATCTGCGAGTTCCGCCCAATTGTTGTTGTAACGACCAGATAAAATGACTCGCTGCCCATTGCGGAGATTGCCAGTAATTCGATAAGTAGTACCCGGCCCAGAATGAATTTCCAGGCGATCGCTCCTGATTTTAATGATTCCCTCAGAGCGGTGATCTTGACCTTTGCGAGTGTAGCGATCGTATCTATCGGAACCTCGACCTCTTGTCCATAACCACAGCAATCCCAGTCCAACTAGAGGTAAGACTAATCCCAATAACCAAGGGTTTATCAATGGCTGGTGTGTGGCAGTGGCAGTGGCAGTGGCAGTGGTTGTATCCTCATATACACTCGTTCCACTAGCTTTGTTATAGTTGCACGTTAACTTGTATGATTGTCCATTCTGAGTCAAGTTCAAGACAACTCTCACAGTATCTGCGTTTGCAGATTCAACGCTCGCAACATTTTCAAGGTTAAATCCCTTAGCTCTGGCTTGATCTACACATGCATCTTGAGCACGAATAGCTATATTTGCAGGAAGTTTGGATTGTGCATGAGTTGGGGAGGAGGTCAACGAAGCCATAGCTGTCAAAATGAACGCTATGGAACTTGATACCTTGATAGAAGATTTCCAAGTTTTCATGTTTTTTACTCTGAATTTAATCAGACGAAACAGTTGCTAGGTATAAAAACAGAAAAATAGTTATGCGAAGATTTGACAATGCAATTACTATTGCAACCTTACCTTTGCTAAAAGTTCACTACCGCATCTAAAATGAATGCCCTAGATTGCTGTTTACGTTACCAACGCCTTTGTGAATCAGCCGGATCACCGTAGGGATCTTCACTAGCTGGACTGATGTTGCCATACTGTCCGTAATCTGCTGGATCACCGTAGGGATCTTCACTAGCTGGGCGGATGTTGCCATACTGTCCATAATCTGCTGGATCACCATAGGGATCTTCACTAGCTGGGCGGATGTTACCATACTGCCCTTGGGATCTACCTCCTTCCATCAACTTCTTAACAGCCAGAGCGGCGATACCAGCCATTGCTCCCTTTAATAGAGGATTAAAGGCATTACCACCACTCATAGAACCAAGTAGATCTGGTTGTTGTTGGTGAAGACGACCTGTTGCTCTGGCAAGATAATTGGAATCCTGCAATCGGTCATCCACTCCATCTTGATCTTGGTCAATAAAGTCAATATTCTGCTGCCGCGTCTGCTCTCGAAGATACTGACCCAACTGCATCCGCTCTTGCGGTGACATACGATTAAAAGCCTCTTGTGCAGACTCTTGATAGATGTGGTCAGGTAATTCTTGGGATACTTGCTGATAGCGGCTGAGAACTTCCTCATCTGAGTATCCTTCATAAGGCAATCCCTGCTCATATCGACGAATAAAATCGTGATAGTCATTGTCAGGTACTTGACCACCACCAAGTATGGTTTGTAAAAAGTTCATGCAAACCTCCTTGAATCAAATTGAATTAAAAATTACTGCACTTGTTCTTTTACAGCGATGAGCCTGGCTGCAAGTCAGTTAAGTCACGACCTGTAGGTCTTCCGTTATAGCCCTGAAAATCACGATATTGCCGTGCTTCGGCTTCCGGTACTCGAATTCCCTCTGGGGGTGGCGTTACCCAGTGTGCTCGCCCTTGGGCATCACGGTAATATACGCGCCCATTTTTCGACAGATAGTACTTTCCTTGCGCCCCCTGCTTTTGGGAATTTTTATGTTTGTTGTACAGGTAGTACAATGCAGCAGCCCCAGCCAAAATAGCCACTTTCTGACTATTCGACAGTCCCTTCTTGGTTTGAGACCGTTGAACGGGAGGAGGAGAAACTCTGCCGCCACGTGTATCCTCAATAGGAGGTGGTGGTGCAGTTCGCGAGCTACCACAACTAGTCAAAAGTGGGAGCGTTAGTAATCCTGTCAGTAATAGTGATACTGGGTACGAGGCTTTTTTTCCCTTTGGATATATGATGTTCATCTCAAATCTCTTCTTCGCCTTAACCATAAGAGAGTGCATTTAGGCTTGGTTGAGAAAATTGCGCTGTCATCAGCTATGCATATAAAGCTAAAAAATGTTTTAGCCAATTGTGACTTGGTTAGTATCAACAGCTGTTGCACCATTAACTTTCTGAGCAACAGAAACCATTTGAGACAAAATTTGTTGGCTAGAAACTTTTCCTTTTAAGACTACAGTACTGCCTGTTTGAGCAACGTATAAAGTGTCAATATCAGTTAAAGAGGAATCTTCATCAAATGCTAAAGCAACTCGCTTTGCTAATCCACTTTGGTCATATTCTCCATTTAATCCCATGCGTTCTGGAGGAATAGATTCAGTTGTAGATTGAGCTGGACTAGGATTTACTTGTGCTTGTTTAGGTTTTTCTTGTCCAAAAAGTCTTTTTAACCAACCCATAGTTGCTTTACTCCAGGAAAAATGAAAACGGTTAGACTTAAAAAAATAAACTGCTATAGCAAGATATTAGACTCATCATGATTTGACAAGCCAAAACTGCTTAGAAATGAAGCTTTATTACTTGGGAAAATCCTTCAGAATAATACAATTTAACTTTTATCCTTTTAACTACCAAAAGGAATAATTTCTATAAATAGAATAATTTAATTAATTCTTATTTGAATCAAATACTATTAAAAGTTTTAAATCATAAGTTAGAGTAAAAATAATTAAAAATTAGTGTGTTTTACTCAAATGAAATTGCTAGATTTTAGCTATATTGTAGATATACAAACATTATAAACTTATAGATTCTTAACTTATATAAGTTTTATATAAGAAGTCTGAAATATGCTTGAAACAAATTATTTAGAACTAGATACAATACTGTTCAGTTTAGGAGTGTCTTTTATAGGAGCGGCGGTAAGAGAATCACAAACAAACTGATTTGAGATTTTATCAAGCTATTACAGCTAGTTAATATAACCCTTGTTAGGTTCAATCTAGCAATGAGAGCTAGAGCTTCTAGCTTGTTTTATGAGATGGTATAAGATATCAGTCAAACTAAAACCGTATAAATTAATTAAATGCGATCGCATCAGATAAATATTTATTTTTATTCAATTTTTAATATTCTCAATAGCAATAACTATGTGATATTTATATATTTTTAATATGTATTTTTCATAGAATTCAATTATTGCTGCGATTGGCTTTTAGCTATTACTTCTAATTCTTGCTGTAACGACAAAGGTTGATAACCTAATCCAAAAGCTTTAGAGCTATCTAAAGAAACATCACTCGGTCTTGGAGCAGCCATTTTTACATCTTTTTGATAACCAGCTTTTAGTCCAGCTGAGGGAAGCTGAAATACTTCAACTAGTAAACGTCCAAAATCATAGCGGGAAATTCTTTCTTTTCCTCCTAAATGAATCAGTCCGTTCACTTTTTCTAATGCTAATAATAGCCCTTTCGCCGCAGTTATACCACTGACAGGTGTACGAAATTCATCTATAAATAAATTTAATTCTTTTCCTTGTTGCAGAGTTTGTATGAATGGTTGCATAAAGCTAGTGGCGGTGGGTGTTGCTGCGCCAAACATTAAGGGCATTCGACACACAGCAGTTCTGGGATAACGTACTAACATTTCCTGTTCAGCTATGACTTTTTGTTCACCATACAAGTTAACAGGTGATACGAGATCTGTTTCTTTATAGGGAGCATTTAAGCCATCAAAAACTAAGTCAGTAGAAGTAAAAACACAAGGAATTAAATAGTCTGCACACAATCCTGCAATATTACAAGAAGCCGTAACATTAATCGCGTGGGATTCTTGAGGATAACTTTGACAATAATTCGGTTGTGAGAGAGCGGCTGTATGAATTACTGCTTGTGGCTGAATTTTACTAAATATTTGTTTAAGTTCTTGAAAGTTAGTCAAGTTAACTTTCAGCATACTTACATTAGGAATTTCTATAGGATGAGAAAAATATGTTCCATAAACTTCCCAATTTTGCTTTGCTAGTTGACAAAGATGCCAACCTAAAAATCCGCTAACTCCAGTGATTAAGAGTTTTTGCATATCTGAATTTCAGGATTTCAAGGCAAAAAACTTCTATGATTACTAGATATATTAGCGGTAAATATAACTTTATTACGTTGTATTATTTATATTTTTTGATACTCATCTCTTAATCAGAAGATAAAACAATCCATCATAATTATTCCCTTCCTGCTACAAGATTACCTATTTCTTTGGTAGACACAAAGTGGCTTCCCTTAGGGTAAGTAGACGCCCGCAAGGGCATCTTAATGTGTTCTACTTTGTCAGTAGATACGTGATACGTGGATGGGCTTCTCGTAAAGTAGTGGATAAGCAAGAGTAGCCCCTCCGCATCTGGGCATCTATGTAATTCGTTTTCGATCAGGTATTCTTCAAGTGGGAAAGGAATAGTAAAGAATTCTAGATTCTGACGTATTTTACTGAATTAATTCTCGAAAGCGCTTTTCGCCACGAACTTTGTTAAAGTCTGGATCTGTTTTTGCTAATTTTTCGTACTTGTTAGGAACTAGCTTGATTGCCTCGTGCAAGTTTTCAATTGCTAACTCTACGTTATTCTGTAAGGCATACGTACAAGCTTTATTGTAGTATGCCAAATCTTTATTGGGTTTAATCGCGATCGCTTTGTCATATGAGGTGATCGCTTCTTGGTAGCGCTGCAACTTTGTCAGTGCAATTCCTCGGTTAATCCAAGCTTCATACTTGTCAGGCTTGAGAGCGATCGCTTTGTCGTATGAGGTAATAGCTTCTTCGTAGCGTTGCAATTTACTTAGGATATTGCCCCGGTTATACCAAGCTTCATCTCTATTAGGTTTGATGGCGATCGCTTTGTCGTAGGAGGCGATTGCTTCTAGATAGCGTTCCAAAGCTGTTAAGGCATTACCTCGATTAATCCAAGCTTCTGCAAGTTGAGGTTTAATAGCTAGCGCTTTATCAAAAGTTAATATAGCTTCAGCGTGGCGATGAGAATTTAAGAGATTATTGCCTTCGTTGTAAAAATACTCTGCTTCTTTTGCAGTTTGCGCTTCTGAGATGAACTGAGCCACATTGATTTCTTGTAGGGCTTGCTTGCTATCTTTATCAGCTGAGTTTGCTAAGTCACCGCAGCCTGAAATCAATAAAGTAATGCAGCTAGAGGCAAAAAACCAACGCCAACAGATCATGCTTGACTAAACTTACCCTCTCATACTTATAAGACTTAGTTTTAAGTATTGTAAAACAATATTCACTTTTTTATCAATTAATTTCGCTTCATCATGGTAGTCATCTATCAATATCTTTGGCAGGATAAAAATATTCGCATAATTTTATCACATTATTTTATTTTGAAAAATGTCTACTTGTTACTTGTTAGCTTTTTTAGAAGGTAATTTTTATAAAAACATAGCAAATATACTGGCTTTATTATGTTGATAAAGTATATAACTTAAATAAAAAGAATCCTCGTATTTAATAAATAATATTTAATTTAGTATTAGCTCTTTTTTGTCAAAACTGTGTATTGAATCAGCAATTTGAGGTAAAAATTAGTAGGGTGTTTTCGACTCTGCTCGGCAAGAAGTTGCCCTCTGGGTGTCTTTTACTCCTGCAACTCGCTATAAAGTTACTGCTTCTAATTTGTGACAGCTAAGTTAAAACAGCTGTCGATTAGAGAATGCTGGTGCCAAAATATAATCATGTCAATTGATTCCAATTCTTCCCAAGTTCCGAACCAAGAATCTGTTCCCCAACAGGACTTACAACCCGATGACTTTGAGGAGACGCCTGTTAATGGTTTAACTCCTAATGAACTGGCTGCACAGCAAGCCTTAGCCACAATTAGCTCACTGCAATCTCCACAAAACACTGCCGCTTTACAGCAAACACGTTCTCACGTGAAGCATCGTTTTAGTCCAGCTGTGAGCGTTAAACCTAGAGCATTGTTGCTAATCCTAGTAGCGATCGCTATTACTTTTACAGGAATTGCCATCAATAACTGGATTGTCGGCATTGTCGGAACAATAATCGCCTTAATAATATCTTTGGCAATAATTTTACCTTGGTGGCAAGAAGTTGCAGACGAGTGGTTTGCTCCTCAAGAGCGAGCGTTGGTAGTTGCATTTTTAGGAGTATTAGCAGCAATCATCGGCTTTGTGAGATTTACTGGCGTAGGCGATCGCCTGCTGGCAATTGGACGCGGAATTAACTGGGAAGCTTTCGGAACACTAGCAGAATGGTTTGGTGCTTTGGGGCAAATTCTCATCGCCATCATTGCTGTTTACATTGCCTGGCGACAGTATGTTATTTCCAAGGACTTGACAATTCAGCAAAACTTGCTTACAGTCCAACAAAATTTAATTACCCAGCAGCAGACAATTGATTCTTATTTTCAAGGCATTTCCGACTTAGTATTGGATGAAGAAGGATTACTCGAAGATTGGCCTCAAGAAAGGCTACTAGCAGAAGGTCGTACAGCGGCGATTTTGAGTAGTGTAGATGGCAGTGGTAAAGCGAAAATACTCCGCTTTCTTTCCCGTTCCAAATTGCTCACACCTCTAAAGCGCGATCGCCTACTTGGTCGAGCTATTCTTGATGGGATTGGTGGTTATTGTGAAGATCGTGTCTATGGTGTCCGCGTCATTGATTTGGGAGTAATGCTGGCAGGTGCAGATCTTTCTGACACAGATTTGCGATGGACAGACTTGAGTGAAGCTAATCTTGTTCGTGCAAATCTCAGTAATTGTGACTTAGTCAAGGCTAACCTCTCTCGTACCATTTTATATGAGGCTAATTTCAGCGGTGCTGACCTTAACAGTATCATCTTATTTTATGGAACTCCAGAAACAGCCTCACCTCGCAGTCGCAATTACCCACCTAACTACAAAACAGGCGAACACACTGGTGCTGTAGTAGAAGATGCAAACTTTAGTAACGTCCAGCGGATGTCGGATGCTAACCGTTATTACTGCTGCGCTTGGTGTGGCGAAAAAACCAGAGGTACAATTCCCGGTGGTTGTGAAGGCATTCCGAATAAGTTGGGGAGGTAGTTGAGATAAGAGATAGGAAACACTCAGGTATAAGGGCTTGAAGGAGCGATCACTTTTGTGAGTGTACTACTGCGGCTGCTAATACTTAAGCAAAAGGAAGCAAGACTATAGCTACCTTAATTGTTTTGTTAGCTACGTTTGCATTTGCGATTTTAATCAGACTTGTCTTCTTTAGGCAACAGTCAATTAACTATCGTCCAACGCAGACGATTGCCTCACAAAATTCAGATCGTTCTCAACATCATTGATTGTTTTACACTCGGTAGGCGTGAGGATTCTTACTGTTTCAGCTAAGTTCCTTTAGAACTTGAATCAAGCTTTCAATGCCGAGTTCAAATGCTTCCTCCACATTTCCACCCAATCGGAACGCTCCGATCAGTTCCATATCCACAAAGCCATGAGTAAAAGCGACTACGATGCGAGCAGCACTCAAGGATTTTTCTTTGCTCACCCACTGTTCTACCGTTTTCAACAAAGGTGCAACAGCTACTGCACTTACTCCAACATCAGGCTGCATCTCTGATGAAAGGTTAGAGTAGAGTAACGGATAGAGGGTAGAATGCTGATGGGCAAATGCTCGGTAAGCGATCGCCATCGCTCGTAAATCGGCACTGAGATTATTTCCCTGCACTGCGTTTGCCAAAGTTTCACCTAGTTCAGCTAGTAGGTGTTCTAAAACGGCACGCACGAGCTGCGATTTGTTTTCCACGTGCTTGTATAGCGAGGGTGCACGAACTCCCAAAGCATTTGCTAGCGTTTGCATTGACAGGTTTTCTAATCCTTGAGTTTCGAGCAAGTGCTGTGCTGTGCGGATGATTTCTGAATAGGATGTTTTAGCACGAGCTGGACTCATGATGAACCTGTTAGAGAAGGTGAATCCGAACGCAGGGTTTGATGGGCAAACTGGAGTAAACGGGGCAAAATGCGCTCTGGTTGTTCTCTATGAGGATAGTGTCCCAAACCTTCCAGTAGATGAACTTCAGCCTGCGGGATTGTAGATGTTAACCAATCTGCCTCGGATTGTGGATCTTCATAATCAGGATCTGCCATACCAATAAAGTCGAGAACTGGTACACTGATTGTTTTGAGATGAGCAGAATCGCGCCCAGTCAACAGCATTGATTTGAAGGCAGCAAAGCGCCCTGATTCGCGTAGCTTTGTTTTTAAGGTAGCAATGTAAGTATCTAAATCATCAGGCGGAAAGCTGGGGTAAAGTGAGTGATAATACATTCCCCATACTTCGACACCCCAAGGTTTTGCAAACATCCCTGACAAAATCCAGGGCATAAGGATTGCTTTTAAACCGGTAAACGGTACACGACGGATTGGGCAAATTCCCACTACCCCTGCCACTCGCTCTGGATGTTGAGCAGCAAAATATGCAGTACTGGCACCGGAAATGGAGCAACCAATTAACAATGCTTTCTCTATTTTTTCAGCATCAAGCAACCGTTCGATGTCACTTGCCAGTGCTGGGACATCAAATGATTGCCACCCTACTGAAGTATCACCATGTCCGCGTAGATCTGCAACCATCACTCGAAAGCCTGCTTTTACTAATTGAGGTGCGAGGCGATCGTACTCTTGACGCAAGTCACCCACTCCCGGCAAGCAAAGAATCAGCGCTCCATCACCTGCTATTTCGTAAGCCAGTGTTTCGGTGTTGACTCGAATTGTTTTAAGTTCAAAATTTGGAATCATTGAGGACTACCTCCTTTAGCTAATAACATTAGCCTTCAAGGTTAATGTTATTAGCCTTGAATCTACTTGTCCCTGATTGCAATATTTCTTAACTGAATATCTTGCTCCAGTTCTCGTTACCAGGTTCAACCTAGTAACGAGAGTTTGTGGGCTGCCGCCTGGTGGTTCTCCCATAGGCGTGCAAGATGTGAATTAACTTTGTGGAAAGTAGTTGTTAGTTCCCCCTAACCACCAATATTAACTTTCTTCGCTAACCCCATAGCCTGTAAGATTTTAATTGCCCACCAAGTCATATCCACTTCCCACCAACTTAATCCGGCTTTGGCTACATTTGGGTAAGCATGATGATTGTTGTGCCAACCTTCTCCATAAGTTAGAAGTGCTGCCCACCAAAGATTGCGAGAATTGTCTTTCACGTTAAAACGACGATCGCCGCGCAGGTGAGTTGCAGAGTTAATTAGCCAAGTAGTTTGCCAAAGTAGTACTGCCCTCAGAAAGACACCATAGATCACAAAAGACCATCCGCCCAAAGCATACAGTAGGATCACAACAGGGATTTGCAGCAGCAAGAAGTAGCGATCCAACCATCGATAGAAAGGTTCACGCTCTAAATCGGGAGCAAATTTTTTGTAAATTTCGTAACTAAATAAGTCTGGGCGTGGGTAAAAAATCCACAGCATATGACTCCACCAAAAACCACGCTCTGAAGAGTAGGGATCTTTGTCTTTGTCTTCTGTATGAATGTGATGCATCCGATGTCCTGCTACCCAAAAAATTGGCCCTCCTTGCATAGCAAGAGCACCCAAAGTTGCGATCGCATATTCTAACCACTTTGGCACCTGTAAACTTCGGTGAGTTAGAAGTCGGTGATACCCTAAACAAATCCCAATACTGCCAAATAACCAGTGCAGAAATATAGTAACTCCCAATGCAGACCAAGAAAAACACCAGGGAGCAAGCATTGCTAAGGCGTGAAATGTACCAAAAAATGCCACATTCGTCCAGCTTAAAGTTAGCGGTTGCCTATCAACAGCCGCAGTTGAGTGCGTGTTCATAAATATTTCCTTGAATGCGAGTACTGTAATGAAAAAGGAACAGGAGGGTTAAAGACAGCTAAAGTAGGATTGAAGAAGAATTCAGAACAAGAGCGTGAGGGATATTTTTAAAGAAGAATTCAGAAGATTCTGGCTTCTGTTTGATAAAGTATGCAAGTGTCACTTACATTCTTGAGCTTAACAAAGAAAAATTTAAATTGCAAGTGTCACTTACATTTTTAACTTATGTCTGGTCAAATAATTTCAACTCGACAGCGACTGATTAATGCAGCGATGTCGTTATTTGCTGTACAAGGAATCACCGAGACGACAACAAAAGCAGTTGCAGAATTAGCACAAGTTAATGAAGTGACGTTATTCCGACATTTTGGCAATAAGTACGGATTGCTTTTGGCGGTAATTTCCGAATCGCCAGTGTTTCAAGAGTTGGGTGAATCCTTGAAAATGCAAGCAAGTCAAACTACCAGTGCCTACCAAGCTCTGAAAGATTATTGTGATCGCCGTTTACAGGCTTTAGAAACAGTTCCAGATCTAGTGCGTTCTTTAGTTGGTGAGGCAGGAAAGTATCCAGTAGAAAACCGTCAAGCATTAGGACGAAGTTTGAATCAAGCCAATCATTCTGTTGCTGAATATTTAGCAACAGTCAGAGAGCGTGAGCAGTTATACACCAATTTACCAGTCGAGAAGTTAGCAAGTTTACTCAATAGTCTGTTATTGGGGTATGCCGTGATTCAGTTTACTAGTGAATTCCACGAACTTTGGCGTGACAGAGATGAGTTTTTGGAAAACTTAGTAGCGTTGTTTTTACCCAGTGCCACAAACTCTACAAGTTCAAGACAATATGAGTCTATTGCTACAGAGAAGGTAATAGATTTACCAGCAAATTTAGTCCATTTGATTTTGCAACGAGCGAAGAAATCGGGGCTGCGAGATTATGCTCTAATGTATGTTTTATTTGGAGCAGGTTTATCAACTACAGAAATTGTTAATTTAGAGCGATCGCACCAGATCCTCGATCCTAATCAGCACCTATTGCAAATTACTCAAGGCTCGATTCGACAAGTTCCGATTAATCAGTGGATTTTGGGTAAGCGATATGGCTCCCATACTCGCAATCCATTAAATCAGTGGCTAAAAAGTCGTAAAGATAAACATTCGGCATTATTTCTCAACGATAGTGGAATGCCAATATCAGAAGCAGAAATACAGGAGCGCTGGCAGATATTAACAGAGGGATTATTGACACCAGAAGGACAACAGCCTGTCATTGAGCAAGCTCAACAGACGTGGTGTACAGAAATGTTGATGAAGGGAATGAATTTAGAAGATATGAGTATTATTACTGGCTGGAATTTGACTAAATTACAACCCTACGCTCGTAGAGCTAAAGAAAAATTAGCTCTAGAGCAAGCTATTCGTCTGGATCAGAAATCAAGGCAAGCAACTAAGGAGAGTTAATTGAAGTTGTCTTTTGGGCGATCGCTTAAAAGGAGACAGGGTTGGGAGAAATAAATATTTTCATGACGAGCGTTGTGGACAATTGCCCCATCTCCCTGCGTCCTAATTTCTTCCTGCCTTATTTCTTCCGAATGTGCCAATATCTGTAGCGGGTTGCATAGCCTTAGTGCTTTGTTTTGCTACCATCGTAGCTCAAGAGATAATCAAGGCAGGCATAGGGCAATGGTGCGCTTAAAGCTTTGGCAATGGCTCGTATTGGCAATTCCGATCGCTTTTATCATCGGTTTCTTACTAGTGTCGGCGGGATTACAGATCCACGAATGGGGCATTAACTGGATCTGGGGCGTGTTCACCCTTTTATTCGTGGGTTGGCGTTGGCTGCTAGTAAAATGGACTCGACCGCAGTTCGAGCAGTTTGAAAATGTTGTGGCAGAAGTCAGCAAAGAGCTGGAATCTGCGATCGACGAAACAACGCCTACTGTAGCAACTGACGCGACTCAACAAGCAGAAGTTGCACTTCAAGAAATCCTCGGCGTGGCACAAAATGATGCTCCGATCTGGGAAGACTGGCAAACTTTTTGGCAGCGCTGTCAGGATCTCGTTATCGCCATTGCCAAAATTTATCATCCAGAAGTGAAGTATCCGCTGTTAAACATTTACGTTCCTCAAGCTTACGGGTTGATTCGCGGAACAGTAGACGATCTAGATCAGTGGGTGCAAAAATTATCCCCTGCTCTCAATCAGGTGACAGTTGGGCAAGCATTTCAAGCATACGAAGTTTATCAGAGCCTAGAACCATCCGCTCGCAAGCTTTGGCGAGCTTGGAGTTGGGCGCAGTGGCTGTTAAATCCTGTGGCGGCGGTGGCAAACAAAGCCAGTCAACGATCTAGTAACCAAGCCAATCAGCAACTACTGGTGAACTTGAGTCAAATGCTTCGAGAAGCGACTCTGCGGAACTTATGCAGGCAAGCAATGATTCTGTACGGAGGTAGCACACTGCCAGCTTCTGTTTCCTCCATTCCTACACCAAAGATTCCTAAAGCTAAAACTCAAACTCTGCGGGAAATTCTGGCACAAGCCGAACCCACTCAAGTAGTTGAACAAAAACCCATTAATCTCCTGTTGACAGGAAGAACCGGAGCAGGAAAAAGTAGTCTGATTAACACGCTGTTTCAAGCAGAAAAAGCCGCAGTCGATATTTTGCCCAGCACCGCTCGCATTCAAAATTATTATTGGCAAACTGGAAGCGGTGAAGAACTAACGCTTTGGGATACACCTGGTTACGAACAAGCCAACCGCGCTGATTTGAGAGAACTTGTGCTTGATTATGCTAAAACCGCAGATTTACTGCTGTTGGTTACTCCTGCTCTCGATCCGGCTCTGCAAATGGATGTGGACTTTCTCCAAGATATGAAGGCAGAAGTAGCAGACTTGCCAGTGATCGCGGTAGTAACTCAAGTGGATCGTCTCCGCCCGATCCGGGAGTGGAATCCTCCTTACGATTGGGAGTGGGGCGAGCTTCCCAAGGAAATTGCAATTCGCGAAGCGACTGAGTATCGGGCTCAACTGCTAGATGAATTCTGCGATTTAGTTTTGCCTGTCGTGACTGCTGATATGAAAACAAATCGAACTGCTTGGGGAGTGGATGCCCTATCTTTGGCATTAGTGGAGGCGATCGCACCTACCAAGCAACTCAGGCTGGCTCGCTTTTTACGTAATCTGGAGGCTCGTACTGTTGCTGCTGCCAAAATTATTGATCGTTACACCTTCCAGATGACAACAACCCAAGGACTAACTGCATTTCTCAAAAGTCCTGTTCTCCAGTTTATTTCTACACTGGCAACTGGATCTCCAACTTTGGCTTATCTATTGGCAGAACAAATTCCCGTAGAACAGCTACCTATCGTCATTGGCAAATTACAAATGGCTTATGACCTTTTCTTGCTGTTAAATACCAGCGATAATCCTCTTAACTTTGACTTGCTCTCTCTTTGGCCGTTGCTTTTAGAAAATTCCGCCTCATCTGAGCGCAATGCATGGGCATTTGGTCATTCTATAGTGGAGTACTGGACTCAAAATTTGACAGTGGAACAACTCCAGGAACGATTTGATTATTATTTGCAGCAAAGTTAAATTAGTCATTGGTCATTTGTCATTAGCTAGTAGGGGAACCGAACCAGTGCGCCCTTGCGGCTCCGTCGATTTGTAGCACAGCCGCGTGTGGGTTTTGCTGATAATCTTGCTGTTCAAACCGAGAATTTATCTTCTCAACCCGCATGGCAATCGCACTCGACGCGCTTAACCCGACGCCAGGTGCTACAACGGGGGGAACCCCCAAGGGCGCACTGCCTCCCATACAGTGGTGAGTGATTAGTAGTTCTCCCCATCTCCTCTGCTCCCCTGCTCCCCGTCCCCGTGTCCCCTTCCGCGTCTTTGCGTCATCCTAAATAATAAGTCTTTAAACGGACATGATACAAAAAGCGGGGGGATGAGCTGAAGATTTTTTCTACTCCCTACTTGCTTTTGTTGGGTTTGTAACAATAGAAATAGAACAAATGTTTTGGGTAGGGTGATGAAATTTTTTAATTCACTATTTCTGACAACTTTCTTTGCTGCGATCGCAAGTGTAACTTTTGCTCAAAGTGCTAAAGCTCAGTCTGTTCGTCCTGGCGCTCAATATTCTGGAGGTTATAAAGACTACCGAACTTATCATCCTCGTAACAGTTACTCTAGCTATCCACTTAATCGCTTAAATGATAGGTGTTGGCGTTGTTTTAACCGTCCTGCCAATATTTTCTCAACCAATGGACAAAACAATCGAATTAATCATGGAAAAGGCTATTCAGTCTATGATAATATCCGCTATCGTCCTCCTCAACGCGATCGCAGTTATTAGACTGCTGGATTAAAACTTTGCCAGAGTATATTTGTGAAATTACAAGTCTTTAGACATCAGGCGATCGCTTTTTCCTAAGAAATACTGCTACTTACCGTACAACAATGATTTTATGAATGTGCAAATCTAATAGTTATTCTATGAAATACACTGCTAACCACTAATTGTACAGACGCTATTAATCGCGTCTATACCCACTAACTATACATAACTAGATTTGCATCATTTAGCAAATGAGGGTGTGATATCAATTTTTGGCGTTGCTGAATAAGGGGATGATTGAGGCTGACGCGGGGAGGCAAAGACACGGAGACACGGGGATTATGGTTGATGCAAATTCCAAAATCATCCCGCAATTATGCAACACCCAATTTTTAAATTAGGGCGAACGATGGGACTCGAACCCACGAATGGAGGAACCACAATCCTCTGCCTTAACCACTTGGCTACGCTCGCCATTTTTCTATTGCGTTTCTTATGATAGCACTTTTCCAGCAAAATGGTCTAGTGTTTTTCACTAAGGAACGGACTTAGGTAATCTGAAGTCTAAAGACCACAGTAAATCACTATCTAGAAAATGAAAGTCTCAAATATGATGGCATATGTGGGAGTGATAGGACTAATTGTCCTGGGTGTCGTAATGACGAAGACTAATCCCACTCAAGTTGAATATGAGGAGTATGCCGAGCAACGACTAACAAGTTATTTAAAGACAAATGTTTGTAAAAAAACTCCAAAAATATTAGAAAATCTAATCCGATTTAATTGTAAGAAAATAGTGGATTCAGCTAGACCACAAGTACGAGAACTAATTGCAGAAAATACCGAGCGTCAAGATTTTGTGATTTTTAGCATTTATCGTACAGATTTAAGTTTAAATTCTGTAACACCTGGTGTGAATCTAGATTCTCTATTGCCTTCTACACCTGGTTATCAATTTGAGACATTGGGAGCTTTTGATCAGTTTTATACTTACAAAGCTGAACAGCTTTAGACTTAACATCAGATAATGTGTTATTGGAAACAAGGCAGAGGGCAGTAGACGCGTAACGGCTTCCGTTCAGCGTTGGGCGTAGTCCTTCCCGCAAGGTAGCTGTTCCCGTTCCCTCGTAGACGCGCAGCGGCTTCTGTGAAGTAGAGGGTTCCCGCAGGATAGGGTAGGTAAGCATCAGGAAAGACAATACAGTCAAGTGTTTCTTTAATTCTGCTTATGGCAAAAAGCACTAAGTCGGAGGCTCAAATTTAGTCATTCTCTGTAGATAATGCCAACCGTTGATGAGCTAATGTCCGAATATTAGCTGATTTCCCTAAATTTTGGCTACTGAGGCAAAAAGGTTTGTAATTGCGCCTAAGCACTACTACAAATTATGTGTAGCCTTAACTGGGAGAATTGGTATTACATCCGCAAAACTCTGACCAAGCCGAATTTTACTGCAATTGCGGTAGATAATGATCATACAAACACCCTAATCGCCTTCTGCCTCTGACATAAGGTGGTTTTGAGATGTGGTGACGATATTAAGATTTTCATTTTAATTAAAATCAGCGCAAACAAAAATAAAGCTTTAGTTAGAAATTGTCAAACAGTAATTCTTTCTTTTGGGGAAGGTTCATATTTGCTGTGATGTCTACAATTTGTGAGTGAAGTTAGCCTTTAAATTCTTGTAAGTAATTATTTAAATTCAATTACTTGCATGAAGATAAAATTTACAACTTAAAGAGAGGAAACTGGCTGATGTTCTTTCACAAAAAAGAAACAATTCATGTTGTTAATGTTAAGGAAGCCAACCCACGTTTTGCTCAACTGCTTTTAGAGCAATTTGGTGGTGCTACAGGTGAACTAACAGCAGCTTTGCAATACTGGACTCAGTCCTTCCACTGTGAAAATCCCGGCATTCGGGATATGTTACAAGATATTGCTATAGAAGAGTTTGGTCATTTAGAAATGGTGGGTAAGCTGATTGAAGCACACACCAAAAATGTTGATCAAACTGATGCTTATAAAAGCACTTTGTTTGCAGTGCGCGGTATGGGGCCACATCTGTTAGATAGTCAAGGTAATGCTTGGTCTGCTAATTACGTGAATGAGGGTGGTGATGTAGTGCGCGATCTGCGAGCTAATATTGGTGCTGAAGCTGGCGCACGTCAAACTTACGAAGAACTAATTAAGTTAGCGCCTGATGAAGGTACTAAAAATACTCTCGTTCATTTATTGACACGAGAAATATCTCACACCCAGATGTTTATGAAGGCACTGGATTCTTTGGGTAAATTAACCGATCCTTTCTTCGGTAATATCCAACCCGATAGCACTGTGGATATTTACTATAACTTGTCCACAGATGGTAAGGACGAAAGAGGCCCTTGGAATTCTGAACCTACTTTCCGTTATATTGCCGATCCAATGGTGGAAAAGCAGTCCTAATTAATGTATGACACAACTCCCCGACTTTTGCGAGAAGTCGGGGAGCTTGTTTTGATTTGCTAAGATATTCCCAGTAAAAATTTGAAGTTGCACTTTTGCTAATGCCATCTGCGTATCTGCTAGTATCCCACGGAAGCCGAGATCCACGACCGGAAATTGCTATGCAACAGTTGGCAAGACTAGTATCCAACAAAGCGCAAGGTAATTTAGTTAAAGCTGTTGGTGGTCATATTACCTCCATATCAGAGTGTGACACTTTAGTAGGTACAGCAAACTTAGAACTAACTCCGAAATCTTTACATCAGCAAATTATCGACTTTGTCAGAAATACTATTAGCCCGTCTGCTTTGCAACCAACTAGTCTCAAAATCGTGCCTTTATTTCTGATGCCAGGAGTGCATGTAATGGAAGACATTCCTCATGAAGTCGCTTTAGCACAGCAGTCGCTTGGTCAAGATATCTTTATAGAGTTACAACCATATTTAGGTAGTCACTCAGGTTTAGAGCAGTTGTGGGTAAAACAGTTGGCAGCGACAACAGCAACCGCCAAGATTGTTTTAGCCCACGGTAGCCGTCGCTGGGGTTCGCAACAACCAGTGGAAGCGATCGCCAAGAAATTAGATGCAGTAACTGCTTATTGGGCTGTGCCTCCTAGTTTAGAATCACAAGTTCAACAGTTAATTGCTGCTGGATACAAACAAATTGCGATTCTGCCATACTTCTTATTCGCTGGTGGCATAACTGATGCGATCGCTCAAGCTACAAAAAAGTTACAATTACATTTTCCTGAGGTAAATTTTCAGCTAGCGGAGCCTTTGGGAGTAAGTGCAGAATTGGCTGATTTAGTTTGGGATTTGTTAAAGTAATAAACCGCACAGGCACGTAAACGCGAAGGAAGAGGGGAGGACTTGTTTGGGAAAGGTGTATTTGGTTGGTGCTGGGCCTGGAGATCCAGGATTGATGACACTCAAGGGTAAGGGGCTGTTAGAATGTGCAGATGTTGTCATTTATGATGCTCTGGTAAGCTCGGCAGTTCTGGCGATGATCAATCCCCTAGCTGAGAAGATTGATGCTGGTAAGCGACGGGGGCGTCATTCCCTGATTCAGGAAGAAACGACGCAGTTGCTAATTGAAAAAGCGCAAGAGTATGCGATTGTGGTGCGGTTGAAGGGGGGAGATCCGTTTGTTTTTGGTCGCGGTGGCGAGGAGATGGAAGAATTGGTAAATGCTGGAGTTCCAGTAGAAGTTGTGCCAGGTATCACATCGGGAATTGCTGCTCCAGCTTATGCCGGTATTCCTTTGACACATAGACTATATAGCTCATCGGTAACTTTTGTTACTGGACATGAAGCAGTAGGTAAGTATAAACCGAGTGTGAATTGGCAGGCGATCGCTCACGGCTCGGAAACGATTGTGAT
This sequence comes from Chlorogloeopsis sp. ULAP02, assembly GCF_038404745.2. Classification (NCBI taxonomy): domain Bacteria; kingdom Bacillati; phylum Cyanobacteriota; class Cyanophyceae; order Nostocales; family Chlorogloeopsidaceae; genus Chlorogloeopsis; species Chlorogloeopsis sp. ULAP02. Next base: position 23,953 of record NZ_JAYKTT020000074.1, on the reverse strand, counting down.
TTATATGGGAATTCACAATCTACCTTATATTGTGGAACAGCTAACGATAGCAGGATTGAGTCAGGAAACTCCAATCGCTTTGGTGCGTTGGGGTACGCGAACAGATCAAGAAGAATTAATTGGTAAATTGGGGACGATTGTAGAGCAAGTTGAGAAGGCTGGATTTGGAGCGCCTGCGATTGTAGTGATTGGTGCAGTAGTTAATTTGCACGAGATCCTTTCTGGTTGTCGTCCAGTGTAAGGGTTTTAGATAAAGATTCGGAAGTTCGACTTGCGATTATTCCTGTGAAATTGGTAAAATATGCACCCTGGATTGAATTTGGTCAACAGAGACTAACGCCCCAGATTCTAGTTCAGATTCAAACTGGCGAAGAACCGAAATAACAAGAGTTTCGATACTAGCAGGTAAGATATCCTGTGTGCGAACTTGAATGACGCTGGGAGTAACGGCTTTGGTTGCAGCTAGCAAAGCACCAAAATCTAAATCGTGGGTAAAAAGGATATACCCATTGCTCCTTGCCTACTCTATAATCACGGAATCTTTCTCACGAGGATTACCGATAGTAGACCAGTGGATAGCTTCAATATTATATCTCCCAAAAACCTCAACCCAATCAGGAGAGAGATTCATATCAATCAGGATTTTCATGCTGATCTAAGGGGTACTTCAATCTCTTCAGCCCGCCATGCAGCATAAGCAAGTGCTTCGTAAATATCCGCTTCTTCTAGATATGGATATGCTTTAAGAATGTCACTAGGGCTATGTGCAGATGCCATCAAGCCAACAATAGTGCCGACGGTTACACGCATTCCCCTAATGCAGGGTTTGCCACCCATCACTTCTGGATTACGGGTAATTCTAGTTAAATTTTGCATCACTTTTGTCTTCCCTTTATGTTTATGTGATTGCCAAGCCTAGAATGAGTTCGTCAATCTTTTCAATTATCTTAAGTTTCTTTTAAAAGAAATGCGATCGCTCTTAATTAATTGAAGAATTGGCAGTCAACAAAAAGACAAAACCGATTTTCAGCAATGGTATGTCGATGATGGGGTATATGAACAAGAAGAATGAATTGATGATTTGGGGACGACTGTAGAGCAAGTTGAGAGCGCCTGCGATTGTAGTGATTGGTGCAGTAGTTAATTTGCACAAGATCCTTTCTGGTTGTCGTCTGTTGTCGAGCTAAAGTTTGCAGTAATCCTCGCTCATTTGCAATAGCTCACCAACGCTCAACAGTGGCACTATCCGACCATCATCTAAAATAGTATAGTTTCTGTAGTAGGGTATGTTACCTTCTACTTGATGAATAGAAACTTTCCTTTCACCCCAACAGCGATCTATTTGTACTGCTAATGGGCGATCGCCTGCTTTGACAATTAATATACCAGCAGCCTCGATTTGGGGTGGAGTTTCCAAAGCTGAAGTGAGAGGATAGAGATAATTAAATTGTAAGTAATTCTCTAGACGAATTAACTGTAGTGTCGAATTTTGCCAGTTGAAAACTTCACTACCTCTTACCACCGAAACTTGTTCTGGATTTAGCAAGCATATTTCTTCAACTGTATCTATGGAAAATCCTAAAAGCATGTGATCGCTTTCTACTAGAAGCACTCGCTCTAATGAGAGGTCAATAGGGGTTTGTGTGATAGACTGTTGCAAATCTTGAACCGTTTTATTTAACAAACGACTGACTTGATTTGTATCTGCAAGACTAAGTTCAATCTCGTTTGCGATTTCTTGAATTTTTGTAATTGTTTCTATTACTGTCTGAGATGTAATTTCTAATTCTGGGCAATTATCTATTGATGTATTCTGGTTGTTAATACGCTCGTAATTTCCATTGTGGAATTGTATTTGAGACAAAGTAGATATTTTCGTTGCAAACTTATCGTAAGTTAGGCGCAACTCGTTATTATCTATCTCTAGCTTTTTTACACGGAGGCTGAGATTGCGAATGAGTTTATTTAATCTATCAATTTGCATTTCTAGACTATCATGCTGGATAGTAAGTTCCTTCATTAAATCATCAACGTTTTCTACTCTCTTGGCAAGAGTTTGCGTTATTGTTTCTTGATTTTCTCTGTGATTGCCAGATATTAATAATTCCTGTGATAGCTCTAAATTTATTACCTTATTCTCTGGCAGTCTTGGGATTAACTTTGATTTTTTTGGGTTACTAAATTCTGTTTTTGATAGAAAAATACTTGTAGGTATGCTCTCAAGCTGATTTGACAAAATTAATGCTTGCGATCGCCGCAATGTCGATAATGAAAGTTGAGTAATTTCTACGATATTTTCATCAGAGTCAATATTTTCTAGATGTTCTAGAATCGACTTACAAAGTTGGACAAAAGTTTTTAACTGAAGTATTTCTCCTAAACTAGCCAATTGAGTGGCTATGATCATGCATTCTGATTTTAAAGCAGATTTTTTGCTATTAGTTAATAAAGATTCTAGACGTTGCAAGTCTTCCTCTACTTCTGTTCTAAACAGAAAGTTTATCATGTCTTGCATTCCATCTGTGGGTGACAAAAGACTTATATTTTTATCAACATTGTGAAAGGATATATGCTTTTGTAGTTCTTCAAAGAGTGGATAACAAAAGGTTGCTAACCATTGCTCATCTATAATACAACCAATTGAGATTGATTCTACTATTTGACGCAGCCAATCAACTACTGATGCAAGTAAAGTGTGTAAATCTGTATCAATTTTTAAAGAGTGAGATTGTACTTTTAAAACTTGTAATGAATCTTCTAAATGTTGGGCAAAATTACCCAAAATATTAAATCCCATCATTCCAGCACCACATTTTATAGAATGAGTCGCTTGGAGTGCTGTATCAATTTTTGGTATAGAAAGTTGATAGTTAGGTTGTATTTCTAATAAAACTGTTTCCAGGGTATGCAAACTATCATTAGCTGTATCCAGAAATTGCATCTGGGTTTCGAGTTCCCTGTCTTTTAACATAAGTTGATTTGTTTGTACCAAATTCATGAGATACAATGGTTTTTCTGGTAGGCAATTGCCGATAATAAATTATTAAATTATAGATTATGAATTCTAGGAGATTTTGTAACTTCTATTTCAAACTGAGATTATTTATATTTTTAATGTTTCTTAAGTTGAGCTTAATCTAATGAGATTGTGAATAAAAAAGCACACAGATATTTGCTCATATTTTATCTATATCAATCTATATTTACAAGTAATTTAGAACAGCAAATTTTGTAGGGTGGACAATGCCTAACTTTCTTTAAAACCTGATTTTTACATGATTTTACATCTTGTGCCTAGTGTCTAAAATGCCTGGAGATGAAGTTCCAGGCTTATAGCTCAAGTCATTTAAAACTGACTAAAACAGAGAACCAATAAATTTATTTTGGCAAACAAGAGTGCAGATGCAAAATCTCAGTTATGAACAGTGACTAACTTTTGTACAAACAACTAGATTAACTAACTTTGAAATTTCTAACTGTTGCTTGTAATTGCTGATAAATTTCTACTGTTTTTTGCAGGGATGTAAAGATTTTGCGAGAGGAACTGCTTGTCAATTCTGATACTTTGGCAATTTCTTTGATAAAATTCATGACTTCTTTGGAATTATGCACTTGCAATCCGGTAGCGGTAGAAATTGATTGCACTAAATCGTCAATTTGACGACAGACATCTAGCATTTGATTTAAACTATGTTTGCTATCTTCTACTAGACGAGTTACTTCCATTACTTGGGCGCTTCCCAATTCCATTGCCTTAACTACTTCGCTAACTTCTAGTTGGATATTGGCAGCTATTCCTTCTATTTCACCAGTTACCCCAGCACTTTCGACTGCGAGTGCGGCAACTTCTTCAGAAAAGGAGGCAAAACCTTGATTATCTCCACCAACACGAGCCGCTTCAATACCAGCGTTAATGGCTAATAAATTAGTTTGGAGGGCAATTTTGTGAATTGAGGAAGTCAAACGAGAAATATTTTGCGAGTATTCTCCAAGACGCTTAAGTTTTTTCGCTGTTTCTCCCATTGCCTCTCGCAAACTTAAGATATTTTCTACAGTCAGATCCATTGCCGTATCGCCGATTTCTGCGGTGGGAGAGGCAGCACGAGCAACTGCTGTGGCAAGTCTGGCGTTTTTGGCTACGCCTTTCATTGAAAGTCTAATTTGATCGACAACATCAAGGGTACGGCTGATTTCCTGTTGCTGTTTAAATGCGTCAATTGCTAGTTGAGCGATCGCACCAGAGTTTTCTGCAACTGTACCATTCAATTGGCTCGCAGCTGCTTTAACTTGAATCGCAACATCCTGCAAGTTTTCTACCATTGAGTTACAAAAGTCAGCGATCGCGCCTACTTCTCCTTTTGTAACTTCCACACGTACTGTCAAATCGCCTTTTTTAGCTCCAGCAAGATTATCTATTAGTTTAAGCAGTTGCTGTTGTAGTTGTTCTGTTTGCTGACGTTGGAGCACAGAAGCTTTTTCGCTTTGCTCTAAAAGATTTGCTCGCTCTAAAGCTAATCCTACAAGTCTTGTGAATTGCTCAAATAAATCAATTTCTGCCTGCTGCCATACGCGGGTTCTTGTACACTGATGGGCAATCAACAAGCCCAGCACGTTACCTCCGGATAGAATAGGTGCTTCTAGATGAGCTTTGACTGCTAATGATTCGAGTTGTTTGATGTAAGACTCAGCAAAACCTGCTTGGTAAATATTATTGGTTACCAGCACATCACCTTGCCGATACTTGTCTATATAATCTTGTAAACCAGATAATTTTGTATCTACAGCGCAAGGTAAACCGTCTACTCCGGATTCAGCTAAAATGTTACCTTGCGACTTCTCGTCAAATTGACAAATTACAACTCGATCCACCTTTAAAGCTTTGCGGATTCCTTGAACTGCTAAACTGTAGATTTCTTGGCTGTTGAGATTTCCAGATAAGTAAATGGCAAAGTCTTTCAATGCCTGGCTCACCTCTAGTAAACTCACTCTTTCTAAAGCAAGCCCAACTTGCACTGCTAACTGCCTTAAGAAATTAATTTCAAAGGGTTGCCAAACATGAGGCGCCCAGCAGTAATGAGCCATCAGGAAACCAAAGATTTGATTATCTTTGAGAATTGGTGTTGCCAAAATCGCTTTGACTTCCAATTGTTCCATTAATTTGAGATACTCAGGGGCAAAATCCATCTCAAAAATATTATTGGCAACTAACACCCCACCTATTGAGTATGCTTCCATTAGCTGCCTGGCAATTGAGCCATCTTCAATCGTGTCTCCCAAAGTTACAGGCAAACTAGGAGCAACAGACTCAGCTACTACTTGCCCGCGCCCGTGAGCATTAAAGTGATAGACAACAACTCGATGCGCTCCTAGTGCTTGTCGAGCTTCTGTAACTGTTATGTTAAATAAATCTTCGCAATTGAGTGACTGGCGAATTGTGGCAGAGATGTTTGTGAACAACTTTAAGCGTTCAGCTTCTGCTTTTTGCTTGTTTAACAAGTCTTGCAGTTGATCTGCCATGCGGTTAATACTGGCTCCCAAAGTCGCAAACTCATCTTCACCACGAACGGTAATTCGAGTGTCAAAGTTACCTCTAGCCAGTTTTTTCACTACCATGGTTGCATTTTGAATTGGTAGGGTAAGGCGGGTAGCTAAAATTGCAGCGATCGCACCTACCAGTACAGCTGTGACGACAATGCCAATTGTTAATATCAGCAATATTTGTCTTTGAGTTGCCAAGGCAATAGCTTTATCTGTACTTAAAACTAAGCTCCAATTTAAGTCTGGTAAACCTTCTGTTGTTTGCCAGGGAACGTATGTTGTTAAGTCTTCAGCATGGCCCTTTTTATCAGGTAATATGCGTGTTAATATCTGATTCGCATTTTGCAGTTGCTCCCAACTTGGAATTACTTTTTGAGCATCTTTACCGACATCACTCTTGTTCTTTGCTAAAAAAATCTTTCCTGTCTCATCTATGAGATGATATTCATCTCGAATTCCTGGCAGCTTGTTGAGTGTCTGTGCTAAAGATTGCACAGATATCACTGCCTGAATAATATAAATAGTTTTATCTGTGACACTATCTTTGACAGGTACAGCTAAGAGAATTTTTGACTGTTCTGTATTTATTGTTGTAAATGGTTGGCTGACATAAGGTTGATTGGTTTTAAGTATTGCTTGAAAATATTCCTGATTTTTTTGATTAGGAATTGATTGTCCTTGTGTTTGTAAAAATACTTCTCCATTCAGTTTTAAAATTGCTATGCTTTCATAAAACTGATAAATTTCTTGCCAGTTATTTATCCTTGCTTTCTGCTCTATAAAACTAGTAATATTTCTCTGCTTTGGGTTAGTAAGAAAACTTTGACTGGCAAATAACTGAACCTCTCCAGTTCGTGCCAGAATGAACTGTTGAATATTGTGTGATAAATCAATAGCACTAGCTTGTTTTATCTTACTTATTTCTTTTGTCAGAGATTGATTGACTAAGTAATAAGTAAATGCTCCAATTCCTAAAATTGGTAGGGTAGAGATGGCAACAGCAAAAGCAGTCGCTTTAGTGCGTAAGCTCGCCTGCTTTATCCATATAATTACGCTACGAATGGGAGAATATGGAGAATAACTTCTCGGTTGTAATACAGTTACAGTTTCTAATGGAACTGTAAAGGAATTTTGTGTAGAGTTACGGTTTTTTTTGTTGACATCAATTCTATTAGTCATTAAGGATTTCTCTATTTTCTATAGTCAAATGTTTGTCAATTTCCAATAAGTGATATGCTTTGTTTTACTCTAGCTAATATCAAATTTATCAAATCGTAAAACACAACTCTCAAAATTCATATCATTTTGGTTCTATTCTTGCTTGCTGTATGTGCTAATTCAATCAAGATGTTGAAAGATAATTTTGATTAAATCTGATTGAGCAAAAGGCTTATTCAAAAAACCTGAAGCTCCTACAATTTTAGCTCTAGCCTTATCTATAAAACTTGTTCTACCAGTAATCATGATTATAGGCGTTTCTTGAAAAAGAGAATGATTGCGTACTAAAGAACACAGTTCATAACCATCTATATTTGGCATCTCAATATCTAATAGAATTATATCTGGTTGAAGGCGAATAATATGTACTAAACCTCGCAATGGCTCATTGATACCAACAACAGAAAAAATTTGCTCATCTAAAAATCTTTGAATAGTATTAACTACTATTGGACTGTCATCAATACACAAAACTTTGTAGACTTTTTTCTCAGTAGATGTCTGGGTAATAGAGCGACTATTTTGGTTTTCAGTGACAACAGGGTTAGTTAAAACCTGATGATTACTTGGTTTTGATAATGTCGATTTCGACTCAGCAGGATTTACAACTTGACGATGCTGCTGATGTGGCGTGTTCACATTGGTAGCACCAACTCTTGCCGATTTTGTATTGGTGGTGAACAAACTACTTTGTGAGGATTTACTTTGTAGGCGTTGCTGCGATCGCTTTTGACAGCATTCGACGAGTAAACGTATATCCAGATGGCAGTACTTTGGCATCTCATCGAGAAAACTATAGGAAGTAAATTCATAACTTCCCTCTTTTAAGCTCAAAAAAGATTCTAAAATTTCTAGCGCCAACTGTTCTATCAAAATTCCAGCTTGGGTAGGCGTAATATACTTCTGCTTAACTAACCAACAAATAGCTAAATAATCTGGATTAGGTATGGCTTGATTTTCGATGCCAGTTTCAAATATTGCTTGCAGGTGTTCTTTAATTCCATGATGAAGAGTAGGAATTTTTTGGCTGAAATGCTGTAGGTGTTTGTAAAGGATTTCAAACATTTTCTCTGTACAGCAGGCATAAATTAATTTTCCTTCCCGTACATAGATTAACCAAGAGGCTGAAGCTGTAAAAACTTGCAAACAACCAGTCGTAGATTTACTCGTAATTTTTTTGAGGAGAAATAGTGGTTGTAGTGATTGATAAAATCTGTATCTATTTATAGGAAGTACCTTCATGGCTATGGCTCTCAATTGAAATCAAGGTTTACAAATTCAATTCGGTAAGTATCCTTGCTATTGCCAAATACCAAAATGGCTTAAATTGTTGCCATGAAACAAGTGTCTATCTTAGGTACTAGCGAGCGAGGATCGGGTATTGAGTATCCACGAACAGTTTCCCTTAAAAGTTTACTGTTCACTGTCTCTAGCACCCGATCTACAGACAATGCTGTTGTGTGAAGTTCTGTTTTCAACCACAGCAAAATCTTCGCTGGTACGACACTAATAACTAACTCCCACGATATGATTGCTGAGTAGATGCTTGACTCAGCAACAGAAAATTACAAGATGCAACTGTTATTCGTCTAGAAGAAGAAAGTTTCTTCATATGTAACGAAAATAAATTCTAAAGTTTAGCTCTGATGATTTGGAGAATTGCCCTAATGATCTGGATGAAGATTCACCCTACAAAATATCTCTGCTCAATTTATTAATTTTGAGCCAAATAAAAAAGTGTAGTGCATAGTCAAAATCAAAGCTTATTCCTAACTTTTAGATTACTACACTTTAACAAAAAAAAATTACGAAATGTATTAAAAATACTGAATTAACTAAACAAAACATGAAAACTTTTTATTTTAATGATCATAGTAAAGACAATGATAAATTTACTCTTGACTGCTTATATTTTGTATCCAAATAACAAAAATGCGCAGGATTTTATGCTTTTATATCTATTAAATAGTAACTATGAATGCATTTATGCAAAATAAATTATAAAAAACATCTAGATTGTGTGTAAAATTGAATAATTTGATATATTCACAGTTGCTATTACTCCAGTATTTATCAGTAATATATCGCTATTAGTTCTATTTTTTTGTTCTTACATTTTTCCAATCTCGTGTGATTAAGTATTAGGTAAGCTTACTCGAAATCATAAGCAACAGTAAAAATACTATTCTCTTTACTACTGAAATAGATATTCAAAGAATCTGATTTGAATCCGGATAAAATATAAATCAGAATAAAAATTGCTCAAATTAAACTGGAACTGAGTAATTAATAACTCAATCAATAGCCATTAGATAATATATTATACATACAGAAAAGACAGGTAATTTAACTACTTTGCCACTATCTACTTATTTAATGACAGACTGCACATACAGAAAGAATATTTTTTAATAAGACATTTGATAAATACAAAAAATCCTAATCATTTTTATGTTAAAGATTTTCCGGATCGAGTTTAAAAATAATGTATTTTTAACAGCAAGATAAAATACTGATATATCAAAATTATTGTAATTGAGTATCAAAATATTAATGTTTTTTGTGTAGTAAATTACAGATGAAAACAGTCTGTTATCTAAGAAACAATATTCTTGTGTGACGAGAGTAAATTTTTAAGCTTGAAAATGATAATGGATGTTATGCCAAGATTGCTACTATTTTTCAAGCTTTTTGTACCGTGTATTTAGAGTAATTCGTTAAAATAGCTAAAGTTACTATTCCAAAACTTGTGGCAGTCGAAATATGATCTATATCTGAGTAAAGCGAGTTGAATGTCTTGATGGCAGACTATTGAAGTTATCACCAGCACTAACAAAAACTACAAACACTGGAAATTCAATCAACGCAACTGTGACCGAAATTAGTTTACAAGTAGAAGAACAGGGAGAACGTCTTGATCGCTACCTTGCCGAAAAGTTAACAGATTTATCTCGTTCTCGTATTCAACAGTTAATTGAACAAGGTAACATCCAAGTTAATGGCAAAGTCTGCACGTCTAAAAAGGCAAATGTTAAAGCAGGCGATCGCATCATGCTAGAGATTCCCGCTGCTGAACCCCTCAAACTGCAAGCAGAAGACATTCCCCTAGACATCCTCTACGAAGACGATCAACTGCTGATTCTTAACAAAGCTGCGGGGTTAGTAGTTCATCCTGCACCAGGTCATCCAGATGGTACCCTGGTGAATGCGATTTTGGCTCATTGTCCCAACCTACCAGGAATCGGTGGAGTACAGCGTCCGGGAATTGTCCACCGACTAGACAAAGATACAACAGGAGCGATCGCTATTGCCAAAACCGAATTGGCTCATCAACACCTACAAGCACAACTCAAAGCTAAAACTGCACGTAGAGAATACTTAGGTATTGTCTATGGTGCGCCGAAAACTGAAAGCGGTACAGTTGATTTAGCGATCGGCCGCCATCCTGTAGATCGCAAAAAAATGGCTATCCTATCCGTAGAACAAGGTGGACGTTCTGCGGTAACCCATTGGCGAGTATTAGAACGTTTGGGCAACTATACATTGATGCACTTTCAACTAGAAACCGGACGTACCCATCAAATTCGTGTCCATAGTTCCCATATTGGTCATCCTATTGTCGGCGATCCTGTTTATAGTTCAGGTCATTCTGTAGGTGTAAATTTACCAGGGCAAGCACTTCATGCCTGGCGATTGAGGTTGCGGCATCCATTGTCTGGAGACTGGGTTGAAGTCACTGCGCCTGTTCCCGAAACTTTTACAACTCTGCTAGAAGTTTTGCGACGCCGAATTGGCATCTCTCGCTAGAGATAAAAATGAGAAATTTTTCAGAATTTTCTTAACTCATCTTTACAGAACTTTACGCGATCCCCAGTATCAAAGTTACAGTTAAACCGGGAAATATCTGAGCTTTGTCGTGATGGTTTAAGTAAATTTGGTTTTTGAGTTTTAAGTATTTTGACTCAGCGAAGAAGATAAGAAAAAAGTTATATAAAATACAGAATTTTTTGATAGAGCAGGATGCGCTAAATTTAACTAGGCTTTATTAATGCGAGATAAGTTTAGATTATTTGTTGTTTTTGTTACAAAATATTCTACAGCCAGATTTTATTAACTTAGATAAACAAAAGTATTCAATTGTAAATATAGGCTCAACTTAAATATAGCAAAAAGCTTGATACTTCAATCAATTGTGGATAATTAGCTAGGGTTTTACACTTATTAAATAAAGTTCACAAAAAAAGAATACAAGCAATATATAAAATACGAACAAGGTTTGAAAGTAATTACCAATATCAAGACAAACGTAAAAATTTTTGAGCAAACTGTTGCACATATTTATGATGTTTTCCAACTATTGATGTGCAATAATTGCCAGTTTTATATTGCTTATCTGTCTTGAGAAAATAATTACTTTGAGCCGAAAAAAGCTAACTACAACAGTTTGAAATAGCTGCCATAAATTCGAGGAGAAAATAAAAAATGCTTGACGCTTTTTCTAGAGTCGTTGAACAAGCTGATAAAAAAGGTGCTTACCTGAGTGGTGATGAAATTAATGCTCTCCAGGCAGTAGTTGCTGATAGCAATAAGCGCTTGGATGTAGTTAACCGACTCACTAGCAATGCTTCCTCCATTGTGGCGAATGCTTATCGTGCTTTAGTAGCAGAACGTCCGCAAGTATTCAATCCTGGCGGTGCTTGCTTCCACCATCGCAACCAAGCTGCTTGCATCCGCGATTTAGGATTCATTCTGCGTTATGTAACTTATTCCGTACTAGCTGGCGACACCAGTGCTATGGACGATCGCTGCTTAAACGGTTTGCGTGAAACATATCAAGCTCTTGGTACTCCTGGTGATGCTGTCGCTTCTGGAATTCAAAAAATGAAAGAAGCTGCACTTCAAATTGCAAACGATCCCAATGGAATTACCAGAGGCGATTGTAGTCAATTAATGTCTGAAGTAGCTAGTTATTTTGACCGTGCTGCTGCTGCTGTTGCTTAATATGTTTTTGTCGGACATTGCACTTTGTTGAAAATGTCCTTTGTCGTTACAGAGGACATAAAAATACAGTTAAATGTGCGGCATTTGAAGCAAAGATTTTTCCAAATTTTTTAGTAGTTAGTTGACAAGTTTTCGGAGATTAAGCAAATTATGAAAACCCCATTGACTGAAGCGATCGCCGCCGCAGATGTTCGCGGTTCTTACCTAAGCAACACTGAATTACAAGCAGTATTTGGTCGTTTTAATCGTGCTCGTGCTGGCTTAGAAGCCGCCAGAGCATTTGCTCAAAATGGTAAAAAATGGGCGGAAGCTGCAGCCAATCATGTTTATCAAAAATTCCCTTACACCACTCAAATGCAAGGGCCACAATACGCTTCCACTCCAGAAGGTAAATCTAAGTGCGTGCGTGATATAGACCACTATCTTCGTACTATTAGCTACTGCTGTGTAGTTGGTGGTACTGGCCCCTTGGATGATTATGTAGTTGCAGGCTTGAAGGAATTCAACAACGCTCTTGGTTTATCTCCTAGCTGGTACATAGCTGCTCTTGAATTTGTCCGCGACAATCATGGTTTGTCTGGTGACGTTGCTGGTGAAGCTAATACCTACATTAATTATGCAATTAACGCATTAAGCTAATCCCAAACAGCTAGTGTCTTTGTCCTTGCTTAATGGCTAATGGTTAGTGGCTGATAGTTAATGGCTAATAGCTGATGAAAAATACAATTAGCATTTAGCAATTAACAATTAGTTATTGGCAATTAGCCATTAGTCGTGTTTTAAAAAGAAACGATTTAGAATGGAGCGATTGTCAAGATGACTACTTCAGTCGCAGAACGCTTTGGAATTAGAGACGAAATCGGCAACAAAGTTGAATTGCGCTCAAATTGGAGTGAAGATGAGCTGCAATTGATATTTCGGGCAGCCTACGAGCAAGTTTTTGGGCGTCAAGGAGTATATGCCAGCCAAAGATTTACAAGTGCCGAAGCTTTATTGCGTAACGGTAAAATAAGCGTCAAACAATTTGTTGAGCTTCTAGCAAAATCCGAATTTTACAAAGAGTGCTTCTTTTACAAGAATTCTCAAGTGCGGTTCATTGAATTGAACTATAAGCATTTGCTGGGACGTGCACCCTACGATCAATCAGAAATTGCATTCCACGTAGATCTTTATGCGTCTGGTGGTTACGATGCTGAAATAGAATCTTACATTTATAGCCCAGAATACGACAATGCCTTCGGTAATTTTGTCGTTCCCTATTTCCGTGGCTTTCAGTCAATTCCTGGGATGAAAACCGTAGGATATAACCGTATTTTCGAGCTTTACCGTGGTAGGGGTAACAGCGATAACGCTCAATTTGGTAGCAAAGGTTCGCGGCTACGGTCAAAAATTTCGATGAATATGCCAAATATGATCGTGCCACCTTCATCACCAGCTGGTGGCTTTACATCAGCCGCACCGACTTTAATCAGTTCTCCTGCATTAGGAGATTCTCGGATGTTTGTTGTCGAAGCAATTACTGGTACATTAAATACGAAAGTAGCAGTACGTCGCAGCAGACAAATTTATACCGTACCTTACGAGCGACTTTCAGCCACATACCAAGAAATTCACAAGCGTGGTGGCAAGATAGTTAAAATTACGCCAGCCTCGTAGAAGAGGACACGGGGAGGTGGAGACACGGTGACACGGGGAAAAGACATGAGTCGCGATCCTTCCCCTTGTCCCCCCATCCTCTTTCTCCGCGTCTTTAGTTTTAATTTTTGACTTTTAACTTTTGACTTTACTTTTATGACTGCTGCTTATTCTACCGAACCAATTCTTTCTCCGGAAGCAGCGATCGCAGCATTAAGTGGTGAAGATAATCAAATCCGCTATTACGCTGCTTGGTGGTTGGGAAAGCATCAAGTACAAGCGGGTTGTACGGCATTATGTGAAGCTCTGTTTGATGATGGTTATCGCATCCCATCAGGAGGTTATCCCCTACGCCGTCAAGCTGCACGGGCGTTAGGGCAACTCAAAAATCCGCAAGCAGTACCAGCGTTGATTAAAGCGTTGGAATGTAATGAGGATATGGGTTTGCGAGAAGCGGTGATTCACGCTCTAGCAGCTATGGGTGACAAGCAAGCTGTTAATCCTTTGCTGAATCTCCTACAATCGAGTCAACAGCAGCCTTATGAAGCTCTAATTGAAGCGCTAGCCACTTTGCAAGTATGGTCTGCTCGTCCCCTGATAGAATCTTATCTTAATCATTCTTCTGAGCGAGTACAATGCGCTGCGGCGCGATATTTGTATCTTTTAACTCAAGAACCCCAATACATTGAACGTATTGTCAAAAATCTTAATCATGACAATATGTATTTGCGCTGGGCGGCAATATTTGATTTGGGAGCCGTCGGGCATCGCCAAGCTGTAGATGCGATTCTCGCAGCTCCGGTTGCCAACAGTTTAAAGCTGTTAAATTTGAAGCGTATTCTCGAAGCTTTGTTAACTAGCGATCGCCTGTGCGGAGATGGTGATAGATACAACACATCCCCAACTCTAGCGTCAAATACGTCCAAGAAAGACTCTGACAAAGAAATAACACAGTTACTGTTCCAAGCAATTGATGATTTGTTAATTCAATTGTGAAGGGGATTGGGAAGAGGACAAGGGGACAAAGGGACGCGGGGACACGGAGTAAGAGGACAAGGGGACAAAGGGACGCGGGGACACGGAGAATTATCATTCACGTTCTTGCCCCAAGTCTGATTGTCTCCCCTGCTCCTTGTCCTCTTCAAGCGTCCCTAGTCCCTTTTTTAATGTCTGCATTATCTCTAGCAAGAATGAATACACTAAAATTTACAGACAACAAGCAACTTATTTCTCAATTAAACTCTGCTTCATTGCCAGCAGATGCAGTTTCTGCAATTGCTGCCATAGCTGCTAGTGAAACTACGGAAATTGCAGTGATTTCTGCTTTGATTCAAGCCCTAAGTCATCATCATCCTTCTGTGAGTGCAGCGGCAGTTAAAGTTTTAGTAAAGCTAGCACCTGCAACCGTAGAACCACTGATTAGTGCTTACTATAACTCTCGCGATCAAGGTTTACAAGCATATATCATTCAAGCTTTAGCCCAAATTGGCGATCGCACAGCATCTGATTTATTAGCAGAGGTAGTCGGTACAGAAGTTGCAAATCATTGTCAAGGTAATGTACGTCGTATTGCTGCACGTGGATTAGGAAAAATAGGCAGTACGACAAAAGACGCAAAAACTATCTTTGGTGTTGTCCAAAAACTGACTTGGGCATTGCTGACTCCAGAAGATTGGGGGCTGCGTTATGCCGCTGCTGTTTCTTTACAGGAAATTGCTACCCCAGAAGCTCACTCTGCTTTGATGACAGCATTTGATCGAGAACCGGATCAAGTTGTGCGATCGCGAATCGCAACAGCTTTAGAAAAAATTCTGCTATAGAAGCTACAGACTGGAGAATCAAAATATGAGCAGGATTGGGAGATACAAATACTTTTGTCTTCTCCCCTCTTGATGCTGTTCTCACAGCAGTAGGGTAAACATTGCCCTTTAAAGCCAATCTGGTAAACATTTGAGAATTAATGCTCAATGCTTTGAAGTTCTCCACGGCAGGAAACCCACCTACAGGAATTCTCTCCACCTTACACAAAACTGCTGTAATGCTATTTTTACAGCAGCATTGTTTTTGGTATTAATACCTACCGTTCTCCTCAAGTTTCTCTAGTCGTGACAAATTTCAGCAACTAGCCGCAATATTTAGAACTTTTTTGTTAAGAAATCTTTACACATTACCCTATGTCTACCAAAGTTATATACAACTTCAATAGGTTGTTTTATATGACTTGTGGCAAAAGTTAAAAAAATCTAAACAAAGAAACATTGCGCCTCATTTCGATTATTTACAAAGTTTTGTTACATAAAATCACTGCTTATTCTCAGTTACAGCCCTTGTATGTAAAGCTTTTGAGGCTTTTCTTATTGGTCTATCTCATTTATTCATAATTTGTAACAGATAATGCCCCTATAGCATTGTATAAACATAAGCTGGAGGGGTTAAACAGCAGGCAAAAGTTAAAGATGGCAATCAATTCGTAAAGTTTGCCAGTTTCTCATAAAAACACTCCAGTTTCTCATTTTTCTCGTTTAACTTGAAAAATGGGGGATGACTCAGAAAAAAAAGAGAAACGCTCTCATTCATGGTCTGTGATTAACCAATCCACATTGATAAAACATTGCCAGTTTTAATCAAGACAGCACTCAACTAAGGAATTAGGAGAATATTCCATGTTAGACGCATTTGCCAAGGTGGTTTCTCAAGCCGACTCCAGAGGTGAGTTCCTGAGCAGCGATCAACTAGATGCTCTAAGCAATCTGGTTAAAGACGGTAACAAGCGCTTGGATGTTGTTAACCGCATCACCAGCAATGCTTCCACCATCGTAACCAACGCTGCTCGCTCTTTGTTTGAAGAGCAGCCCCAGTTGATTGCTCCTGGTGGTAATGCTTACACAAACCGTCGCATGGCTGCTTGCCTCCGCGACATGGAAATCATCTTGCGCTATGTTACCTACGCTGCATTGGCTGGTGACGCTAGTGTTTTGGATGACCGTTGCTTGAACGGCTTGCGCGAAACCTACCAAGCTTTGGGTACTCCCGGTTCTTCCGTAGCAGCTGGTGTTCAAAAGATGAAAGAAGCTGCAATCAACATTGCTAACGACCCCAACGGTATCACCAAAGGTGATTGCAACTCCTTGATTTCTGAATTGGCTAGCTACTTTGATCGCGCTGCTGCTGCAGTTGCCTAATTAACATCAAAACAAAAAAAGCCCAGAAACCCAAAGTATAGGTATCTCGGCTATAAGTTACAAAACTTTAAGGAGATTCTAGATCATGAAGACACCAATTACCGAAGCAATTGCAGCTGCTGATACCCAAGGACGTTTTCTGAGCAACACTGAATTACAAGCTGTTAACGGTCGTTTTCAGCGTGCTGCTGCTAGCATGGAAGCTGCTCGCGCTTTAACTTCCAACGCGCAACGCTTGATTGATGGTGCTGCTCAAGCTGTATATCAGAAGTACCCCTACACCACCCAAACCAGTGGACCTCAGTTCGCTGCTGATTCTCGTGGTAAGTCTAAGTGTGCTCGTGACATCGGTCACTACCTGCGGATCATCACCTACTCCTTGGTTGCTGGTGGCACTGGCCCTCTGGATGAGTTCTTGATTGCTGGTTTGGCTGAAATCAACAGCGCTTTCGATTTGTCTCCCAGCTGGTACGTTGAAGCTTTGAAATACATCAAAGGTAACCACGGTTTATCTGGTCAAGCTGCTAACGAAGCCAACACCTACATTGATTACGCAATCAACGCTCTCAGCTAGATAGCGTAATGCCCGGAGAGGGATGCAGCTGTTTGGAATTACCTGGCAGTTGGATCAAGCTCCGGGCATAGTTGTATCTGGGGATTGATAAAAAATATTTATCAAACACGCAAAGAATGTCAGCGTGTAAATAAATAGGGGGACAGAGAAATATGGCGATTACAGCAGCAGCATCTAGGCTGGGAACAGAGGCTTTTAGCGATACGGCTAAAGTTGAGCTGCGTCCCTACGCAAGCAGAAATGATGTGGAAATAGTCATCCGTGCCGTATATCGGCAAGTTTTAGGTAATGACTACATCATGGCATCAGAACGCCTTGTGAGTGCAGAATCACTCCTGCGGGATGGTAACCTGACAGTGCGGGAGTTTGTCCGTAGCGTTGCCAAGTCAGAACTCTACAAAAAGAAATTCTTCTACAACAACTTCCAAACTCGGTTTATCGAACTCAACTACAAGCATTTGTTGGGTCGTGCTCCCTACGATGAGTCTGAGGTAATTTATCACTTAGACCTATACCATAGTGAAGGGTTTGATGCTGAAATTGACTCCTACATTGATTCAGTCGAATACCTAAACAACTTTGGCGACAATGTTGTCCCATATTACCGCGGTTTTGAAACCCAACCCGGACAAAAAACAGTTGGTTTTAACCGGATGTTCCGTTTATACCGGGGTTATGCCAACAGCGATCGCGCTCAAGTAGAAGGCAGCAAAACCCGTCTGGCAAGGGAATTGGGAACTAACAGCGCGTCCTCAATTGTTGGGCCTTCTGGCAGCAATTCTAACTGGGGTTACCGTGCAAGTACGGATGTAACGCCCAGAAAAAATATGGGAAATGCTGTCGGAGAAGGGGATCGGGTTTATCGGATCGAAGTCACCGGACAGCGCAATCCTGGATTTCCTAGCGTGCGTCGTAGCAGCTACGCAATTGTCGTACCCTACGAGCGACTTTCGGACAAAATTCAGCAAATTGTACGTCAAGGTGGCAAAATCGTCAGCGTTACACCAGCGTAATCAAGTCGAGAGTTAGGAGTGGGGGTTATGAGTTAAGAGTTATGAGTCATGAGTTATGAGTTATGAGTTGAAGAAAATACAAATTCTAAGCTCCTAATTCTTAACTCCTAACTCTTAACTTCTAGCTCCTAACTCCTAACAATTGCCTAAAAGCTAATTCCACAGGAGAGGTAAACAAGGATGTTCGGTCAAACCACAGTTGGTGCTAATGGCATTTCTAGTGCAAACAGCCGGATGTTTCGTTATGAAGTCGTAGGCTTGCGCCAAAACGAAGAAAATGACAAAAATAGCTACGACATCCGTCGCAGTGGCAGCGTATTTATGACCGTGCCATACAACCGCATGAACGAAGAAATGCAGCGGATTACCCGCATGGGCGGTAGAATCATCAAAATTGAGCCTTTGACCTCGGAAACAGAAAATTAAGTTCTAGGAATGATAGAACCAATGGCGGAAGAATATTCCGCAGAAAATGCGCCGCCACTGACAAAAGAGCAAGCGATCGCCAATCTATCATCACCAGATTTAAGTCTCCGCTATTATGCTGCTTGGTGGTTGGGTAAATTTCGCGTCTGTGAGCCAATTGCTGTAGATGCCCTCATTGTGGCGTTAGAAGATGAAGCCGACAGAACCGAAATGGGAGGCTATCCTTTACGACGCAATGCTGCTAGAGCACTCGGTAAAATAGGTGATTTACGAGCTTTACCAGGACTAATTAAGTGTTTGGAATGCTCTGACTTTTATGTACGCGAGGCAGCAGCTCAATCTCTAGAAATGCTGGGAGATATGATTGCTGCACCAGCACTGATGCGGCTGCTAGACGGGGGTGTAGCAGCCGCATCTCAAGTACCAGGACGTCCTCACCTAACCCAACCTTACGAAGCAGTATTAGAAGCCTTAGGAGCTATTGGTGCGACTGAGGCTGTTCCTCTCATTGAACCCTTCTTTAAGCATCCAGTGCCACGAGTGCAATGTGCAGCAGCAAGAGCAATGTACCAACTAACACAAGATGTCTCCTATGGAGAATATTTGGTGAAAATGTTGGACAATAGCAATTTGCAATTACGCCGTGTAGCCTTGGGTGATTTGGGTGCAATTGGGTATCTACCAGCATTAGATGCGATCGCTAATGCCAAGGTAGAAAATAGTTTTAAACTCATAGCCCTCAAAGGCTTGTTAGAGCATCAACTTCAACAGGAGTCAGATGCTTCCTCTGTTGGAGTGGATGCCATTCGAGTCATGAACTTAATGGATTCACTTTTGTAGTCATTTGTTATTAGTCCTTTGTCCTTTGTTCAAAGCTAATCACAAATGACAAACGACCAATGACTGATGACTAATGACTGATACCCAACAATTAATTTGCGCCGTAGCAGAAGCAAACTCACCAGCGCAGATGATCGCAGCAGTACAAAAATTGGCAGATGTAAAAGATGAAGCGGCAATTCCCACTTTAATTGCCGTGTTTGGCTATAACAACCCAGCGGCAGCAGTAGCAGCAGTAACTGGACTAACGGAGTTAGGAGAAGCTTCGGTACCACAATTGCTAGCACAAATCGATGATTATAACTATGGCGCACGAGCTTATTCAATTCGAGCTTTAGCGGCGATCGCCGATCCGCGTGCTTTAGATGTATTGCTAGCATCAGCAGCCACCGATTTTGCTCCCAGTGTCCGTCGTGCCGCTGCTAAAGGATTGGGAAATTTGCACTTTGCAAAGCTACCAGTCTCAGAACGCCAAACAGCATTAACTAAAGCACTGGAAACTCTGCTGTTCATCTCTCAAGATGCAGATTGGTCAATTCGTTATGCTGCTGTTGTTGGTTTAGAAGCCTTAGCAAAAAACCCTGAGTTACAACAGCCAATTCAAGCAAGACTTGCAGAAATATTGGCTTTTGATCCAGAGAATGCTATCCGCGCTCGCGTGCAGCTAGCTCAAAAATAGGGACTAGGGATTAGGTACCGGGGATTGGGTATTAGGATTTCTTTATTCCTAGCCCCTAGCCTCTAGCCTCTATCCCCTATCCCTCCATCTCCATCAAACAAGGTAAAAATTACAGATGCCAATACCATTACTTTCTGTTACTCCTTCCACACAAAATCAGCGTGTCGAAGGCTACGAAGTACCCAGCGAAGACACGCCAACAATATATCGATTAACGGACGCGATTTCAGATTCAGATATTGACGCTATTATCTGGGCAGCCTATCGGCAAATCTTTAGCGAACACCTAATTTTAGAAAATTATCGCCAATCTTTCCTAGAATCGCAGTTGCGAAACAGGGCAATTAACATTCGCGACTTTATCCGAGGCTTAGGTAAATCTGAAGTATACCGCGAAGAAGTAGCAAAAACAAACTCTAACTACCGTTTAGTAGACATCAGCTTCAAACGGTTTTTAGGACGTGCTACTTATAACAAAGATGAGCAAATTACTTGGTCGATTGTAATTGCGACTAAAGGTTTGCACGGTTTTATTGATGCCTTAGTAGATAGTGAAGAGTACCGCCAAAATTTTGGTGACGACATTGTACCTTTCCAACGCCGTCGTTTCAAAGACCGTCCTTTTAATTTAGTCAATCCCCGTTACGCTGATTACTGGCGTAATCAAGAGCTTACACGTTCTTTAGAAGGTCAAACCTTCTATCAAGTTGTACGTGCAGGAGAATCAGTACAACGCGGCGTTCGTCAAGCAATTCCTTTTACATTCTTGTCAATGGCAGCTAGTATCGCACCAGGTGGGATGAATTACCAGCGTACAGCAGATAGCGCTAGAAATTTTGCTGCTGTAGCACAGATTCCCGATACAACCCGCGAATCTGCAACTCCTCCTCCAACTGTAAAACCCGCATCAGTTGCTCTACCTTATCGTTACATTCCTGGTAACAAAACAACTTAAATAGTCATTAGTCATTGGTCGTTAGTCATTGGTTTTTCACACAAAAACAAAACAAATGACAAGGACAAATGACAAATAACAAAGGACAAATATTTACAATGTCAATACCTTTACTAGAATACAAACCCAGTTCCCAAAATCAGCGTGTTGCTGGTTACGAAGTACCTAACGAAGATTCTCCAAGAATATATCGTTTAGAGGACTCTCCTACTGAAAGCGAAATCAAAGAATTAATTTGGGCTGGATATCGACAAATATTCAGCGAACACGAAAACCTCAAATTTTATCGCCAAAAAAATTTAGAATCTCAATTGAAAAACCGAGCAATTACTGTGCGCGACTTCATCCGAGGTTTGGCAAAATCAGAAGGTTTTCGTCGGTTAGTGGTAGAGACAAACTCTAATTACCGAATTGTAGAGATTTGTCTCAAACGTATTTTGGGTCGTGCATCTTACAACAAAGACGAAGAAATCGCTTGGTCAATTAAAATTGCTACTCAAGGCTTTGGCGGCTTTATTGATGCTTTGGTAGACAGTGAAGAATATCAAACCAACTTTGGTGATAATACAGTTCCTTACCAACGTCGCCGCTTCAAAGATAGACCCTTTAATTTGGTTACACCTCGCTATGGTAACTACTGGCGAGACAAATTAGAAAATGAGCGCTATAAGTCGGGTGATATTAAGAACTTCTTGGATCTAGCCAAGTCAATTGAGATTAAGACAGTTAATTACAATCCTGTTAGTACTGCCAACATCACAATTCCCGACACCACTCGGAATACTCAACCACAAGGTATTCCCGTGTCCGTTAGTCCTAGCGCTAGTTTCCCGTTAAGCTAAACTGAAATGGATAGTGGTTAGTAGGTAGAGACGCTTCGGTTCCTCGCGTCTGCACATTAGTTGTTACTAGAAAATTCAACTAATCACCAACAACTAACAAACATCCAAAAGTGGGTCTGGGTAAATCCAAAATAAGTTCACACAATTTAGAAGGTTGGTAGATTTACTTGAGAATTCCTAAGGTATAAATCGCATAACCTTCTAAAGTGCCAAATCATGCAATGAGGTGAATAAAAATATGGTAGTACCTGTACTCGAATATAAACCCACTACCCAAAATCAGAGAGTTAGTAGCTTTGGAACGACAGATATTAATGAAGATACTCCTTATATCTATCGTCTTGAAGATATTAAGTCTAGTGGCGAAATTGAAGAATTAATTTGGGCAGCTTATCGTCAAGTTTTTAACGAACAAGAAATTCTTCAATTTAACCGTCAAATAGCTCTGGAAACTCAACTCAAAAACAAATCGATCACAGTACGCGATTTTATCCGTGGATTGGCAAAATCAGACCGATTTTATCAGTTGGTAGTTGCAGCTAATAATAACTATCGACTAGTAGAAATTTGTCTGAAGCGTTTGTTAGGTCGTGCTCCATACAACCGAGAAGAAGAAATTGCTTGGTCTATTCAAATCGCCACTCGCGGTTGGGCAAGATTTGTAGATGCATTGATTGACTCTCAAGAGTATGAGCAAGCCTTTAGTGACAATACGGTACCCTATCAGCGCAAGCGGATGTCAATAGACAGACCATTCAGCTTTACCCCGCGCTATGGTGCAGACTATCGCGACAAAGCAGGTATTGTTAAAACCAGTTGGGTACATGATACCGAATGGTATAAGTTTTTGGCTGCGTCAGCCTATCCTCAAAAAGTCGATTGGAGAATGTTATCAGCTGTACTGGTTGGATTTTCTGCGATCGCCACTTTCTTGCTCGTACTAAATTGGTTTGTAAACAGTTCTATCTTCTAAACAGAATGCGGGAAAATAGTTAATGAAATAGGATTGCAATCACGCAAGCCTTCTTCTATTTTCCCAAAAGCTCTGTTTAATTTGTTGATAATTTAAGAGGGAAATTGCCAATGGCACTGCCATTACTTCAATATAAACCCAGCAGCCAAAATCATCGGGTTACAAGCTTTGGCCCGTCCGATCTAGATGAAGATACACCCTATATCTATCGCTTAGAAGATATCAGCTCTTATAGCGACAGGCAAAATATCATTTGGGCAGCTTATCGCCAAGTTTTCAGCGAGCATGAAATTCTGAAGTTCAATCGTCAACAGCACTTGGAATCTCAGCTGAAAAATGGTTCTTTGACAGTACGCGATTTTATTCGTGGTTTAGCTAAGTCTGAAGCTTTCTACCGCTTGGTTGTCTCGGTTAATAACAACTACCGTCTCGTCGATATTTGCCTCAAGCGCTTTTTAGGTCGTTCTGCTTATAACAAAGAAGAAGAAATTGCTTGGTCAATTGTGATTGGTACCAAAGGATTTGGCGGCTTCGTTGATGCTCTAATTGACAGTAACGAATACACCGAAGCATTTGGTGAAAATACCGTTCCCTACCAACGCAAGCGTTTGGTGGATCGTCCCCACAACTTGGTAACTCCTCGCTACGGCGAAGACTTCCAAGAAAGTGCTGGCACCGTCAAAACCGACTGGCGCTTTACATTGCAGAACTTCTACAGCCGTAAAGCCCAAGAACGGCGACTGGCAGAAGGCGATCCTCGCAAGTATGCCGACATGGCATCTGCGATCGCTCCCCAAGGTAACTATGCTCAAAATATTCGCGCAGCCGAACTTGATTACATGAGCTTAGTACCTTCTCGTAGTGGCAGCAGACGCTAAAATTGCGAGCTAAAACCGCAACTCTGATTACTTAATTAGATTGCTAATAATTTGATACTGGGTCTGATTTCCGCACTGATGCAATGATAGCCTTGCAGTTCTTCTGTTAGTTAGGCATTGCGTTAGTGGAGATTAGACCCAGTAGTTTTTAGTACTAAATAAATGTTAGTGGATGATGGATAGTGGTAAAAACTTTTAC
>NZ_JAYKTT020000073.1:0-15926 GCF_038404745.2 Chlorogloeopsis sp. ULAP02 | reverse complement strand
TAATCAACCTAGTGGATGAGAACAACAAAAACCTCCACAGCAAACCAATCGTTCTCTCAATTAAGGGAGTAGCTTCTTCTAGATTTGGCGAAGCTTATAAACAATTCCAACGGGAACTAGAAGTAGCGTTCGCCAGGTTTGCAGATGTACCTGTTGCTGAAAAATCCCAAGAATTTCACCGACTTGGTATATTCCAACCCACCTTCGTACCATCACTCGAACCCAAGGAAGCAATTAACCAACGCGATAAATCCTGGGTAGCGGTAGTCGAATCCTACAAATCTCCCAACCCTGATGGTAGCAACTTCCTCGAATTCTTCTGTGAGGACAAAGAAGCAGAATTCCAAACATTGATGCAAGCTAACCCTGAGTTTAGCTATCGCATTGGTAAAACTTCTGCTGTTGTCGCCGAACACCACCGTTTAGTTGGTAAAGCCACAAACGAAGTAATGGCACTACCACCTTCAACTCCCGTTATTGAGGACTTACCGTACTGACTGTTTTAAAAACAAACATAGGTGCTAGTAACAACTAGCACTCGTGAATGAATATCCACAAAAGATATACAACCAAAATGGAACTAACAATTGCTCAATCTGTACTTGCAGAACTCATTGATACA
This sequence comes from Chlorogloeopsis sp. ULAP02, assembly GCF_038404745.2. Lineage (NCBI taxonomy): Bacteria > Bacillati > Cyanobacteriota > Cyanophyceae > Nostocales > Chlorogloeopsidaceae > Chlorogloeopsis > Chlorogloeopsis sp. ULAP02. The sequence goes on along the minus strand of NZ_JAYKTT020000073.1, from coordinate 15,304 downwards.
GCCAAAAATGGCATATCTACAAAACCAGTAGACCCAATCCTTGGCAGTCTGCTAATCGAAGCGTCAGACTCAGGCAAACTCACCGTAATTGGTACTGACCTAAATGTTAGTATCAAAACTTATTCTGTAGTTAACATAAAACAAGCAGGTACAGTAGCACTAAACGCCAAACTACTAGCCGACACGGTTAACAATCTATCAGGCGAACTCGATATTGAGGTTAGCGATCGCAGCTGCATAATCAGCCACAGTACGGGAAAGTGTCGCATTGTGGGAGGAAACGCAGAAGATTTCCCAAGCATCCCAGAAACAGAAAACCCCACCGTTATCAGTATCTCTAGCAAGAAGCTACAAGCTGCACTTTTATCTTGTCTGTATTGCAGCAGCACTGACGAAACCAAACTTGTCCTCACAGGTGTACATTTTCAATTACAAGGTGAAAATTGGAGTTGTGCTAGCACTGACGGACACCGCCTTGCATTTGTATCCTCCAAATTAGAAGTAAGCTACGAACCACTCTCATTCACTGTTCCTAGAAGAAGCCTTATCGAGTTAGAAAAAATCCTCTCGAACGCAGCCCAAAGCAGCAGTTGTACCCTCAAGGTGGGAAAAAACACTATTCAATTTATCCTGCCAAATGCTGAACTTACATCCAGGTTGCTAGAAGGACAATTCCCCAATATCAACAGCTTTATCCCTAGAAGCTTTGCCAACGAAATAGTTGTAGAACGCAAGGGAATGGAAATAATTCTCAAAAGAATTAGCCATTTTGCAGAGAAAAAACACAAAATCGTCAAAATCCTATGGGAGGTCAATGACCAGCAAGCAACATTAATGACAGGTAATACTGATATTGGCGATGCGGTAGATTCTCTACTTATCAAAACGCAAACCAGTGTTGGAGAAAACATCGGTATTGGTCTAAATAGTGGCTACCTGCAAGAAGCACTCAAGCACATCTCAACCGATGAAATCGTGTTCAGGTTTAACAAGCCTCTCCAGCCAGTAATCATTTCTCCTGTAGGTGGGTTACTCGACCAACTAACACTAGTTATGCCTGTAGATGTACAGGATTTTAATAAACCACAGCAGCTTCAAGATACCTCAAAACCAGACACGGAAGCAGTAGCAGAAAATAGCGCCGAAGCAGAGCACGTATCCGATGAAACAATCAATCGGGAAGATAAATCTACATCTGATACACCTGCTACTAACAAACCTAAATCCCGCAAACGCAAGCAGGAAGCAAAACTTAAACCGGAATTGGAAACCACAACCGTATAAACCAAAAAGTATAGCCAGTAATAGTGCTGGTTATACACAAATTCCATTTATAAAATTTGACAGTCTAAGAATATGTACACACCACTGCATCTAAAGTATCGTCCCCAACAACTTTCACAAATTATCGGTCAAGAGCATATTGTTCGCACTTTGAGTAATACGATCGCCTGTGGGAAAATTGCACCCGCTTACCTATTTACCGGCCCTAAGGGTACGGGTAAAATCAGTACAGCCCGTATTCTCGCTAAATCCCTTAACTGTCAATCATTAGAGAATGCTACAGCTGAACCTTGCGGCGAGTGTAATTCATGTAAAACTATCACAAATTCCTCATCTGTAGATGTAACCGAACTTGATGCTGCCAGCCACTCCGGTGTAGATAACATTCGCGAAATAGTGTCCAACCTCCAACTCAAACCAATTGAGGGCAGGTACAAAATCCTGATTGTGGATGAATGTCATGCCCTGTCTCACCAATCGTGGCAAGCATTATTAAAGACAGTCGAACAACCGCCAGTCCATGTAGTGTTTGTATTCTGTACGACAGAAATACACAAAGTACCAGAAACTATTACCTCTCGCTGTCACAAGTTTGATTTTAGGAGGGTTTCACCAAGAGCAGTTGTAGATTACCTAGTAGAGATTGCTTCCCAGGAAAGCATTGACATCACACTATCAGCAGTAACCACGATCGCCAAAGCTTGTAACGGACACCTGCGCGACTCACTCAGACTTATCGATCAGCTAACCCTACTGGGCGATGGAGAAATTACTCCTAATTGGGTGTGGGAATTATCAGGTACAATTCCCGAACACGATTTACTCACTTTCTGTGAAAATATTGCCAGAGGGGAAATCACGGGTAACTTGGGCATTCTCCAAGATTGGATTACATGCGGTAAGCACCCAATCACCATCCACACCAGTCTTGTCAATTTCCTTAAAGACCTACTTATCTGCAAAACTAACCCCAATGGCAGAAATCTTACTCAATTAGAGGAGGACACTTGGAAGGAACTTACAACCATCTCCCAATTGTGGAGTACAGCCAGCATTCAATCAAGCATCACACTCCTAATGACACGTCAAAATCTCATGCGGGATGAAGCAGCACACCTGTGGTTGGAAGCTACCCTTATTGAGATATTTCCAACTAAAAAGAACAGTCTGCAACCTTGGAAAGATTGGAAAACTCCTCAAGATGCTATCAATTGGGCGCATGTTCAATTACCTCAGATGACACAAGCCCAGTTACAAGAACACTGGCAAGAGCTTACACCCATTAATGGCAAAAGAGCACCAGCATGGGTAGAAGCTGTTCAGAAGCTGCAACAAAGGCAACTGATGTCTATTCAATAATTACTCATCAGTTTTCAAGAATTATGTAGAATCCACGTTGTAGAAGAATAACAAAGTTTTATGTAACATCTTCTACAACCTAATCTTGATAAATTCGCCCCTTACAGAGCTTGAATAAATTGACTAATGCAGTGAAGAATGACGTTGAAGGCGACCCCTTGTTATTAGCTTCCGGGGCAACTAATAATGCTTTTCATATTATTTATACTCGTTTGATGCTTTGCTATCGACCAGTTATTATGTTTCAGCTATCAACCCCATAATATTTCTCCAACCATTCCAACAAGCCTTCCTCGACTGGGGTCAGGTAAGTCTGTCGTCCCAGAGACTCCAACACTGTGTAAGCACAGCGATCTAGTATTCCATAATCGCGCAAACGCTTGATGCGTTTTTTAATTTGTGGTAGTTGGCGATGTACTTCCGGAGAATCAATTTTGTTGAGGTTTTCAGGTTTCACGTTTAGAGTAGTGTCATGAACGTCCACTTCTACACTAAATTCTTTAAGGGCAACTGCGATCGCCCAACAGCCATTATATTTGCGTTCAGTACCCTCTAACCTAGTTAAGGTAAACACGTCACCTATTTGGCAAAAATCACTGGCAAGAAGCAGAGGCTTTCCCTTGAGCTGTTCCACAATTCCCTTAATAATGCGTCCGCTAGGAACTTTACCGCCAGCTTCTTCTATACCCTGTAACCATGCAGCCGCTTGAAGTTCTGGTTCAAAATTTGCTTTAGCTAAATCACGTAACTGACGTTCGTTGGTCGGCATGGGAGTTTGCCGACCAATGGTCGGCAAAAATTTCTGAATATTGTCATAGACGACAGCAGCCGCCATCTTCAGGTAAGCAGTGTCGCGACTATAATTAAAGCGATCGCGGCAGTATTCCTCAAAACTTCTATGAGTACTCCGGTATAGCCGCCGTTCCCGCAGTTCCCTCAAGGCACAACCCGCTTCATAAAATGCCCGTTCTATTTTTAGCTCCAATCTGTGACGGTCAGCTTTTTCCTCCTCGGTTAGCTCCTCTAGGACTTCGACCGCAACAACTACAGTATCAGCTGTTGCAAATTCTTCCCTTGGTTTGGGTTCGTGCTCTACTAACTCTTGTTCAGAAGAGTTACAGGTCATAGTGACTGAAATTTCACTATCACCTCTTTTTACCCGTTTGTCGCTTTTGTTTGCATTAACTTCTTGATCGGGTTTTAATTTAAGTTTTTCAACTGTCATAATTGATACCTTTTAAAAACAGCTGAAACTTTTGTACGGAAAATCATCAGCTTAATATACAGTTATTATCCGTTTTTACATTATGTCTTACCCCCTTGCTTTTGAGTAAAATTGAACACAAGATACTGTGACAAATCTAATAAAGGTAGGTGTTAAAGGTGTGCTTGCACCTAGCCTGATGATGCTCTTCGGATTTGTCCTTCAAAGACATGCATTCTCCCCTTTGCATCAAATAAACTAAATCGCCCTACTAAATTGGCAACAGTGACACAAGCATCAATAAAATACCCACCAATCCACTCCCCAGCTGCCGTCAAAATTTCGACTGGCTGAAGCTTGCGGTTGTTTGATTTCCTACCTGTAACAGTTGGGTTCACATCTTGCAGTGTCTGGGCGGTAGCATTCGGGAAATTTAAGTCAACACTCGCTTTAATACCTAATAACTCAGTAGATTCTCGTAAAAGTTCGGATAATGCTTCTGGAGCATTACCATTTGATGGCAGAGGGGTTGGTACATCATTTCCTCCAAGGAACTGGGACGAATCATCATCGTGACTATTGCCTAGAAATTCTATATTTGACCATTCATCCGTTGACAATTGACGCTCCAATTGACAGTTATTGTCAATCAAATCAGTACCTTCTTCGGTGGGCATTTGAGCGTTTGAATTGACAAATTGACGTAACTCTACATCTTTCAATCGTAATGAGGAATTTGAGTGGCGGTTAGTTACTTTCTCTGAAGAAACAGGTGCCTTAAGATTTATGTCAAATGAGTCAATTTCTTTGTCAAATCCAGGAGTAATTTGGGTTTTAAGGATTGACACAGGTGTCAAATTTCTGTCAATTTTGTCAATCTCATTCAGTGGCACACCATTTGGCAAATAGACTAAGTTAGACCCTTTATTTTCAACGCGACCCCAACCTGCTGCTGCCATCATTTCCATCAGTCGCCGGATTTCAAAAGTCGGTTTTTTGCGGAAAGCGCGGATGCTACTCTTGAGCATGGAAGCTGTAGCCCCTCCCAGACGTTCAGCCACTTTCTGTATTTTCAGACCCCAAGATGTCAGCCCAGATTCTGGAGAGTTTTGAGCATGAATTAATTTATGCTGCCACAGAAAATAAGCTGCTAGCTCAATGGCCTTTTCCATCGTGTCACCACAGATAACTTGGCTCGGAGTTTCACCCCTTAAGACAGCATTGACGATGTGTAGCCATAGTGCCAACCTAGTGGTGTAAGCTTCAATCTTGGGATAGACTGCCCTCAGTCCATAGGACTCCTCAGCAACTTGGGCATCTACGAGAGAATGCTGCCACGCCTCAAAAAACTTAGCCGCTTCCGTGCTTAGAAAGTAATCTTGTGCTGACACCTGGCCGAGTTTTATGTAAAGTTGACGTAGTGCTTGAGAGATACCAGTATCGGCAGCAGTACTTTCTCCAACTAACCGCAGATAACGTTTAGGAGACTTTGCAGCACAGAACAGCCATCGAGCAAAATTGCCGTTGCAGTCGTTGTGGTCACCCATTATAGTAGCTAAAACTTCCCACTGGATGCTGCCTGTACGTGAGATGGCACTCTTAGGTAAGCATACAGATTTGTCTGAGCGGTCGTAGATAATTGCAGACCCATTGAATTGATCGAGTTCCTGCTCTTCATCAGCCCCTAAACCACCGCGATATTGATTACGGGCTTTGAATAACCCTGCTAGTTCATCCCGGTAGTACAGCAGTCCGCGAGGATTTTCACTATGAATTCGCTGCAATGTTTCCAGTGTGCTGTCCTTAGTTAGATAGCGCTGGCGAGTGGGTGCTATTGCTGGCTCCTGTTGTGAGTCGTCCTGCTTTTTGCCTTTACCCACTGTTTGCAGCTTGTTGTATTCAGCTAGTTCCATCCGATAGCGCTCAAAAGCCTCAGCTTCTAATTCCACTAAGGGATCGATAATTAACCGTTGGGCTGGAGTTTTCATAGAACCAGATTCAGCTACAATGCTCGTCCACATCACCATCGGTTGAGCGTACTTTGCGGATGGCTTTACAATTACTCGCGCTGCCGATCCAATTCGAGATGCCGCAGTTCCCAAGAGTGTCGTAAATAAAAATTCAGGAGCTGTCGGCATGGCCTTAGCAGTATCAATCAGAAGTTGGGCGAACTGAGGTTCAAGCAATCGGGTAAGGTCAAGTTGGTGAGGATGAGTTTTAAGCAAAGATGAAAGCTTCTGCGTGGCAACTAAAGTGTCAGTTTGCAAATCTACTTCAAAAGTAAGTAGCTTAACTAGCTGCTCAATCTGCCGATAGGGACAGCTCACCGAAGCCGCCAACTCCATCAATGCGATCGCTCGCCCTGACTCGGAATCACAACTGCTCAAAATTTCTAGAATGCGTTCGTGCAGTGCGGCATCTGAAATAGGCGGCTTCTTCCCAACACCGAAAACATTACCAAACCCAGGATTTCTAGCAGGACTACCAGAACTAGCCAAGAAATTTTGATTCGGTTTAATATAAGTGTTCCAGTACCAAGCCCTAATACAGGTTTCCACACATAAAGGAGTACAGCTGGGTTTAGGGTGGTCTTTTTCGGCTGACTTCCAGATAGCATCAACTTCTTTAGCTGGTAGCGGCGGGTTACAACGACTAGCGTAGTCCTGCAACAATAGCTGTGGGTCGCCGTCAAACTGCTGACCGATGTTAGTAAGATAATTGGCACTGCCAATTAAGTCTCGTGCTAGTTTGGCTCCATTGGTATTGCGACCCCCCTCGTTTACCCCAAAGTTGAGCAGAGTACGAGACTCCTTGGAGAGACAGACTTCGAGCGGCACCGCAACTGGCACTGGTACAGAGATATCTTCATACCGAGCGTACTGTTGCTCGTGTGCAAAAGCACTGGCTGCTGATTGCACTGTTTTACGCTCTCGTTGGACTAACTCAGGATTCTGCGATAACGGCACAGAGGAACGCAATTTTTCATAGTTGTACCTAATACCAGACTGCGAGATGATATCGCACCTTTGCGGCTTTTCCCCTGGCTTGATGTGCCACGCACCAGCCAATCGCATCACCCGACTGGGATTTTTGATGGCTGGATCAGCACCAGTGTAGGTTAGTAAGTCATTTTGCAACTGCTTCCACTCTTCAACTGGGATGGGTTTTTCAAACACCCAGTAAGAATGCACGGATTTGCGAGTCTGGATTTGAAAGGTTGGTTCTGGTAGCGAAAGCGTTTGCCACAAATTTCGCTGTAACTCTATTTCCAGATCATCATGCTCAATAAAGACCGCACGGCACAGTTGAACGTCTTCATCTTTATGGCCACCGCCGTTAATCACAAAATATATGCCATAACCCTGCTGCTGCCACTGCAAAATTTGTTTGAAGTTGAGTTTATCAGCTTTGCGTCCTGTGTTAGGAGCGTAACGGGGGTCTTCTTTAGGCAAGAAAGCCCGAACATAAATAGCATCACCTCGCTGATATCCCAAAAGCTCTAGCTGTTTAATTGCTTGTGAGGTATCAATTTCAAATGCTGAAAGCTGTGTAATCATCACCGAGCACCCTCCTCGTTCAAAGCAAACATGAATTTGGAGAAGATAGTGAAAGTATAATTACGATAAATAGAATGAATAGCGCAATCAATCTGCTTAATGCCAATATCTGACTTAATAAAGTCAAATATTGCAATTTTTTTAGAGCTTGCTTCCATTGAACACGAACTCCGTGAATTTTTAGTTTACGGAGCCAGGGCAGCAGCAAAAGTACAGTTCTCTGCGCTTACCATTTAGGGGGAAGTTTGTTAAAGTCTAGATATGTTTATATCTGGGCCTTTGTTCCACGCAGTTGGCGCTGCGTTGACTCTAACAAAGTCCTAGCATTTAGGTAAGTCGGGAGAGAACCTTTACTGTTCTCCTCGGCTTTTTAAATGACGACAGTCATGACGAGCAGGCTGTCAAATTTGAAACTTAGCATTGAAAGATTTTGATATCAAGGGGGCAAAATCGCTTATACGCCGGAGTCACAGGTGGTTCATACGCCGGAGTCACAGGTAAAACTATACGCCGGAATCACAGGTAAACGGAATATCTATACGCCAAAGTCACAGGTAAAACTGTACGCCAAAGTCACAGGTCAATGTTTGGATAGTTTGCAGCATTAGCCTTTCAAAAAATTGATTTCAAAAACTATACGCCGGAGTCACAGATAAAACTATACGCCGGAGTCACAGGTAAACAGGATATCTATACGCCAAAGTCACAGGTAAAACTATACGCCGGAGTCACAGGTAAAAGCGTGAAAATCATACGCCGGAGTCACAGGTCTTCATGAAGATTTGTTAACTAAGACTGTTATTAATTTATAGAGGTGTGGCAGTTTAGAACTGGCAAACTTGATAAAATTTGCTCAATAATTAGGTAATAGTTGTGAGTAAGGAACATACCGGTTTTCCCGTGGATGGACAACTGCTGATGGTATTGCCTAGAGCAGGAGCATCAATTAGAAACCCTGATGTACAACAGCCCATTCTCCGTGCTGATGCAGATGGTTATTATTTAGAAATGCGAGTTAACGCTGACCCTAAAGACGAGAGCGAAGTTGCATTAACTCGTCGTGTTCAATTAGAAGAACTTTCTGCTCAGGAGTGGGAGGAACTGAAAGCCCAGTATGCCAACTTAAATCTGAAAGTTTGTACAGAAGAGGGAATTAGCAAAGGACTGGAGAAGATTCAGGATCGCCGAGTTCAGCGCTTATTTAAAGCATTGCTAACCTTTTTAAATCCACGACAGGTTGCGATTGTGCTGTTTTTGTACAAGGAAGCGCGAGAGCAGGACAACGGAAGTCTTGTTTCTTTTCGATCCAATGATCTGTTAGAAAGCTTAGGCTATACTCGTGCAAAGGATGGTAGTTTCACAGCCAGGTCGCGATCGCAGCTAAACCAGGACTTGGTTGCTCTCCATAGAACTGAGCTAGTGTTCGCTAAGTCTTTGAAAAAAGGCAATACAATGGGAGCGAAGGTCATCGTCAAAAGTATCCTCCGCATCCGAGATTACGAAATCGATAATGTGCCACGAGACTTCGATTTAGCCAAGGCTGCCGATTACACTTATGAACTAGCAGATGCTTACACGGTGGCGCTGGAATTCTTTGAAGGATCGGAGCGAACGGGAGATTACATACTGTTCTCCAACAGCATAGACACCAAGCAGAAGCTAGGGAGTAATGCCAAGCATGACTACAAGATGAAACTGCTAGTTTATCTTGCTAGCCGAATGAAATGGGATAAGCTAATTGATGGACAATATTTAGTGATTTCTAAGCAATATCTGTTCAAAAATCTAGACCTATTGGGCAGTAACCTGTCTAGGAACAACCAAATTCTGTGGCGGACTATAGAGGAACTGCAAGCTGAAGGCTATATTTTGGATGCCCAAGAGCTACCTGGAAAGCGGAAGATGACCAGTATACAGTTTCAAATTAACTCTGAGAAACTGCGCTCTAACTGAAAAATATGCTTTTTATAAAGGCTGATACATCACAGCAATTGCATCGACAAATTTCGAGAACTGCTGTTGACCTTATAAATGATAATGATAAGAATCTTAACTTCTTTACTGTTGGTCAAGCCAAGCAACTAAATCAGTGATTGTTGACATTTTAAAAAGCGCTCGACCCAGAGCTTCTAGCTGTTCTTTATTTAAAACTTTAACTCGTGCAACGATTGATGAATCAATTTCACCAAAGCGTTCATCAAGTAAGGACATACAAAATGAAAATGCTTCTTGTTGTTGTCCCTTCTGCAATATGTCTTGATAAATTACTGACTCTTGCATAACATCCTCGCTCAAAAATTGACGAATTAAGTCTTTCTCAAACTTCAAACCTGCTAATATCTCTGTGTAAGCTGCAATATCCTGCTTAGTCTCCCTATCGGAAATTCTAGCAACACTCTGGGCAACCTGTGATAATAACCGTTGTGGTGAGGTTGTTCGTGTCAATGGTGCTAACGGTAATAATGCAAGATTATCGAGAAATAACGCTGAATCTTGTTCCCACATTCGTATAACTTGGTAGCGATGGGTCGTAGCTTCACTGACATATTCTTCGGTGAATGCGATTTCGTCATTTGTCTGTTGTAAAAAAATTACTACCTGCGTTACAGGGACTTTGTATTGACGTATCAATCTCACAGAGTAATCTAACATCCGAAAAGAAATCGGTGTTCTAGACCTTGTTATGGTTTGAAATTCAAGATGTAGAATACGATTTTCTGTTTGCAGAAATGTCACAGAGTCAGCACGGATTGGTTCGATGCTTAATTCAGTTTTTAATACTTTAATTTCTCGCGGTTCGACCGTTAACAACCAACGCGCAAAATCGCGTGGATATTTTTCTGCTAATATTTTACAAATGTTGTCGTAGCTCACAAATAAAACAAAATCAATACTAATATAATTTTATTGTATGTTGAGCAAAACAAGAATTTTTTACAAATTAACTAAATATTTAAATATACTATTGTTAGTTATAAAATATAGATTAAAGCTCAAATTACCTGAAGTTAAAATGGCATTTTATTAGATAAAATCTTGCTTTTTTATTAATTATGTGTAATATTTATATTTACAATTAATTAACATATTCATAAATTTGAAAGCTTATAACAATAAGTTAAATGTTATAAATATAAGTAGATATTTTATATATATCCGTATATTTTTATGCCAAATTTTTAGTTAAGATTAAACTTTTGCTCTTAAAGAAAGGCTTCAATATCCAAAATTATTGAAAAGCTTATTTTGTTAATAAAAAAGTCTATGTTTATTAGATAGCAAGTATTTAGGGTTTGTAGTAAGCATTTTTAGCATAACACTTACTGAAGAGTCAAATTTTTTAATAAAGGTATGCAAATAACAAAGACGATCGCTTAGTTCTGCCAGTAAGAGTGCGATCGCCTTCAAAATCAACCCTGATACAGGGTGCGTTTCCCTCTCAACTTTCCTTACTTGTCAAAGGTGATAACTCTTCATGATAGTAAAAATTAGTTAACTGGGCGCACTGATTAGTATATATAGTACGTGCCACTTTAGACTTACTCAAATCACGTCGCAGTAGAACGTCAAAACCAGCAGTGCGTTCCTTATAATCAGCTGGTGCTCTCGATAAATCTTTTGTAACGGAGGGATTATTATAGCTAGCTTGCAATTCCTTATTTGGAGAGTAGATATCCAGTTGATTAGGAGTAGATTGGGTAAATAATCTTTGGGTATTGTTCCCTTTCCACAAACCCAATTTCTCACGCTTCAAACCCTCCATCACCAATTCACCAGTTGCATCAGGAGTAAAAGGTTTTATCCTAACAAAACAACCTTTATCGTCCTTAACAACAAGTCGTACCTTCACCCCGTCTCCATCAAAGTGGAAATTATTAATCAAATCATTAACTGAATCTACAGCAGGTAATTTCTTGGTTTCGGATAACTCTGGCAAAACTTCAGATTGAGAAGCAGGCGCGGGAGATACGGAAGCTGAATATTCCACAGGTTTTGGTAGATTCAACTGTGCGGTATTATCAGAAGATTTAGGAGAACAGCCTAATAGATAAATTAGGATAGAAGATATTAAAAATCTCTTAAATAACATAACTAACTATAGCAAAATTAAACTATTAGTATAAGTATATGTACTAGATAAATAATTAGGTTTTGATTCAGTAATATTAAGGCAAGAAACTATTAATTACCACCAATACATACAATTGGAAAAATCTCTAATTCATGAGTTACAATCACAGAGATTTTGTTAAAAAGTCTAAAGGTAGAATCGTTGTAGATGAAAGCAAGCTAGACATATATTGGAAAGACTCCATCCCGATAAAATCCTGGCAACCCCAAGTACACTTAAAGCGATATCAGGAACTTTCACAACTATTTGTTGATATCGAAACCGCAGGAATAGACCCAGTTGAGAATCGCATTTACGCCATCGGATGTATGGATGAAATAGGGTGTCCCACTGTTTTTATAGATATCTCAGAAGCGAAAATAATCACGGAATTTCTTAATCATTTGGAAAAGAAAAATCCAGAAGTAATTTTTACCTACAACGGGATGCAATTTGACTTACCATTTATCATTACTCGCTGCAAGTTACACGGCATTGCTAACCCCTTTAAAGTCGCATCTAAGACCCGCACTATCCGAACTGCTCAAGTACGCGGCGAACCGCTAAAAATTCGGGAAATATTTATCCGCAACTGCCAACACGTAGACATTTATATCTGCGTTCTTAGGTGGGATTTTATCGCCAAAAAACTTACCAACGGGCGATCGCTCAAACAAGCTGTTTTGGAAATGGGATTGCGTTCGCAAACTCGATTAGTTCTTCCTTATGAGGAAATCAAGGTTTGCTGGAAAGCTGGTTCTGGTAGCAGGGGATGGGAAAAAATCAGGGAGTATCTGACCTACGACTTAGAAGATACCCGACTCATTGCCAATATGCTCGTACCCTCGTACTATTACGAAGCACTGGTAGTACCAGGAATGAACCTCCAGCAACTAGCCCTCGCTGGTAACGGTACCAAATGGGAAAGAATTTTCGAGCATCACTATCCTGGTTACAAGCCTAAACCAGACCGCAAGTATAAATTTCAAGGGGGGATAGCTCACTCTGTACCAGGATTGTATAGAAGGGTAGGGTACATCGATATTAGTTCCATGTATCCCAGTACTATATTGTCAAAGGGGATTGTCTCTCATAAAGATACGAACCGAGTCGGGTTGAGCATCCTGCAATATTTAGTAACCGAGAAGTCGAGGTTGGAAAAACTCGCCAGTACTGGAGATATCGTTGCTAAGGAAAAAAAAGAATCCACCAAAGTCCTAGCTAATTCTCAGTTTGGGTTCTTCGGCACTTCGGAACTACCCTTCAATGATATGGAAGCAGCTGCCCTTGTAACAGCCTACGGTCGGCGCACTTTACAATTCATGATCGAAGTAATCAATAAAGCTGGTGCAACATCCATAGAAGTTGATACTGATGGTGTGTTCTTCACCCACCCCAACCCAGAGGAAGTATACACTACACTTCAGTCTCAACTACCCCAAGGGATAACCGTCAAGCTAAAATTTATTGCCAATGCTATGTTTATCCCCCAAAGGGGAACCAAAAACTACCTTCTATGGCTTGTGGACGGAAAAATCGTTACTAAAGGTAACTGGCGCAGCCGCGATCGCTCGCAATTAGAAAAAGAATTTTCTATTCAGTACTTAACCTATCTAATTCAAAATACATCAGCAGCAGAGGAATATTACGCACACATCTGTTCTCAGATTTTATCAAGGGAATACCCCAAAGAAAAGTTATGCATCACCCGCAAAATTAAAGAAGGCGAAAAGGAACTTCTCAAACTAGGAAAAACTGGAGATGTCGTAACTTACTACTACAGTATCCAGGGAGTAACCAATATAAACAGTCATAAGAAGTATTCATCCCACTACTATCTCCAATTGGTTGCCCGAAAAAGAGAAGAAATTTTGCAAATAGCAAATCCTCAATTAGTAAGCAGTTACAAACAATTAACTTTGTTTTAAGATGGTTTTGACATCCACCTCGCACTAAAGCTGTGTTTTGTGCGGGGATTCCAACATCACTGTTGGATTTTCCTCTTTCTGCGAGACGATTTACTTGTAGAAGTCGCCTTGTACAAGCAGAGATCGGACTCTCCAGAGGCGTAGTAAATTCCCGACTGCTCATCGGTATTTCTGAAAAGTTCTAATCCTTTGTTAAGGATGTTGCGGCTAGCATTCCAATCTCGGCAAGCGGTGTAGGAGCAATGTGGGTTCCAATCCCAAACTTATCTGTGAATGTGATGTATTGACGACACTGTGAAAGTGACCAACCACTTTGTTTATATTCAACAGATGCTCTGGTTTGGAGTTTACGAAATCTGGGAAAACCCTTTTTAAAAGGAACTTTGTTTTTACAATTCTCAAAAAACCTAGAGATTGCTGCCCAGGCACGTTCTGCCATTACCTGTCTTGCCGATGAGTTGAGTTTTGATACCCAAGGAAAAGCAGGGTTGTCTGACAAAACTTTTGTATATTTATTCAAATTTGAGGTCTTCTAGCGATTTAAGATAAAATTATCACTACTCAACAAAAAACAACGCAAGTGGTCTGTTACTGTAGAGGCAGGGAAACGGGCAAACGGACGTCATAGACTTTTTGGGATGCGTACAAGCGCTTGTAAGTATTGTACTTGCAGACACGGGGTGAAAAAAGTTGTTGTTAATGGGACTTTTCAGTAACAATAGCTTATATTCCCAAATGAAAACAATGCAGGCTTATGCAAATTTCCTTGCCCTCGGAACTGGAAGAATTGGTAAGAACCAATGTGGCTAGTGGCGTTTATGCCTCTGCCGATGATGTCATCTGTGCCGCCTTGCAGCTGTGGAAAGAACATACCGATTATTTGAAAGAAGAAATTGGCCGAGGCATTGATGAGGCGGATCGAAAAGTTTTTTCCTCAATGTCCCTTGAAGACTTGAAAGCAGAAGGACGGCGCAGGCTGAACAACCAGAAACATTAAACCTGATGGCTTTTTTAGTTGTCCGTACTCGTCTTGCAGACGAAGACCTGTTGGAAATATGGCTTTACATTGCCCAAAATAACATCAATGCGGCTGACCGCTTATTAGAAAAAATAGATAAAAAGTGCCAGCTTCTCGCTGATAGCCCAAGAGTTGGTGTCAGACGTGATGATTTAGCACCAGGTGTTTTTTGTCTTATTGAAGGCAAGTACCTGATTTTCTATCGCATCATCAATGAAACAGTCGAAATTTTGAGAATCCTACACGGGGCGCGTAATCTCAAAGCCATCTTCCACCAATAGATAGATATTAACTGCGCGCTGTCCAGGTAGTTCTAACTGTACGTTTATCAGCTGATTATTTGGTCGCCAGCACACAGAAACCCCGATCTGTTTCTACCAAATATGCCTCAGTAAAGCCAGCCGTCGTGAGCATCTCGGTCAATCCAGTACTCGATTGCCCGGAATGAGGAGTAAACTCAAACGCAATCTTGCCACCGACCTTGATCACCCGTCGCATTGAGCGTAGCCCAGCCATTGCATCTGGCCAAACTTGCATGGAGTAGATCGCCAAGGCTTTATCAAATGTGTCATCTGCAAACGGCAGCTTTTCAACCGAGCCATACTCAAGTTGGACTAAGCCTGTCTCAATCGCTAATCGTCAGTTTTTGTTGGCGTAGTGCGGTGGCGATCGCTAACAGGTTTTGATTTTGTTATTCCTGCTCCAATGACATCTGAGCGTCACTGGAACTTCTCTATCGTGATCGAGATGCGAATGAGTCTCCACTATCTTCTGATAGAGCTTGCTAATAGGCGCAGTCAAATCCGAGTCCGCATTTTTTCTTGGGCATGAGACTCTCTTGTT
>NZ_JAYKTT020000072.1:0-115346 GCF_038404745.2 Chlorogloeopsis sp. ULAP02 | reverse complement strand
CGCTATTTAAGCCCTGAATCTATTCACATCAGGGCTAAGAACGCAGCTTTGGCTTCTAAGCTATCAATGCGATCAGGTAGCATTGCAAGTTCTACCGCAAACTCTTGTTGGAGTTTTCTCGACTCCCACAACTTCCATTGATGATTGAACATCTGTCCTCACACTCCTTATACTTGAGGCAACATTGCTCATGTGTTGTTGTAGTTGTCACCTAAAACTGGCCGCGAGTTTTTACCTGCTAGTTCTAACGAAGAAACTTGTTTGAGTTACTGCCACAATTAGAATACGTGGATAGCTAGATATAAAATTGGTGTCTTCGTATTAGAGGTTGAGGATATTTGAGCGATCGCCTATCCTCGATAGGAAGGCAGGACGAGCAGTTTGTAAATTAACAGTTAAATAATTACCGTAAGGATACAGTCTAAGAATAAGAACTTAGTAGCCTAAAAATAAGAAATTAATAAATTGGCTTTAAAATTTATTGCTTGAAATTCTGCTCTGCGTTGATATATTTACCACGAAGTAACTTTTACAAATTACTCTGATAAATTTCTTACTTTGATATTCTATTGATAAACTCAATTTCTTTATTTTTCTTCTGTCCGTTGCCGAGATAGTAAGTTAATTCTCCCCTCACCACGCCAATGCAGGCACTTCTTGTCCGGGATGTACACTCCCAACTGCTATGCTGGAGTATTTTGTGATGACTACTTCTGTAACGGTTGCTTTCTTTGGCAAAAACTGAACCAATTGTTCAACATCAAATATGCGTTGGCTAGGGGCGGTAATAGTATTAGTCATCATCCTCTCCATGAGAGTTACGACTTACCAATTTAGGATATGATTATTCAGAATATTGGTGAAGAGAACATATAAACGCTGCATCAGAAGCACTTAAGAGCTAATCCCGGTACTTTACCTGAAAATTAGCCCACATTACGAAGCCCTCGACTTGACAGTCTAACTGTTCCAACCATTTAACCAATTCATGGTTGCTATTGTGTAACATGGTGTATTCTTGCTCGTCTTTGACTAAAGTTAGTCCAGTTTGAGGATTTTCAAGGCGTGTGTTGATGTTACGAATGAAACGTTGATCTAAGGCTTGCGCTAACTGTAAGGCTTTAGTTTTTGTCACTTCAAAACTGAGTAGAGTTCCATCCTTTTCCTTAACCGTCTGTTGCAACTGCTCAAGATTGCTATACTTTTGGCGCCCAAGTGTACCTTGAGTTGGGAGCAAAAGTGCTGCCAAGCCATCGGTGAATCCTTGGTTATTGAGGGCAAAATAATTCCAATCACCGTAGGCATACACTATTAATTCGCCGTTGCTATTAGGTAAAACTAGTTCTGGGTGCAAGCCAAGATCAAGGACATGGACGGTGAGCGCCGCAGTCGGGCGAGCAGGAGGTATGATACTTGCGGGAGTGGAAATCCAAATCAGAAGAATACACGTAACTGCTATCAAAGTAAATGTGGCTATGCGGCGGATGTGCATACTAGTTAGCACCAATGCTATTACAGCAAATGTTTATCTCGTAGGGACGGTGTTTGTTTCCATCTCTAGCTTAAGCCGAAAGGATATCTGCCAAACCCGCCCTTACAGTAATTCATCTCAAAATAGCTGTAAGCATTAATCCAGAGGGTCAAAACGGTTCACTAAAATTGATAGTAAAATCATCGGTAATCCAATCAGCAAGCAAATTAACCATTGATTCAAATTCAGTGGAGCAGTG
Source organism: Chlorogloeopsis sp. ULAP02 (assembly GCF_038404745.2). NCBI lineage: Bacteria > Bacillati > Cyanobacteriota > Cyanophyceae > Nostocales > Chlorogloeopsidaceae > Chlorogloeopsis > Chlorogloeopsis sp. ULAP02. The sequence goes on along the minus strand of NZ_JAYKTT020000072.1, from coordinate 113,616 downwards.
TAAAACAATTTGTTCATGATGTTCCACTGGCTGAATATTATCTGCAAAATTATCGTACAAGCAATGCCAATTCCAATTGCCGAAGCATCGGTAACTGTCTGCCTAATACCGCGAAGTCTATTGAATGCAGCAATTCCTAATTGACTAATACTTAAAAGATAAAAAATTCTTCCTGCTACTAAAGCTTGAATTGCCATTGTACGGGCTAAATTAATATTTCCTGTGGTTTGTTCAATCCATTCAAAGACGCCAAAAATCAAGATCCAGTTAAAAACAGAAATTGCGATGATACGCTTGACTAAACTTTTGGAGAGCAACGGTTCGCGAGGGTTGCGCGGTGGTTGTTGCATCACTCGTTCAGATTTTGGTTCAAAAGCCAAAGGCACAGTCATGGTAATGGAATTAACCATATTTAGCCACAGAACTTGTAAAGATAGAATTGGCAATGCTCTAGCAAGTAGTACACTAATCAAAATTGTCATCGACTCACCGCCGTTAACAGGTAAGATAAAGGCGATCGCTTTCAGTAAATTTCGATAAACAGTTCGCCCCTCCTCAACCGCAGCTTCGATGGAAGCAAAGTTATCATCAGTCAAAATCATGTCTGAGGCTTCTTTTGCCACCTCTGTGCCAGCACCTCCCATCGCAATGCCGATATCTGCTTGTCTGAGGGCTGGTGCATCGTTGACACCATCCCCCGTCATCGCCACAACTTCTCCTTTTGACTGAAGCGCTTCAACAATACGAAGTTTCTGTTCTGGCGCAACACGGGCAAACACTACCCCATCTTCAATCGCTGTGGCAAGTTCTGAATTACTCATTTGGGCAAGTTCACTTCCTGTCAGTGCAAGAACTTGACCATTTTTATTAAAGCCCATACGTTCAGCTATTGCCCGTGCGGTAACAGCATGATCGCCTGTAATCATTTTGACTTGAATACCAGCTTCTTGGCAGGCTTGTACTGCCTTTATTGCTTCTGCTCGCGGTGGATCGATCATCCCCTGCAATCCCAAGAAAATCAAATCTGTTTCGATATCTGCATGATCGAGCGCATCTTGAGAAGTTGGCACAGTTTTTTTAGCAAAAGCTAATACCCTCAACCCTTGATGAGCCATTGCATCAACTTCTTGATGTACCGTTTCTGCATCTATGGGGGCAAGATTTCCCTGAGCATCCAACATCTGCTGACTACGTTTGAGAATAGCTTCTACCGAACCCTTAACGTAGATAGTTGCTTGTCCTCTATGATTTGCTGATGGCGAAGCTGCGTGTAAAGTTGCCATGTACTGAAATTCAGACTCAAAGGGGATGACATCCCGCCTGGGCATTTCTTGTTCTAAATTACTGTAGGTAAGCCCAACTTTATTAGCTATGGCTATCAATGCTCCCTCTGTAGGATCGCCAATCACCTGCCATTGCCCATCTTTATTTTCCAGGTGCGAGTCATTACATAACAACCCGGCTTTGAGACATTCTGCCAAAGCAGGAGTGTGATCCCAATTGACTAGCTGTTCATTTAGTAAAATTTCCCCTTGGGGAGCATAGCCTGTACCAGTAACGGTATAATTTTCACCTCCAGCATAAATGGCTTGTACAGTCATCTGGTTTTCAGTTAAGGTACCAGTTTTATCAGAACATATAACTGTAGCACCGCCGAGAGTTTCGACTGCTGGTAATTTGCGAACGATCGCATGACGCCTTGCCACGCGGGAAACACCAATTGCCAATGTTACTGTTACTACTGCTGGCAATCCTTCTGGAATCGCGCTGACAGCGAAGGCGACAGCAGCTTCAAACATTTCTGCCCAGGAGTTGCCATATCCCAAACCAACAGCAAACGTCAGCGCAGCTATTCCCAGAATAATGTAAAGCAGGGTGCGGCTAAATTTATCAAATTTACGAGTGAGCGGAGTTTTTAAGCTGGTTCCTTGTTCAATCAACTGGGAAATACGCCCGGTTTCTGTAGTTTCTCCAATCGCAACCACAATGCCGCTGCCAGTGCCAAATGTGACAAAGCTACCAGCATAAACCATGTTTGTGCGCTCTGCTAGGGGTGCGTCTGCATCAATGATTTGCGTACTTTTTTCTACTGCGATTGACTCACCTGTCAGCGCCGATTCATTAACTTGTAGATTTCGTGCTTGTATGAGGCGTAAATCGGCTGGCACTTTATCTCCAGAAGCAAGCAACACTACATCTCCCGGTACTAGCTCTGGAGATGGAACTTGCACCTTTTTGCCGTTGCGAATGATAGTTGCATTAGTCTGAACCGAGGAGGCTAAGGCAGCGATCGCGCTTTCAGCCTTTGATTCTTGAATAAAACCAATAATAGCGTTAATCAAGGTGACACCCCAAATCACCCCAGCATTTACCCATTGCCCCAGCAATGCCTTAATTGCACCCGCAATCAGCAAAATGTACAGTAACGGTTGGTAAAATTGCAGTAAAAATCTTACCAATGGGCTTTTTCCGGGCTTGCTCTTGAGTTCGTTAGAGCCGAAGCGTTCCCGTCGTTGTGTTACCTCGTCAGCATTTAAACCTGCTTCTATATTTGTACCTAGATGTTGAGCTACCCTGAGTACAGAAAGATTGTGCCATTGATGTGACTGCATTATTTCTTTAGCTGTTGCTGTCATTTTGTTTGCCTCAGAATTTCCCATAGGCAGGACAAATTAAGACTATTAGCTATTTATTTTTAGCTAATCATTCAAAATTATTGGAAATAAATGTGATGCAAAAGTGACAGTATTTATTGCAGGCGATCGCGCTTTTGTTTTTTAGCTAATCTCCAGTCATAGTATTGTAGAATGGGCGTCTTGTCCGTTCTATATTTAGTCTAATGAATCACAAAAGCGATTCAAGTAGAATATTTTTGTCTGTAGTTTTATTAGTTATATTATGTTTGAGAGAGTTTTAATTAGCACAGATTTTTCTGACGGTTTACATCGTCTAGCACATTTTGTTTCTAGTCTGGCACTGGCAGGAATGAAGCAAATTGTTTTCCTGCACGTCGTTCCCTTATGGGAAAAAGGGATTATTCCCCAAGTCGATAGTGAGAAAGTAGAACAAGCTCAAACCCAGTTGACAGAAGCTTTTGGCAAAAGTCCTACTGATATAGAAGTTAAAATAGAAGTTCAATCGGGAAAACCTGTTGAAACAATTCTTAAAGTAGCTAAAACCTATCAGTCTCAGTTAATCATACTAGGTTCTCAAAGTCGTAGCTTACTCACAGAAAAACTGGTGGGTAGTACAATGGCTGAATTATCTCGCCAATCAAAGATTCCTTTGTTGGTACTGCGTCCTCAGTTAATTTCTGCTTATACTTCCGAAGAATTAACACTTCGTTGTCAGCACTTATTCCGCTCTTTACTGCTTCCCTACAATAATACTCAAGCGGCGAATCACCTGGTGCAAGAGGTAAAGCACTTGGCTCAAAATCAGTCTGGTAGATTTCTCCAACAGTGCAAGCTCTGCTGGGTATTAGAAAATACTGGTCGTCGAGAAGTACCAAAGAAAATCTTACCACAGCAAGCTAGCGAAACTCTATCTCAAATTAAAGCTGATTTGGAAGGAGTAAATTTACAAGTGGAGATAGAAGTTCGAGAAGGACACTCTGTTACCGAGGTTTTAAAGGCAGCTGCCATGACAGATGTTAGCGCGATCGCTGTGTCTTCAGGAACAATAGGTAAATTTCAGGAATGGTTGGTTTCTAGTTTTGCGGCGGAAGTATTACGTCATAGTTGGTATCCTGTACTGTTTATTCCTTAACAAACCCAAAGCCGCATTATTAGCTTAATACGTCGGTGGATGAAGTTGTGCCAATTTAGACTGTCTGCACCACAAAACAATTTACTACATCATTTTAGTCATGTCAGTCCAGTAGGGGAGGTAAAAACGGTCAGATTTTCTGCCCACCGAACTTCAGAGCCTCCTGGTGGAGGAGCTAAGTCGCAAAGCGATACGCTACGCGGTAAGCGCAACCATGCCCGCAGGGCTTTACGCTAATAGCGGTAGACACGTAGACGGACGTAGTCCGGCTTCTCATAGAGTAGTGGCTTCTGTAGACGGGCTTTGCCCGGCTTCCCGTAGGGTAAGTAGCCGCAGCTGTGAGTTCTCGTTTTATTACCGTTGTGTTACGGCTATGCAAGTATTTGAGAGTTTAAGAGAATAAGAACTAGCGTAATGCACCACAATTGTGCGGTGGGTTGCTAAAAGGGTGTATTAAACTTCTTGCACTCATTCTAGTCAAGACTTACGTATGAGTTACGGAAGAACCAACCACAGAGAACGCGGAGAACACGGAGAAAAGAGGGTTTTAGAGGAATTTTGCGTCAGTTCTACTAGTTTCAAAAAAATCGACCACAAATACACACAGATGTACACAGATTTTATCGGTGTTTATCTGTGTTCATCTGCGGTTGTAATTAACCTAGATCGTGATTGCTGCAAGAAGACTATTATATTTAGTAGACACTAATTAAACTATTTTCAATAGTTAGCATGGGAATTGACAAACTCTGGAGTCCAGAGCCAATTGTTTATATTCAAAGATTTTTTGGTGATAGTTGGGATTTGTTTTTTCAAATTGTTACAGAATTAGGAGAAGTTGCGGGTGTAGCAGTAGTTTTTGCTTTAGTATTTTGGATTTCTGGACGACGATCAGCTTGGTGCTTAGTCGGTGCTGTCGTCTTAGTCACAGCAGTTAATATGATTCTTTGGTCAATTTTTGATATACCGCGTCCAAATCATCCAGAGATTAATGTTTATAGAGAGTTAGATACATCTTCATTTCCTAGTGGACATACTGGCACAGCAACAATTTTTTGGACAACATTAACTACATTGAGTCCGATTCCACTAGCAGTTACAGTGTGTGTCATTTTATTAGTGATGTTGTCTCGCCTATATCTTGGCGTCCACTATATTGGAGATGTAATTGGGGGTTTGATAATTGGATTGATTCTATTCAAAATCTATTTAAGATTGTGGCCTATTGTTTTATCTTGGTTTGGCGGGCGGACATTTAAATTATTTTTAGTTCTCAGTCTTTCAACACCCATCGCTGTGTTTCCCTTTGCTGACTCTTTCCCTGAAGGATGGGAAGTTTTCGGTGCTGCTGTAGGAGCAGGAATTGCTGTACCACTTGAATTGTGGTATGTTCGCTACTCCCCAGCTAAAATATCTCAGAGAAAACAGTTGTTGAAAGTTTTTATTGGTTTGGGAGTGCTGGGAATGATTTTTTTTACTTCTAGCCTCATGAGTGAGGATGAATCAGTACGTGATGTTATCCGTTTTAGTTTGGGAGCATTTTGGATTTTGTTTTTAGCACCAGCATTATTCGCATGTATGAGACTATAGTTTCAAACATAGGTTCTAGATGTGACTAGAACACAAAATTTACTTTGTATGAGTCTTAAAGTCTTTAAAAGCACTGCAAGCGATCACATTTGCAAACTAAGCTTTCGTTACTAATATCAACTCATACACAGAGAAGATGAAAGTATTTGTAACGAACGTTTTAACATTTCTTGTTAATGTTTAATCATGCATAGAGAAGATTAAAGCATTTGCAACGAACGTTTTGACATTTCTTGTTAATGTTCAATCATACACAGAGAAGATTAAAGCATTTGCAACAAACGTTTTAACATTTCTTGTTAATGTTCAATCATGCATAGAGAAGATTAAAGCATTTGCAACAAACGTTGTGACGTTTTTTATTGAGATCAAAACATTTATCACCAACGTTAAAAAGTGGCTTTGACTACATCTGTACTGTTTAAGATGAAAGTCATCTCACCCTAGCTACGTTATCCCTCTTCTTACCAAGGCTAGGTGTATACACAAGTTCTAAAATAATAAAAGCCTTTGTAGCCTGCGTTAGGACTACCGTCCATAACGCACACAGAATCTAGGATGGTGCGTTGCGCTTGGCGACAACACACCCTACAACTGCTTTCTGCCTTCTACTTACCGACGTGTATAACGATGCTTCACTCCTACAGGAAAATACTCTGGATCACCAGTTGGGGTTAGCGAAACTTGTGGTATTTGATATTCAGGAGGAACATAGTTAGCAAATTCGCTGTTGAGGCGTAATAATTGGCTTAAAATTGAGGATGCTATGGCTTGTCTTTTGTCTTCGCTACCTTGTTGTGTTGGTGCCAACTCTACAACTACAGATAAAAATTTGTTTTTGTCTCCATCCTCTTTTACCTGCATGACGAACTTACCTGTTACCCAATCTCTAATTTCTGGCTGTTCTAATCCCACGCTGATATTTTCTGGGTAAATGTTGGCACCAAAGTAAGAGACTGTAAAGTTAGAGCGTCCGAAAACATAAACAAAAGGTAATTGACGAACACCTCTGCCACGATGAGTTTGTAATTCCGTTACTGGATCGAAATCATGCTTCGCTAAAAATTGCAGCATGGTATCGTAAGAAATTATCCCACCGCTATCTAAGATGTTGTAACGCACTAGGGGAATACCGTTATCTCCAGAAAATAGCAATGTGCCTTCTTTGGCTTCAAAAAAGCGACTCATCGGATCGTATTGTACAAGAGTTGGTAGGCGAGATTCCCCAAATAAAGTACGTGCTGCATCTGGATGTGCCGCTAAGAAACGGCGAATGCAAATACTTAAGGGAGTTTCATTTCCCAATACACCAGCATCTGCTGTGCCATAGAGTGATGCACAGTCAAAGCAGGGATGTTGAAAACCAACCCTTTCACCCACCAGAGTGCGCCATTCTTCGCTAAAGACTTCTCCTGCCATCACTAATTTTATTTGATACCGCTGCCATTCTAGACCACGAGCTATGCCAGTATCAATTACATCTTTAAGGAATGGTGGGTATCCTAGCAAAACAACTTGATCAAAAGCTGTACCGAGTTCCTGTACCACACGTAAAATTTCTTCTTTATTATTGCCTGGGGTGATGACGGTAATCGGATAACCTTTGCTGGCAAGATAGCGACAGCAATTTGTAGTAAATATTCCCCCTACCCAAGTTCCTAAGGTGAAACAAATTACAGCTAGAGTCCGTCTAGTATCAGCAGCAAAACTGTCGTAAAATATCTGCTCAAAGCGTGTGGCAATTTGCAGTTCATCTGTAAAAAAACGGGGCCAAAATGTCGGTTTACCCGTTGAGCCAGAAGAAACCGCAATCATGTCACACTTTTCTAATTGTCCGTAGCGACACAGGTTCGCAAGCGGATGACGCAGTAAATAATTTTCTTTCGTAATCAACGGCAGTGTTTGAAAATCCTCAATTGTTTGGATTAAGTCGGGATTGATCGCATGTTCTGCCACGAAATTTTTGTATGCAGGTACACTAGTAGCTACATCATGAAATAAAGACAAGATTGCCGATTCGGGTTTGGTGTGAAGATGCTGTTGTAGTAGGGTGTCTAAGGGGGTGTTTAAAAAAGATGTATATGCGCTTACTGCCCGCTGTCTTTGTGATTCAGTATTCATAACATTATATGGTTGTAAAAATAGGGTACTGAGAAGAGGACACAGGGACGCGGTGACACGGGGAATCAAGAGGACATGGGGCAGGGGAGACACGGGGAATATTTTTGATAATTTCTCCGCGTCACCGCGTCTTTCCCTCTCCGTGTCTGATAACACTGCGTCACCGCGTCTTTCTCCTAGTCCCTAATAGTTAGTTTCCTCTACATCCTCTACTAAAAGAGTGAAGTTAAATTTCTGTAATTCCAGCTTCCCTAGTTGTAGCTAATTATAAAAATCCTTTATCATTCCTTCAGCACCATGCAGGTCTACTGTAGTAAAAGACACACCAATCCTGGAAGTCACCGCTTTTGCACCCAGTGTGGTGAACCTTTGCCCATTCATCAAGATGAGATGATTGCTAATCGTTATCGGATTATTAAGCTTTTAGGGCAAGGAGGCTTTGGACGCACTTATTTGGCGGAGGATACTAAGCAGTCTCATCAAAAGTGTGTGCTGAAGGAATTTGCTCCTCAAGTCGAAGAACAGCAGGATTTAAAAAAGGCGAAAGAGTTGTTTGAGCGAGAAGCAAGTGTACTGAAAAAACTCAAGCATCCACAGATTCCTCGCTTTCATGCTTCACTACAAGCACAAATTGGCAGTAAGGATTTTTTCTTTTTGGTACAAGACTATGTGGAGGGTGATAACTACCTTGAGTTAATCGAACAACGTCTGGCTCAAGGGCAAAGTTTTAGCGAACAAGAAGCGATCGCACTTCTACAAAAACTCTTACCTGTTCTGTCTTATATCCACTCTCAAAATGTGGTTCACCGCGATATCTCTCCTGATAACTTGATTTTGCGAGATACTGATAATTTGCCAGTGTTGATTGATTTTGGCGGTGTGAAACAATTACCTGCTTCTGCGGGTTTTTGGTTTACTCAATTGGGTGGAATCCGCACTCTACTAGGTAAAAAAGGTTATGCTCCAGAGGAGCAATTACGACAGGGTAAAGCTTTTCCCAATAGCGATTTGTACTCCTTGGCAGTCACAACGCTTGTATTGCTGACGGGTAAGGAACCGCAACAACTCTACGACTCCTATCAGGGAACTTGGCGCTGGGGTAAGGAAATCAAAGTTAGCTCCAACCTGGAAGCAATCTTAAAAAAGATGCTCGCTTATAAACCAAGCGATCGCTATCAAACCGCAGATCAAGTTCTAAAAGATTTACAGTATCCAGTTCCTGCTAAAACTCTCAATCCTCAAATCAGCAAAATTCAGACGATGGTAGTTGCACCTGGGCGAAAGCATGTCCGAGCAATTACCAGTAGATTCCATAACCAAACAAAAGCGATCGCCCAAAAGGTTCCTTTACCTGTTTGGATGCGTCCTTTTGCAATCAGTTTGGTAGCAACAAGTGTAGCTGCCCTGACTTTTGTCGGCTCTTGGGCGTTAGTTAATGCCGTCATTAGGGGCGTTTCATCCATCAGTATTCCCAGCATCTCATTACCAAAATTACCAGAACTGCCGCAACTGCCAAAACTACCAGGCGGTTCTGGTTCTCCGACTCAGCCATCAAACTCTCAAGAAGGAAGCCGTATCAGTCAAATTTTCAATCGTCGCCAACAACTCCAAATTCCAGAAGGGTTTTTTATTCAGACAGTAGATAATACTTTTTATACTAAACATCCCGAACTTGGTGGGCGCTCTCTTAGTTCTAATGCTGATGATGAGGCTTTACGTAAGGAATGGTTCAGTACCGCTGAAGAATTGTTGAATAAAATAGAACAAGCTAATCTCAGTAGTTCAGTCCGTCGAAATTTAGGCAGCTATAGCAACAGAGATTACGAAATTTGGAGAAGACGAGCGCAAGCCGGAGAATTTGGGAACTATACAATTGAACAGCTCAATACACAAACAAACCGAAAATTTGACCGATTATTTCCGGGACAACGGCGTGGCAACCAGAAACCAGATTCAAAGACTTTTGGTCAAATTTGGTATGCGATCGCAGCAGATCAAGTTAGTAAACTAGAATCTGCTAATTAAACGAGCAGACAAAGTAGTTAGTAGGGGAGGCAGCGCGCCCTTGGGGGTTCCCCCGGTTGTAGCGACTGCCGTGCGGGTTTTGTTGATTATATGAACGGTTAAAACCGACAATTTATCTTCTAAACCCCGCCCGTACAGTAGTTAGCGGTTAGTGGTAATCAACCAACAACCAACAACAATTAACAACCACTAATTGTATAGACACTTCGGAACAGAAGCGTCTGTACTGACTAATGACTAATGACTAATGAATATTAACTAATTCACTATGAATTCTGTTTATTGTTCCCAAGGACACGAAAATCCACCTGATAGTCGCTTTTGTCTTCATTGCGGCGAGAAATTAGATCCGGCTGTAAGTCAGGGGATTCAACCGGGACGATTTTTAGGCGATCGCTATTTGATTGTACGTCAACTCGGTCAAGGGGGATTTGGACGCACCTATTTAGCCGAAGATGTCAACCGCTTCCGAGAGTTGTGTGTTTTAAAAGAATTTTCTCCCCAAGTTCAAACTGCCTACGTCTTACAAAAAGCGGAAGAATTGTTTGAGCGAGAAGCAACTGTTCTCTACAAACTACAACATCCCCAAATTCCCCGCTTTCGTGAATTATTCCGCAGTAGTTTAGATAATAAAGAATACTTATTTTTGGTACAGGATTACGTAGAAGGACAAACTTACCGTTCTTTATTAGATGCTCGTCTCAAACAGGATTTGCGCTTTACAGAACCAGAAGTTTATCAATTATTACAGCAAATCTTGCCTGTATTAGAATACATTCATTCTTTGGGAGTAATTCATCGTGATATTTCTCCAGATAACTTGATGCTTCGTAACCCCCCCCAAACTCCCCCTTACCAAGGGGGGGCTACGGGGGGTATGCCAGTGTTAATTGATTTTGGTGGTGTCAAACAAGTAGCGGCAACTGTTGCTTCTCAGTATTACCAACCTGGTGTCAATGCGACAACGCCACCACCAACCTTGCTAGGTAAGTTTGGCTACGCTCCCCCAGAACAGATGCAAAGAGGATTGGTAGAGCCTCACAGCGATCTGTATGCTTTGGCGGTAACAGTATTAGTCTTGCTCACAGGCAAACAACCATCAGAACTAATTGACAATCACACTTTAACTTGGCAATGGCGACGAGAAATTAGTCTCAGTCCTGCTTTTGGGGCAGTTTTAGATAAGATGCTGTCTCCATCTCCAACGGATCGTTACCAAAGCGCCCGTCAAGTTTTGCAAGCACTCACCCCACCACCCATTGCTCCAACTCTCCCACTCTCTCCACGTCAGCCGCCTGTGGAGGGAAACCCGCCCACGCAGCTGGCTCCTCTCCCACTTTCCCAACGCCAGTCTGCCCAAGTCGGGAAACCCTTTCACCAGTCACCTGCGGCGGGAAACCCGTCCGCAGTGCTGGCTCACCACGACGCTGGCTCCTCTCCCTCTCTCCCTCTTACTCCCTCCTCCAAATCGTGGTGGACACCAGGAAAAATCATCCTTGTGCTGTTATTCTTTGCTTGTGCTTCTGGCGTTAGCTATTGGGGAGTAAGTAATTTAATATCATCCAATCCCGATGATGGTAACGTTACTACACCGCAACCAACGCCCACTTTTAGCCCAGCCAAGCAACCCATCGATCCCCTAGCGAAATATTCACCCCAAGAGCGATCGCGCAAACAAAAATTACAAGAGCGCCGTCAACGCTTGGGTGTTGATGAAAACTTTTATGTCAGCTTGGTAAATCAAATCTTTTGGGAGCAAAATCCCAGTTTACAAAAACGCAGCCTCAAAGACGATCCCGCCGATGCCCAATTGCGGAAACAATGGGACAATACAGCAGCCCAAGTTCTAAAAACACTTACTCTACTCAGTTCTGAGGCACGTCAAAGACTAGGTACTTATAGTGGAGCCGATCGCGATCGCTGGAAAGTGGATGTCAACAACCTCAATGTATCCAGCCGTGCCTTATATGATTTAGGAGATGCGGCTTTCTTTGAGCATTTTCCAGCAAAAGAGGGCAAGGATTTTATTGAGGAACCCATCGGACAAGTTTGGCACGCTTTTGTTGCAGACAAACTCAATGCCATTCGTGCCAAAAGTGCATTTCAAAAAATTGTCTTTAGTTCTGGTGCTAATAGTAAAACAGTCAGTGGCACTCTTAAGGGCGCGGCTGGCAAAGTTTTTATCGCCGAACTTAGCCAAGATCAGTTGATGGAAGTGAAGCTAGAAGCCAATTCTAAAATTTTATGGTCAATTTATTCTCCTAGCGGTCAATATCAGCTTTTAGAAGATTCTCAAAAACGCTCTTTGTCAGAGAAACTGCCAGAAAGTGGATTTTATGAATTTGTTTTAGTATCACGAGCATCGGTGCCACTAGAATACAGACTGAGCTTGAAAGTGGTAAATCCTAACCCAACTCCATCGCCGACGCCAACTACAGAGCCAACATCTACACCTATACCTGAACCTACACCCACATCTGGTGAGACAAACACACCGACACCTGAACCAACTTCTACACCACCAAATAGCCCCTAGAGTGGCGACAAGAAGAATTCTAAAGATGCTCGAAACTTAGTGAAAGATTTAAAACCAATTCTTTATCAATCACACTCATTAAAATTACTTTATTTGTGTGATAATTGTAGTTCTGTGCATAAATGCATAAAAATTCCAAAGTCTCGTGGCGCACTTCAAATTTAAAGAAGTAGCCCAATTTTTTCTGGGGGTTGATTTTTATCTAGTTGATTGTAAAGGTGAAAGAATTGGAAAAGCAATCTTACCCTCCCGAAGAGTTATCTTCGGTTCCGGTTGGCAGACACTGCATTCTAGAACTGTATAACTGTCCAACAAGCTTACTCAATGATATTGGGTTCATCAGAGAGGCTTTACAAACAGCTGCTAAAATAGCAAAGTCTACTCTACTCAAAGAGATATCGTACCAATTTGAACCCTATGGAGTAACTGCACTGGCACTTTTAGCCGAGTCTCATATCTCGATTCATACTTGGCCAGAAACAGGCTACATAGCAGTGGATATATTTACCTGCGGGCAACATACAAAACCGGAGAAAGCTTGCGAATACCTTGTAAAAGCTTTTCAAGCTAGCAAGCATGTACTCATGACGCTTCCTAGAGGTAAATTTTCACCAACTATTCAACCAACTATCAAACAGTTGGAAGAAGCTCTGCTGGTGAATACATGATTTTGTTGGCTCCTTAGTGGGGTAAAAACTACCTATAGACTACCAGCCTAGATCTAGGAATGAACTATAGAAACTGCTGCCTCGATCTGCTTGCAGTCAAGGCAGATTTTTATTTGTTCCCCTATGGAAGTCTAATATTAAGTTGTAAGTTTGGGTTGAGGTAACAGTCCCTCTCCCAACTTCCCTGTTTCCTTTTCCCTTTGATTTGTGAACTTTCCTTTGCAACTCTGGGATGGGGATAATAATAACTGGGTTTGATATTACAAAAAATTACCGACAAAACATAACATTTGGCAATTTTTGAGTGAAGTAGAGAGAGTAAATTTATGCCAGGTAGCGATGTGGGTGCAGATTTCTGGATGAACGAGTATATCACTCCTTGGGATATTTATGCTCATGGAGTCACAGAGGTATTCGCTTACAAGAAAACTGCATATCAGGAAATGTACATTGTGGAAACTGGAACCTACGGCAAAGCTCTGGTTCTAGATGGTAAATGGCAATCTTGTACTGGTGATGAGTTTTTGTACCATGAACCGTTAGTTCACCCTGGTATGATTTTTCATGGCACACCGCGAAAGATACTGATTCTTGGTGGTGGTGAAGGAGCCACAGCTAGGGAAGTATTGCGATGGCAGACAGTGGAAAAAGTTGTAATGATTGATATTGATGGCGAAGTGGTGGAAGCATGCAAGCAACACCTGAGCGAAATGCATCAAAATGCCTTTGACGATCCACGTCTGGATGTGGTAATAGCAGATGCACTCAACTTTTTAGATACCACTGATGAGAAATGGGATGTAATTATCTCTGACCTTTCCGATCCGATTGAATCAGGGCCATCATTTCAACTATTTACTAAAGAATACTTTGAGAAAGCACGTCGAGTGTTAGCTCCACAAGGTTTTTTTGTAGTTCAAGCAGGCCCAGTCTCACCAGGAGAATTAATTCTTCATGCCCGGTTAGCGAATACTTTGAATACAGTTTTTCCTAATGTACAATCTTACAGTAGTCCTACCTGTACCTATGGTAGAGCTTGGGGTTTTGTCCTGGCTTCAGAGCAGGAAATTAACACCCGACCCGATCCAGAAAAAATAGATCGGCTTTTAGAGGAAAATACAAGCGGTGGATTCCGGATGTTAGACGGAGTTGCGCTTTTGGGTATGCTGAATTTGCCTCTACATCTGCGAAAAGCGATCGCCCAAGAAACTCAAGTCTATACCCTTGCTGAACCTCCAAAATTTTTTGGACAAGGTTCGGTCAAATAATTTATTCCTAATTCGGATAAGTTAAGGTAGTTTAGTGGTTAGTTGTTTTTCTACAAACAACTAACCACTTTCAATCTCAATCTTACCAAGCACGCTCAGAGATATTTATTAACTGAGCTTAATCCTGACTATGATTGTCATTCCAAACTTCCCTTCCAAGATTTGTGAGATTGGAAGGATCGGTACAGCTGTCAATGGCTGCTCCTGTCGATCCATTTGGCATTGTTGTTAGATGGTTTGTAAGCGTATTATTTGCCCCTCCATGATACCAATGCCAAACAATGCGTCCTATTTTTCGAGGCTTGACTACGTTGTACATGGAATACATTGCAGAGGTAACGTTCATATTTCCGTTTTTGACACCGAACTCACCAACTAAAAGCGGTATATTGAGAGCTAAAACACGATCCGCATAATCTGCCAATCTAGCATCCCCAAAAGTCCACTGGTCATAGACGTGGATACTAAAGACTATATTTTTATAGCTCTTACCACCAAAATTGATAATACTTGCATAGTCACTGAGAATCGCACTATTTGCTGTCGGCACGGAAGATGAATTCCAATTACCAGCGTCTTGTCCCCAAGCTGTTCCCTCAACAATAATTAAGTTATCCGCTTGCGCATCATCGCGAATTGCTTTGATCACAGCCTGGTGTACAGCAAGCCATTTGCTGCGAGCTGTCGCATCATATTTATGCGTTCCTGGCTCGTTCATTACATCGAACCACACATAGGGATTATTTTTGTATTTCTTCGCGAGAGTTCTGTACCAATCTACGAGTTTTGTAAGATCAGCTCCTTCGTAAAATCCTCCAGTTCTGTCGTGTGCCTCAAACATGACTACAATCTTGCGGCTTGTAAATGTCCGCACAATCTTGTCAATGTCATTATTGCTTGTGTACTGACGTACACCTGCCGAGAACAGCCAGCTGTTAACTCTCACCAAGTTGAAATTCCAACACGAACTTCCTATCTTATCAACATCTCGTGTCATGTCGTGTGGCCATACGGCGTTAGGGCCGTTTATATTTACTCCTTTAGCAACAAATTCGTTGTTTGAGGGATCTAAAATCTTGTTTCCTACAACTTTGAAACGTCCTTGTGCAAGAGCTTCACCATTCCCAATTATTGTCAGGGATAAAAGCGATGCAATCTGTACTACTTGACAGCAAAACAAAGCAGCTTTGGACTGAAATCTTGAAATATTCACGACGGTTATCCTCCATATAAGGCACCCAGCCGTGAGATTTCTCCCTAAAATGTTTGCGGTTAATAAATAGCTAACGCGCTTTTTTCCGCTTTCGAGTCAATACAAAGTTGCGTTGATAGTAGTTCTCAACTAACTTCAACTAGATATTTATAGGAATATAAAGTTTTGCACTACAGTAAATCTCTTGCAAAAGTTAATTTTGCAAGTGATAGGAAAAATTAAAGGTTTAACCTTTACTTTGCTCTTGAACTGACTTGTGCAAAGACCTGTTCTGATGAAAAAATTCCTATAGTCGTGAAGGCTATACGGAAAAGGAGGCACGGTTAATTATTCTTCTTGTGCTGTCCTAATTACTACCTTTAATGCAACTTGATATTGAGTTGGGAGAAACTGTAGAGCCAGATGCCTTCTTTACTGTTTCTTTAAAAAAAGGCATATACTTCCCCCGCCCCTATGTGCTAAGATATTGCCTATAGGGGTTGAGTCGTGAGACTTTTTAGCTGTCAACAATTTGGTTTTTCCGACCGCCAAGTCTTTTCAAAACCAATGCTGAAGTACAAGCGGCTCACCTAACATTTTGACTGTCTGTAACATCGAACTTCAATATTAATCACCTCCTCAAGTTTTGTGTGTTCAGTGTTTTCTTCTAAGTAGCTGTGGCTAAGTTAACATCTCTCTTAAGTTTTTTCAAAGGATGTGCAACTCAGGGTTAAGTAGATGAAACTTTGATGATGATGCCTTTTTTACTTTACTGTTTCTTTAAAAAAAGGCATACATTTTCCCTATACCTATGTGATAACCTATTGTCCATAGGGTTCGAGTTGTAAGCTATCATCAGCAATCGAATTTTCGATTTTTCCGACCGCCAAGTCCTTTGAATATCGGTACTGATGTAACAGTAGTCAACTGACGTTTTTGTTACCCAAATATACTACTGTGATAGTGTTCACCTCCTTGGTTTGTTAATGAATCAAATTTTACACGTAAATTGACTGTGGCTAGATTAGCACTTTCTGCCTGCTTTTTCAAAGGGAAAGTCTACTGATTTAGTTTTAGCCAAAGGATTAGGGTGTTCAGGAACCGGACTATAAATATTTCAAACCCTTGCATGAAGCTGGCTCTAACTTTTTCAATTACTTTTTTCACATTCTTGCCAGGAGAATGAGTGTTAGAAAAAGTCTTTGATTTTTAGTCTTCTGTAAGATTGTGTTGCAAATATTTATGGTCATTTAATAAAAATACTATCCGCTTGAGTTGCCGTAATTGCTCCAATGAATCGGAGTGGGTAAGAAGGCGATCGCACTACAAATTCTCATCATTGGCTTCCTTAAAAGACCATATTTCACTCGCTTCGGCTTCGTATTCTTTTCGCTAAAAAATAAATTTATGAAATATATTAAAATATAAATATATTGCTATATAGATATATATACAAAAAATCCAGTTTGATTTTTAATGTTCAAATTGATACTAGTTGATTTGGATAAGAAGCCTCACCAAAATTATTTTGGAGCAGGAATAAAGTAAATAGGAGTATGGTATATATGTTATTTCGGCAGTTATTTGATGCGGAATCTAACACTTACACTTACTTGATTGCTGATACCAACACCAAAGAGGCTGTTATTGTAGATCCGGTGCTAGAGCAGGTAGAACGCGACCTAAAATTACTGCAAGAATTAGGAATCACTCTCTGTTACTGTTTAGAAACTCACATTCATGCAGACCATATCACAGGAAGCGATAAATTACGATCTGCTACTAATTGTTTGAGTATTGTACCAGACAATTCTCATGTAGTCTGTGCTAATGGCTATGTTAAGGATGGGGATGTATTACAATTAGGAGAAATATCTATTCAAGCTATTGCTACTCCAGGTCATACCGATAGCCATTATGCCTATCTGCTCAATCATGACCGAGTACTTACTGGAGATGCATTATTTATCAGAGGTTGTGGTCGTACAGATTTTCAAAGCGGCAATGCAGGAACTCTTTATGATTCTGTGACACAGCGTTTATTTACTTTGCCAGATGACACCTTAGTGTATCCAGGTCATGATTATCGTGGGCATACAGTATCCACGATTGGAGAAGAAAAGCATTGGAATCCGCGATTTGTAAGACGTAGCCGTGAAAATTTTATCGAATTAATGTCTGCTTTGAACTTACCCAATCCGAAGAAGATGATGGAAGCAGTTCCTGCTAATGAACATTGCGGCAGTGTAATATAAGTCGCTCAAAAACATAAAAATCTGCATGGATGAAAAGACTGGCATGAACTGAAAAAAGTAAACTAATACGGCTGCGATCGCGCAATCTCTGATTTTGAATTGGTGCTATTTTTTACTAAAGATAGGCAGTAAATTTCTTCATAATTGAGTTGCGATTTCTTCGTGTTTTGCTGTGTCTTCTAAATTAGCACCAGCAAGGTGTTGATGCTATATTTGCCTTGCTCAAATCTGTTGCCTGCTTCTCTCACCCTATTTGTATCAAAAAACGGTTAAGAAGCCTCTATTGTACTGTAGATTTTAATTCACTTTCTCAGGATAGAGGTCAAAAAATAGATATAGTTTTAAGTTTTGGATGTAAAAACTAATTCAATCAGGATATTTATGGATCATTCTAGAGAAGAGAAGGACAACTCGAACGACTTCTTAGATGACTCAGAAGATGCAATGGATTTGCTCTCTGACCACAAATTAGACAAGTACGTCTTGCGATTGTATATTGCTAACTATAATCAGAAGTCTTTAAGTGCTCTTGAAAATATTCAAAAACTTTGCGAAGAGCGTCTGCACGGGCGCTATGAACTAGAGGTAATTGATATTTATCAGCAACCGGAACGTCTAGAAGAAGACCAAATTTTTGCAATTCCTACACTCATTAAAGAATTGCCACCACCTTTCAAGAAGCTGATTGGCGACTTAACAGATACCGAAAAATTAATTATTGCTTTAGCTCTCTAAAATTGAATCAAGCCAAAATTGATATATTGAATTTTGTTTTCTTACGTATAGAAATAGAAATTGCTGTAAGTGATGTAAAATCAAAATACCAGTATCTTCTTCACAAAGTAAAGCTTTGAAAGATAAAAAATAAGACTACCCTTCTTAAAATTTACAGAGATAAACCAGACACTAGTCCTTGGCAATAGCAATATCGTTAGACTTGATCACTGCATAAGCTTCTGTTCCCTCGTATAGCTCTAACTCCTCTACTGAGGTTGTAGTAATAATCGAAGTTAATTCAACTTCGTGGATCACTTTAATCGTTACCTGGCTACTCACTTCTCCCTTCACGACTTTTGTTACTACACCTTTAAGAAGGTTGCGAGAACTGACTTTGAGAGGTCTTTTTTGAGTATTATTTGCTATCTCAGGGATATCAGTATCTTTATGATCCCTGCGCTTGGTTGGTATTGGCTGTGGTGATGGCGAGGAGCGTTGACTGAGATTACGGACTAACTCTCTGAGGATTTCTGTTTTAGTGCGCTGCGACTGTTGACAGAATTCCTCTAATATTCTCCGCTCTTCTTCTGAAGTTTGAAATGTAATCCATCCTTGTTCTTTTCTTGGCATAAATTTTACCAAATTAATTGGTAATTTGTTGGTTGTCTTGGTACGATACTACCAATCTCTAATTCTATAAATTTTCTGCACGAGTAGTTTTTCAATGAAAAGAAGACAACTTTTTGCCTTCATTGGCATAGCAGTTATTAGCTTGATTTTAACAGTTCAGTTGCCATTTGTAGTAGCACAGTCCAATAATGAATTGCTTGTGTCAGCTGCTGCTAGTTTGAAAGATGTACTGGAAGAAATCAAGCCAATTTATCAGCAAAGTAAACCAAACATCAATATCAAGTATAACTTTGGAGCTTCCGGTGCTTTACTGCAACAGATTCAACAGGGAGCGCCTGTGGATGTTTTCATCTCTGCTGCAAATAAGCAGATGGATACTTTGGAGCAATCAGGACAATTGCTTGCTAATAATCGTAGTATCTTAGCAAAAAACCGCTTGGTTCTGATTGTGCCGAGCAATGTTACAGGTGTTAGCAGCTTTAACAATCTCAAAGATCCTAAGATTAAAAAAATTGCCATTGGCGAACCAAGGAGCGTACCTGCCGGACAATATGCTGAACAAGTTCTGCAAAAATTAGGTATCTACGAGCAAATCAAATCTAAGTTTGTCTATGCTAACAACGTGCGTCAAGTTTTAGCAGCAGTAGAAAGCGGTAATGCTGATGCGGGCTTAGTCTATGTGACTGATGCCAAAATTTCCGACAAGATAAAAGTTGTAGTAGCTGCTGATGAAAAGTACCATTCTCCGATTATCTATCCGGTAGGAGTTTTAAAAAGAAGTAAAAATGCTCAAGTAGCTCAGGATTTTGTTAAGTTTTTATCAAGCGACCAAGCAAAGGGTGTACTGAAAAAATATGGGTTTGTCTTGCCTTAGTCAGCAGCTAGGAGTCGTAAGAAGTAAAAAATTACACTTGAGTGCTTCAAACAGTTGATGACAGCTAATAAATAAATTTTTTTAGCTGTTTTGCAAAACTGTCTTTATTTTTACCTTTTTACCTACCAACTTTTTTATAAATTAGTTGGTAGGTAGCTCAAGTAACATCCAAGCTGCCAAAAAAGTTGAGGAATTTTTATCTAGCAATCGAGCTAAAACCGTGTTTGATGGCTGGATATTTTCTATCTCCTGCTGTCTTCTATAACCATGCCACAAGATTTATCTCCGCTTTGGATATCGCTCAAAACTTCATTACTGGCTACATTTATTACCTTTTTCCTTGGCATTGCGGCTGCCTATTGGATGTTGGGGTATCGGGGTAAGGCGAAATCACTGATTGAAAGTATCTTTATTGCTCCTCTGATTTTACCCCCGACAGTTGTAGGCTTTATATTACTGGTATTTTTTGGTAAAAATGGCCCAATCGGAAAACTACTAGAGCCTTTTGACTTTACCATTGTTTTCACTTGGTATGGTGCGGCGATCGCTGCCACGGTGGTTGCCTTTCCCTTAATGTACAAAACTTCTTTAGGAGCGTTTGCACAAATCGATCAGAATCTCTTACGGGTGGCTAGAACTCTGGGTGCAAGCGAAGCAACTATTTTTTGGCGAATCGGGTTACCTTTGGCACTACCTGGAATTTTAGCCGGAACAACATTGGCATTTGCTCGTGCGTTGGGTGAATTTGGTGCGACACTGATGCTAGCTGGTAATATCCCTGGACAAACTCAGACGATTCCAATGGCGATTTATTTTGCCGTGGAAGCAGGAGCAATGAACGAAGCTTGGTTCTGGGCGATCGCGATTATGGTTATTTCTCTGTCGGGAATTATTGCTGTCAACTTCTGGCAGGAGCCAAGAGAAACAAGGAGAACAAAGCAGACGAAAACGAGGGGAAAAGAGAGTGAAGTTTCTGTCTTACCTACAAAATTCTCTGCAACTAAATTGAGTGTAAATATAGAGAAAATACTTGCTGGTTTTGATTTAAAAGTTTCTTTCAACACCGATGAGCAACCTTTGGGATTGTTGGGAGGTTCTGGTGCTGGTAAGAGTATGATTTTGCGCTGTATTGCTGGGATAGAAACACCAACTAGAGGCTCCATTATTTTAAATAACAGAGTTTTGTTTGATTCTCAAAAGGGTATTAATATCCCTAGCCGCGATCGCCGTGTTG
Organism: Chlorogloeopsis sp. ULAP02; assembly: GCF_038404745.2. Classification (NCBI taxonomy): domain Bacteria; kingdom Bacillati; phylum Cyanobacteriota; class Cyanophyceae; order Nostocales; family Chlorogloeopsidaceae; genus Chlorogloeopsis; species Chlorogloeopsis sp. ULAP02. Next base: position 92,738 of record NZ_JAYKTT020000072.1, on the reverse strand, counting down.
GTTTTTTATTCCAAAACTATGCTTTGTTTCCCCACATGAATGTGACGCAGAATATTGCTTTTGGTTTACCGCCAGGATTATCTCCAGTAGCCATCAAGCAGCGAGTAGAAGCACAATTAGTCCAAATGCAGTTAGAAGGATTAGGCGATCGCTATCCGCATCAACTTTCTGGTGGGCAGCAGCAACGAGTTGCCCTAGCAAGAGCTTTGGCTTCTCAACCAGAAGCTTTACTTTTGGATGAACCGTTTTCTGCTCTCGATACTCATTTACGTAGCCAACTTGAACAACAAATGATGGCAACCTTAGCAGATTACCAAGGTGTAACTCTGTTTGTGACGCATAACATGGAAGAAGCTTATCGAGTTTGTCCAAATCTTCTGGTGATGGAACAGGGGAGAGCAGTTCAATCTGGTTCTAGATACGATATTTTTGAACATCCTACAACAGTTAACGTTGCCAAATTAACAGGTTGTAAAAACTTCTCTCCTGCAATTCTCAAAGGCGATCGTCAAGTAGAAGCTGTTGATTGGGATTGCACTCTACGAGTAATTGAATCAATTCCCAACTCCTTCTCTCACGTTGGTATCCGCGCTCATCAAATTAGCTTCACTAATGAACCCAACCAAGAGAATACCTTTCCTTGCTGGTTGGTACGAACCAGCGAAACACCACACCGGATGACGCTATTTTTGAAATTGCATTCTTCCCCCACAAGTTTCCATGATTACAATCTGCAAGCAGAAGTATTTAAGGAGAAATGGGCAATCCTCAAAGATCAGCCCTTGCCGTGGCACGTTCAATTAGAGCCTTTACGTTTGATGTTAATGGAGCAATCTACAAAATAGTTGTATCAATTCTCCATGAAGATGCACCTAATTATTTTGGGACATTTGGTGCTGTGGCTCTTGTGGCAGCAGCAACGATCACGGGTTTAGTATCGACAGATAAACGCGCTTCTGCCTATGGTATTTTCAGTGCAGGTTATGGCTTGGCGTGGTTCTTGGGTAGTACTTTAATGGGAGTATTATATGATTGGTCGATTACTGTACTAGTTGTCTTTTCTGTTTTTAGCCAGTTCATGGCTATTCCGTTTTTACTATGGGTGAAGTGGCAAGCAGATACAAAAAACAATCTGTCAGCAACAATAGCTTAAAGATGCAAAATCAGATTTGCTGATTTTGTTCGTCATCTTCAACATTTTGAGTAGTTTTCTCGCCACTAAAACACTCACCACTCCTGTCAAATACTCGCAGAGTAATAATTTCCTTCCAATAGGGATATTGAAGAGCGATCGCGCTTTGTTAATACAGAGCAAGCCCTACAGTCTGGTTTAATACAAAATAGCTACTGTATCGCATCATTGCTATGTTCGCCGATCGCCTGACACCAGAACAACACGCATTGATATCCCGTTATCGAGAAAAATGGCAACATCTCGGCTTATCTACCGAGCAATTGAGCCAACAACACGCCATTGATGCAGTTCGAGCAATATATACTGTTCTCGAACTCAGCGAACCCGAAATAGTTATCGTTGATAGCCCTAACGCCGCGTTCGAGTATATCTGGAATTTACTCCAACTCGGTTCCTATACAATCCTGGGCGATGTCATCATAAATTCGGATTGGAGTAAAATCTACAGTAATTTGCAATCGCAGTTGCTTGCACGACTACCCATTGCTCTACAAACCAATTTGAATTCGTTGTTTGAAAACCATCTTGCAAATGAGTATGCCTCTTTACTAAAACGTCAGTTAGAGTGCCAGTGGCAAGATATTTTTTCCCAGCACCTTGGCAAGCAAGCTCGCAACACGATTAAAGATATATTCTCCTCGTGCCGACAGCCCGAAAGTTTAATTGCAGGGTGTAGTTATTTTGACTTTTGCGTCCACATTTTCAACTACCACCCATTTCAAGACAAAGTAGCGATTTTAGAAGATTTTGTCAGGAATTGCGGCTGGACTTTCTTTTTTGAGAAGATCGCGATTATCTCCAACCATCCAACCAAAATAAGTATTGATAGCGACAATTACCTTCACGCCGACAATGCGCCGGCGATCGCGTTTGCGGATGGGTATAGCCTGTACGCAGATCGCGGACGAATTAAACTGGAACGCACGCGCAAGCCAATGGATGATAGCGAATGGGTACGCCTATTGGAAAAAATCAATACAGTTGAAATAGACTCGTGGGAAGAATACAGTTTGTTACGGATTATCAGGCAGCGAGTTAATGTTCAGCCCATGCAGTTCCTGAAGGCGACAAATTCCACCACTGGGGAAGTGCGCGTTTACCGGGTGCCGCTGCGGATCGCGTCTGCGATTGAGGCAGTACACTGGGTAAACCGACGCACAAACCCATAATCAACCTTGACAGAGCTACCCCTTTACACCCACATTCAACAAAAAAGCTTCCACTTCCGCTGCTGTTGGTTGAGAAGCGATCGCTCCTGGTTTCATCGTCGTCAGCGCTCCCACAGCACTAGCATAGGTGACTACTTGTTTTGCTGTTTGTGGATCGCTCAAGCTTTTAATTCCATGAGTTAACAACTGATGGATAAACCCAGCAACAAAGCTATCTCCTGCCCCAGTGGTATCAACAACAGAAACATCAAAGGCTGGTAACTCACCGTCGTGTTCTTCAAAAGAGTAGCTACAACCCTTTTCCCCATTCGTTACTACTACTCCTTCAACTGAGTTGAGGCGACTAAGAATTTCTCTGGGCTTGGTGGTGTCAAACAGCCATTCGGCTTCTTCTAGTGAGAGTTTGAGAAAATCGACTTTTTGAAATAATTCTCGAATTTTTTGCGGTGCAATCTCAGGATCAGTCCAAAATACAGGACGCCAATTGACATCTAACAAAACTTTAAGGTTGTATTCTTCTGCTAAGTCTAAAGCACGCTTAACTGCTTGCCCGCTTTCTGGGTAGGCTAATTCCAGAGTGCCTAACACTAAAAAATCCGCTGCTTCAAATAGCTGAATGGGTAATCGTTCTGCTTGTAGGCAGGTGTCAGCAAATTCTGTGGTGTTATAATGTCCGAATCCGGCAAAGGTGCGATCGCCTTCTAAAGAGCGTACAACATAAACTTGCCGCGTTGGTGCCGTAGGATGTCGTTGTACAGCAGTCGTATCTACACCTATTTTTTGCAATAGCTCTACCAGCTCATTCCCAGGCTCGTCTTCACCCACACATCCGATAAATCCTGCTGGTATCCCCAGCTTTACCAAAGCACAGGCTACATTAGCTGGTGCTCCCCCTGGGTAGGGAGTCCAAGACTCGACTGTTGAGAGCGATCGCCCCAATTGATCGGCCAAACAATCAAACAAAATTTCACCCAGGCACAAAACACGGGGATTACTCATCTGATTTTTGATTTTCGATGTTGGAAGAGGAATTATCCAGTATAAAATCTACAATACTTTCTATTTTTTTCGGCAGTCATTCATACATTTCCATCGCATTTTTTGCTAATTAAAATAGCTGAAAACGCTTGCACCTGATGCTTTTTAGACTAGTAAAATTTTCTTTGAATTCTACACAAAACTCAAAAAAGTCATTGTAGTGCGATCGTGTATTACTGCCAATCTTAAATTAAACATTAAAGTATTAACATATAGCACTTTTAATTATACTGGAAATGCCTACCAGCTAAAGAATCTTCTAGAATGAGAGAGAGCATTAAGTACATATACTAAGGAGGAGAAAATAACGCATGGCTGGTGGCGAGTCTCAGACCCCTGTTAGTCTGTCAGACAGAGAACTGCAAATAATTGACTTGGTGGCCGCTGGCTTAACTAACCAAGAAATTGCAGGTAAACTTGAAATTAGCAAACGTACAGTTGATAATCATATCAGCAACATTCTCACCAAAACGGGGACAGATAATCGAGTAGCTCTTGTTCGCTGGGCATTACACTGGGGTAAAGTTTGCTTAGACGATGTCAACTGCTGTTCTCTGCCCAATCAAAATGGAGAATCAACAAATTACTAGTATGTTGTTAAGCAAATTTGGATAGGTTATCTTTCGTTCCCCTCCTCACGCCTCGTGTTCAGTGTGAACCTCTCAAAATCAAGCGTAACAGAGTATTGGGGATTGGGAAGAGGACGCGGGGACACGGAGAAAGAGGATGGGGGAGCCAGCGCGTTGTAGCGACTGGCGTGGACAAGGGAAAGGATCGTGAGTCACGTCTTCTCCCCTTGTCACCTTGTCTGTCCTGCCCCTTGTCCTCTTCCTAGCCCTATTTTTAGGCTAGTCAACAAAAATTAGCAACAATCTCCACGTTGAGAAGGTACATTTGAAAAAAACCATATTGCTCCATCAGCGTTAGGAGCAGTTTTCCTATGACTACTTCTGCTTCTGCCGAAACTGGCGACTTCACTTTTGATTTATTTAATTTTGATTTTACAGCACCTCAACCTACATTAGATGCCGATTTACTTAGGCTGCTATCTTTTATTCCGGGGTTGAAAGAAATTCTTATGCTGCGGCAGGTTCATGCTTTAGAACATGCTACTGTATGGGTTTTAAGCGAATCAAAAGCAACCCATTTTAATCAAAGAAGCCCTAGCAATTTTCAATTAGATAACGAACTGTTGAGTGGTTTATCTACAGAGCAAGGATTTTATCTTTATGGTCAGGTAAATATTAGCGATTTGCGACGTGCAGTCAACCTTGCTCTCAATCGCTTGACCAATGGAGAATGGCATTTAGCCGTACATCCTCGTTGTGGTACAAATTTATCAGTGGCAATGTTGCTAACAGCTGGACTTGCTGTAGGTACACATCTATTGTTACCACGAGGGCCGATTGAACAACTCATCGGTTTGGGGTTAGCAGCCACAACTGCGGCAGAATTAGCTCCTAATATTGGTGCTTTAGCACAGCGTTATTTAACAACAGCCATTCCCTTTAATGTAGAAGTGGAAAACATAACACCTACACGAGATGTATGGGGACGTGAAGCCAATTTCGTGAAAGTGCGTTGGCGGGAATAAGAAAGAGGACGCGGGGAGGATAGAGACGCGGTGACGCGGAGAAACTTTTATTCAAATTCCTCCTGTTCCCTGTTCCCTGTCCCCTATATTCTTGCATTTAGGAAAATTGCGTAATGAGAAAACTGTACTTTTTACTTCCTGGGACAGATGGCAAGTTTGCTTGTGGGGGACTTTGGGCAGAATTAAAAACATTGAATCTTGCCAAACAAATTTGTAGTGCTGAGATTGTAACTTACCGTCACCGAGAGGAAGGTAAACTTTTTATAGATGACGTACTTCAAGAGCAAAACTTAAATGATGTCATTTTTGTTATTAGCTGGGGATTTGATGTCGCTCGACTAGCTATCAAACTCAAGCAATATAATGTTGTTTACCATGCCCACAGTACGGGCTATGGATTTAAACTTCCTGCAAGTATTCCAATTATTACTGTCAGCCGAAATACAATGGGATATTGGGGACAACACTCTCCCAACTCTCTCATTTATTATTTACCTAATCAAATATCTGAGGAGTTTCAAAATTTAAATTTTGAAAGAGATATTGATGTTTTAGTCCAAGCAAGAAAATCTTCTAAATATTTAATGCAGGAATTAATTCCAGCTTTGCAGCAGCAGTGTCAAGTATTTGTTGTTGATTCCTACGTAGAAGATTTAGTTGGGTTATTCAATCGCACTAAGATTTACCTGTATGACTCTGCTGAATACTGGGCGCAACAAGGTGTAAGCGAAGGATTTGGATTGCAACCAATGGAAGCGCTTGCTTGTGGCTGTCAGGTTTTCTCTAGTGTCAATGGTGGGTTGTCTGATTATTTAGATCCTGGATTTAATTGCTATAAAATTGCTGGATATTCAAAAGAGTATGATGTTCAAAGAATTCTGAAGGCGCTAACATCTGTAAATCTACCAGAGTTGTATCCAGATTTTTTTGCGGAATATCGCACTGAAAATATTACTAAGCGTTTACAAGTAATTTTGGATGAGCTAAACGCTTTCTTTGACCACAAAGCTAGGTATTCTTCTAATATCAAAAATCTGACAAGAATGCGTCTGGCAAAATTACATATACAGACAATATTCAAAAAAGCGAAAAAGAAATATCTAAAAATGTGAGCAGCAGTGCTAATATAATTGGCACTAGGAGTATTAAGAAGTGTTTATATTGTTATGAAGCAAACAAAACAAAAGTAAAGTTTAGTTTCAAAAAATACCGTTTATGATTGTTAGTGATAATCTAAGAGTAGAAGCTAAAAAGCTTCCTTGGCAGATAAAACAGCCTCGATTCCAAAGGTTCAATGGTTCAATTTAGTTAAGAGGTAAAAACGCTGTTGAAGCATCTGTCTTGTCAACTAACAGCAACACCCAAGACAAACGCTTATATTTCCTCATATTAGTAGTATCAAGAGGCAATATGGCTGGTTATTAATTGTTAATCAGCAAGCCTAGATAGAATCACAAAAGAGAGGGAATATTTAAGCTACTAAGAGCTTGGGTGTTGTTGTTTTTGGGAGATAAAATCGCATCATAAATAAATTTTCTCCTCAGAAATTTATGGCATCCACAAAGGTTCTTCAATCTGCGATTGATAAGAACTATTAACTAAACAATACACCTCAAAAGGTAAATGTCCATTGCGTCGCCAGTCATCGGGGTTGTAGATCACATCATACGTTTAAAATCCACTTGATACTCATTTAATTTAACGTTATGATTTGCTCAACTCATAGAAGAGGATAGACCCCTCGGAGAGGTTTACCTGAAAAGGAGATTTCCGATCAGTCTTAAACTGGCAGAAATGGGCATTAGTAAGGTGAAACGTATCTGCAACGATATCGCAGCAAGTGAGTGCCACGTTCTTATCATCAACTTTCCATCAAGCTGAAAGTAAAGTTCGTGGAAGCTGGATGGCACCGCCATTCTATGGTTCCAGCAACAACATAGTGCAGGCTTTAGCCTGAGCCTATTGATAGTTTTTGCGGAACATTTGATATGGAGAACGTTACACGAACGTTGATTGCCTCGCTCAACTCATCACTTGTAGAAGAGATTATCATTCGAGGTTGGATCTATCGTCTGCGAGTGCTGGCTCGCACAACATTCATTATTCTTAAAGACTGTAGTGGAGAAATTCAGTGTGTTGCTGATTCAGATGCCTTACGGGAAATTTCACTTAAGTTAGACGAGCCAGTTGAAGTTAGAGGTAAAGTTAGAGCAGACTCGCGCGCCCGTAAAGGTTTTGAGGTGGAAGTATTGCAGATTTCTTTACTCAATCGAGTTACTCATTTATTGCCATTCAATTCTGCTACCGATCTGGGTGATATCAGCATCGACACCATTTTGAATTACCGTCCGCTATCACTCCGAAATGACAGTATTGGTGATATCTTCAGGATACAGGCGGCAATTCTGCATTACTTTCGCCAATTCTTAAGGGAGCGAAACTTCACTGAAATAGTCACATCAAAAATAGTTTCAGGTGGAACTGAAGGTGGAACAAATGTATTTGAAATCAAATATTTTGAGCGTTCAGCTTACCTCGCTCAAAGTCCGCAATTCTATAAAGAACAGGCGGTGGCAGGCTTAGAAAGAGTTTTTGAAACTGGTCATGTTTATCGTGCTGAACCACACGCTAGTAGTCGTCACCTGACTGAATATTACTCTTTAGATATTGAGCTAGGATTTATCGATAGTCTTGAAGAAGTCATACAGTTAGAGCGAGAACTCCTAAACTTCATTTTTGAACGACTTAATCAAGATTACGCTCCTATAGTTGAAAAATATCGTTCAAACCCATTACCTTTAATGCTTCATATCCCTACATGGGAATTTGATCAATGTTTAGAAAAACTCAAGCACTACTTTGGTCGTACTGATTTGATAGATGATCTAGATCCGGAAGCAGAACGCCAGCTATGCGAACTAGCAGAATCAGAAACAGGAATATCTGCTGTGTTTGTACTTGGCTTTCCGCTTACCGGACGACCATTTTATACTCAGCCACGAGGTGAGCAAGGAGCTTCTCAAAGCTTTGACCTACTTTTTGAAGGTATTGAAATCACAACAGGTGGACAACGAATTCACAAACGCAGTGATTTAGAGCAAGCACTTTATAACCGTAATATTGATCCTCTGCCTTTTGAACATCATCTACAAATGTTTGAAATCGGAATGCCGCCGCATGGAGGATTAGCGATTGGACTAGAAAGACTGACATCGAGAATTTTGCATTTAGCAAATGTTAGGCAAGCGACACTTTACCCACGGGATAGATATCGAATATCGCCATAATCTCAACTCCGCCTTCACAACTACTCTTTCCCCTAGCGACTGGAAGTCAGTGCCAAACAAACCAAGTCCGGTTATGCGAGCTAAAGAATGTTGAATGAGCACGATCGCACAATCATGGGAAAGCGATCGCCTATCCCCACCTTTATTCCACCCAATGTTTAGCCCGTTCTAGCGCTTTTTGCCAGGTAGCAAAGTTAGCTATTGCATATTCTCTACCCACGCCAGGTTCAAAGACACGATCAATTTGCCGTTGTTGCACTAGTTCCTCATAACTATGCCAAAATCCAACCGCTAATCCTGCTGCAAATGCTATACCCTGTACAGTTATATCGCGCATCACCGGACGTTCGACAGGAATACCCAATATATCTGCTTGGAACTGCATCAGAAAATTGTTGTCACACGCACCACCATCCACGATTAATCTTTGCATTGAAGTGCGAGAAGATGCATCTATTGCTTGCACTACTTCTTTAACTTGGTAGGCGATCGCTTCTAAGACAGATCTGACTAAATGCTGGGGTTGCACTGCTGCGGTAATTCCTAAAAATGCTCCCCTCGCCGTCATATCCCAATGGGGTGCACCTAGTCCGCTAAACGCAGGTACGAAATAGACACCACCATTATCTGCAACTTGATTGGCGATCGCTTCTGTTTCGGCAGCAGTTTTAATAATTTTGATGCCATCCCGCAACCATTGGATGCACGCCCCACTAGTAAACATACTGCCTTCCAAGGCATAGCCAACGTCTAAATTACTACTATTATTAGCTTGCGTCCATGCGACTGTGGAAATAAGTTGGTGTTGGGAACGGACTATATTTGAGCCAGTGTGAGCCACCAAAAAGTTACCTGTACCATAAGTACATTTCATCAAACCGGGGCGATCGCAACCATGTCCAAATAAAGCTGCCTGTTGATCACCTAAGATGGCAGTGATGGGAATTTCTGCGCCTACTACAGTCGCATCGGTAACACCAAATTTTCCTAAACTGGGTTGAATCTGGGGTAGGATCTGAGCGGGAATTTTAAGTAAGTCCAGAAGTGTTTCATCCCATTTACAGGTAGCCAGATTCATCAACATTGTGCGGCTGGCGTTACTATGGTCGCTAGCATGAACTCTCCCACTTGTTAATTTCCACAATATCCAGGTATCAATTGTACCTGCTAAGACATTGTTGAGGTCAACACCTGTGACGTTATCTAACAGCCATCTGAGTTTTGTAGCAGAAAAATAAGCATCAATGACTAAGCCAGTGCGATCGTAAATTTCCTCAGCATATCCTTGTTGCTGCAATTGTTGACATAGAGGAGCAGTACGACGATCTTGCCAAACAATTGCCCGATGCAGTGGTTGCCCAGTGGTTTTATTCCAAATTAAACAGGTTTCTCGCTGTACAGTTAGCCCAATTGCGGCTATTTCACTGAGAGTAATTTGAGCATTTTCAATTGCTGTTTCCATTACCCAACAAGTATCCTGCCAAATTTGTAAGGCATCGTGTTCTACCCATCCAGGTTGAGGATAATACTGTGTTAGTTCTTTGTATGCTTGCCCAACTATTTTGCCAAGGGCATTAAACACGAAAGCGCGGTTGCCTGTGGTACCCAAGTCCAGTGCGAGAATATGCCCTGATGATGGAGTTTTAGTGCCAATTTCTTGCATAGCTGTTGTTAAGTAGAAGGCAGAAGCTTATCCTATCTGACTTGCTGGTGATAAGTATTTTACGTTTAATTATGTCCACCTACTTAATACAGTAGCGATCGCTATTTTATGCCAATCAGCAACGGAAGTTAATATCGGTAGTTTTAATCAATTTCCCTGTGCAATCCACTCTCTTCCTGCTTTTTCAGCTGCGTGAGCAGAATAATAAAGCTTACGCTCACCAAACACTGCACCACCACTGCTTAGGACTCGAAACTGCCATTCGTCATCCTCACTATAAAACACTATTAAGGTAAATTCTTCGATACCAACAACTAAGTTAATGGTGGCAGTAGTCATGGTGTAGATTTAGGGAACGGGGAACAAGGAACCTGCGCCTGGAGCGGTTGATTCTTCCATAACTCGTGCGTAAGTCCTGGACTTGAAACATTAATGTGAAATAGTATAGGGGGCTATATTGCCCCCATGTAGTGTTGATCAAAAAAGTTACGGACACAGCATTATTACTCAGAAAATAGAGCAAGAATGCCTATCATGATTTCATAAAAATCTGCGTGAAGTAAAAATAAACACAATTGTTTTTGGTGGTGGCAGCCACACCAATACCAGTGAGGTTGTAATTACCTTCGATATTGCGGCGATGCCCGCTACTTTTTATCCAACCGTCTACAGCTGTCTTAGCAGGATCGCTAGCTCCACAGTTGTAGGCAACATTTTCCGCAGCTGCACTGTATGAAAGACCAGTATTTATGACTCGCTGTCGAAATCCATCATGTCCAAATGGGACACTACCACTAGCCATGTTCTGACTATGAGTTCTAGCCTGACTGTCAATAGAAGAGTTACGAGTTAAAGCTGATTTCCCCTTGGTAGCACGGTAAGCATTAATTTTCTCGTGAACCGACTGTTCTATCGCACTAGTGCTGGAAGCTTGTGCTATCTGAAAGCTACGACTTGGTGAATGAGAAGGCTCTAAGTGCTTCTTGGTATAAGCTTGGCTTGGCGTATAAATGGCCATTGTTGCACTGCTTAAGGCACAAGCTCCTAAAGCAATGCCGAAAATGGTTTTTTGATTCATCAAGAGTTTGTCCTATAGCCACTGAGAATAAACTTTTACATCTAAACACACTAGTGGTTAAAGACACAAAGACAGCGAGCGGAAGATAAAGTGCAAATTTGAGCAAAATCTGTGACTATCTATTATTTAGCTCTCAAATTTAGTGCTAGTTATTTTTATGTAAATAAAATGCATTTAATACAGCTATAGAATTAGCCTGGATTGCAGTTTATAGCTAGCTTTTCTACTATTTATTTTCTACTTTAAAATAAAGATAAAAGTATTTTATACAAATAACAAACTCTATAGTTATATATCTAATAAACTTATAAAAGTTAAATAAGATAGATGCTCACATTAAAGTCAAATTTATAACAGTCAAAAAAGCGATCGCGTGCTTTCAGTAAGCCCCGGCAAAATCCGCTCACCCGTATGACGATAAAAAACCCGATCGCTATGACCGGGTTTGTGACAAAAGCTATTATTGTTTTTTAGTTGCTTGAAGTAAAAACAAGAAGTATTTTAAGCTTCGTCTAGCGCTGCAATTCCAGGCAATACTTTACCTTCGAGCAACTCTAAGCTAGCACCACCACCAGTGGAAATGTGGCTCATTTGCTCGGCTAAACCAACTTTTTCTACAGCCGCTACAGAGTCACCACCACCAATGATAGTGGTAGCACCTTGTTTGCTCACCTCAGCGAGGGTGTGGGCGATCGCTTCTGTACCAACAGCAAACTTATCAAATTCAAACACACCCATCGGCCCGTTCCAAACAATCGACTTACAATCAGCAAGGGCTTCTTGGAACAATTTTACTGAATCGGGGCCAATGTCCAAACCCATCCAACCATCGGGGATATTTTCGATGCTGACGGTTTGAGAATTAGCATCAGCAGCAAATTTATCTGCTACTACCACATCTGTAGGCAACAGGAAGGTAACACCCTTTTCTTTCGCCTTAGCTTCTAAAGACTTTGCCAACTCCAGCTTATCTTCTTCCACCAAAGACTTACCGACATTCAAACCACGGGCTTTGTAGAAAGTGAAAATCATTCCACCGCCGATAATGAGTTTGTCGCACTTTTCTAAGAGTGTTTCAATCACACCAATTTTGCTAGAAACTTTAGAACCACCAATAATCGCCGCTAAAGGACGTTGGGGGCTTTCAATTGCGCTTTGCAGATACTGCAATTCCTTTTCAATCAAATATCCAGCAACAGAAGGACTCAAATAATGAGTCACACCCTCAGTAGAAGCATGGGCGCGGTGTGCAGTGCCAAAAGCATCATTGACATACAAATCAGCATTAGCTGCCAATTTTTGGGCAAAATCCGCATCGTTTTTCTCCTCTTCTTTATAGAAGCGGACATTCTCAAGCAACAGCACTTGTCCGTTTTGCAGAGCGCTCACCTTGGCTGCAACTTCTTCACCGATGCAGTCGTCAGTCTTAACAACTTCCTGCCCTAATAACTCAGAGAGGCGTTTGGCAACCGGAGTGAGACGCAATTTGTCATCTACACCCTTGGGACGCCCAAAATGGCTGGCTAGAATTACCTTAGCTCCCTTCTGCACCAAATCCTTGATGGTTGGTAGTGCGGCGCGAATCCGAGTATCGTCTGTGATCTTACCTGAATCATCTACTGGCACGTTAAAATCAACCCGCACGAAGGCACGCTTTCCAGACAAGTCTGATGCAGATAAATTTGCTAAAGTTTTTTTTGACACGGCACAAACCTCCTGATTGCCTTTTTGTTATGTTTTGTAATTAGACTCATCCAGAATTGTACCGGAGTGAGGGGTGCAAAGAATTGTTAAGCCATGAGTTTCTTAGCGATATATTCGCAAAAAACTTGACACTGCATGGAATTAACTAAATTCGGTTGGTGTATTTCGATGGAGTATTGCGAAAATGCAAACAATACGGGGAAATAATAAATAGTCCTGTTTCAAACCGAAGCGCTCAACTCGCTTGTCTCAGCCTGTGGAGGGATAACCACTCCCATGCTCTTACCAAAAGCAGGAAGTAAACACTAAAGCAATCTTTCCAGATTAACTTTCATCACTAAATCTATAGAGCAGCAGGTAAATGCTATGTTCAAAACAGTTCTGTTTCCGATTGATCAAAGCCGTGAAGCGCGGGAAGCGGCTGATGTCGTAATTAACATCGTAAAAAAGTACGACAGCCGCTTGGTGCTAATTAGTGTGGTAGAAGAACCCGACAAAGACACGCCGAGTGAAGAGGTAATGTCTTCACCAGAGACAGTTGCTCAACTGCTAGAAAGTGCTAAGTCTATGTTTGCCGAGCAAGGAATACAAACCGAAACCATTGAACGGCAAGGAATACCGGCATTTGTGATCTGCGATGTTGCCGATGAAATAGACGCAAATTTAATCGTCATGGGCTGTCGGGGATTAGGATTGACGGAAGAAGGAGCGACTGAAAGTGTTACCAACCGCGTGATTAACCTTTCCCCCTGTCCAGTGTTGATTGTGCCATAAGTAATAGCGAGATGCTCCAAGTTATGAACTGGTTACAGAAAAGGAAAGGGAGAGGGAGAGTGTGGAAGTGTAGAATTCTTCCCCGTGTCTTTGTGTCCTCTTTCCCCTTGTCCCCCCGTCCTCTTCTGGCAGCTGGTAGATTGGAGATAGGCACGTAGCTCAAAAACTAACCAACAGATGAGGATGGTTTTATGAAGAGCAAGCATCAATTCGTCTATGCACTCTTGTTGAAAAGCGCTATAGTCTTTTCTCCTTTACTGCTATCTGTTGGTGAGGCAAATGCCCAAATTACGTCATCTCCCCAAGCCAATCAGCAGCCACAAGAACTAGCACAACTGCAACCAGAACAGCAAACGCGAGATTTTATCCAAACAGAAGTTGATCGCGCTTTTGGACGTACACGCACTCTACTGAATATTTGGGTAGTTATACTTACTCTATTTCCTGTAGCAGTAATTGCCTCATTTTGGCTGCTGCGCCGAGCTGTAGTTCGTGAAATTGTTGATCGCGCGATCGCACAGTTTCAGGGGCTAGAAGATTTACAAAACCAGCTAAATACTGTCAAACAAACAGCCGAGAACAACATCCAGCAAGCTAAAAGTATTACTGACGAATTAGAAAAACAAGCAGAAGCCTTACGACAACAGATAGTATCTGTGATTCCATCAGAGATATCTCAGTCAAAGGCGCAAATGTTAGTAGAGTTAGATAAACAAATCAATTTATCGAAACAAGAATTAAAAAATCTAGAATCACAGTTTAATTCTCGATTAGCAGAATTAGAAATAGATGCTCAACAACAAAAGCATATAACTTTAGAGACATTAGGAAATTTAAAATCAGAAATAATCTCACAAATTACTGCTTTGCAACTAGAAAATCAAAAGCAACAGCAGCAAGTCTTTACTGATTTAGAAAATTCTCGGCAGGAATGGACATCTCAACTCGCCCAATGGCAGGAGGAAGTTCAACAGCACAAAGACCAAAATTTAATTAATTTGGATAATTTACAGACAGAATTTTCTTTGCGACTTGCTGAATTGCAATTAGGTGCTCAACAAAATCAAGAGCAAGCCTTATCTGAGTTGTCAACTCAGCTTTCGGGAATTTACTCAGATGCCGAGCAGCAAAAGCAGCACACTTTTGAGAATTTAGAGAAATTACAAGCAGAGTTAGCCGAACATATAGCTGAATTAAAGTTAGGTAATCAACAATATAAGGAGCAAACTGTTGCAGAATTAGAAAATTCGCGGCACGAATTTAAATCTCTACTATTGGAATGGCAATCTCAAGTGCAGCAACAGCAGCAGCAGACTTTGGAAAGTTTCTCACAACTCCAAGCAGAATTGACTGAGCAAGTTGCACAACTCCAATCAGAAACTCAACAACAAAAACAACAAGTATTTACAGATTTAGAGCAATCTAAACAGGAATTTATTTCTCAACTTAATTCGCAAACAACCCAATGGCAGTCAGAAGTACAGCAACAAAAGCAAATTATTCTTGAAAATTTACAGCAGTTACAAGCAGAATTCACGAGTCAAGTAGCACATTTACAGTTAGAAAATCAGCAACAGAAAGAAGAAGTATTTGCGAATTTAGAAAATTCTATATCTGAGGTAAAATCTCAACTGTCTGGAGTGCAGTTGGACGCTCAACAACAAAAGCAAATTATTCTTGAGAGTTTAGAGAAATTACAAGTAGAATTTACCTCGCAAATCAATGAATTACTAGTAGATGCTCAACAAAGAAAAGAGCTAGTAATTGAAAATTTAGAAAAATCTGGTTCTGAATTTGCTTCTCAATTTTCGCAATTGCAGTGGAATGCCCAAGAACAAAAACTTCTAGTTTTAGAAAAGCTAGGAAGATTAGAGTCTGAGTTTGTATCTCAACTTTCAGATTTGCAAACAGATGCTCAACAAAGAAAAGAACAAATCTTAGAACAACTTTCTCATATTACACCCCCACCCTCCGCAAATACTGTTACTGCGGAAGTAAAAGAAAAGGTAGAAGAAAAAATAGAGTCAGCACTACAACCAGCGCCAGAGCCAGAAACGCACCAAGTGCAAGATACGCTAACTGCTGATGATTACTTTAAACAAGCAGAACTTCTGTTTTCAGAAAAACGCTATGAACAGGCGATCGCTCAATACGAGCAAGCACTTAAAATTAAATCAGATGAGCCTGCAATCTGGTTAAAACGGGGGATGGCGCTAGCAAGGCTAAAACAATACAAAGATGCGATCGCTTCCTATGAAAAAGCATTGAAAATCAAACCTGATTACCATCAAGCTTGGTGCGATTTAGGTGTCGCCTTAGGATATTTACGGCGACATAAAGAAGCTTTGATTGCTTTTAACAAAGCCACGAAAATTAACCCAGATGACGCTGTGGCATGGTTAAACAGAGGGTTAGCACTGGAAGATTTAGAACGATATGAAGATGCGATCGCATCTTTTGATCAAGCTATTCAACTTAACCCTGATTCTTATAAAGCTTGGAATAATCGAGGTTACGCACTAGTCATGCTTGGTTATGACGATGAAGCAATTGAAAGCTTTGACAAAGCCCTGAAAATTAAACCTGACTATGCCAACGCTTATTACAACAAAGCAACCTGTTACGCTTTGCAGGAAAAAGTAGAATTAGCCTTGGAGAATTTACAACAGGCTATTAATCTCAATCCTAGATACAGGCAACAGGCAGAAGCTGACATAGATTTTGATTTAATTGCCACAGATAAACGTTTTCAGGAGCTAGTAGCAAACACCAATGTGCGAGCGTAAACTCATTTTTTCTGGGTGGCAAATACGCACCATGCAATAAAAACCGTAAAGCTTAAGTAACCTAACACAGTGAACCATTCTTGAGTGTTAGTAAAGTTGTCGTTCATCAATAAAATCAGAAAAATAAATCACTTTGATTATTGTATTATGCACGTATAATAATACTCTTAGTTTTTGCTAAATAAAATTATAGTAAAGGGAGCCAATTGGGAGTATACCACTTTTTTAATCAATACCCTTATAGGGTATTGCTACACTAAAAAACCTGCTTGCACAGGCAGGCTTCGTATTTATCGCCCCAAGCTTATAGCCTGTGGCATTTTAAAATTTTATATCCACCTAGTTTATTTTCTCGGCAAATAGTAATATTAAAGTTATTTAAGTATTAATTTGATTCGATAACTCTTCCATTTTCTTCCGTAAACTTAAAGGTCTCATATCAGTCCATACTTCTTTAATGTATTCTAGACATTCTGATTTGAGTCCACTTTTACCTATGTCTTTCCAACCGAGAGCATTTTCTCGATCTATAGGCCAAATAGAATACTGTTCTTCATGATTAACAACAACTTTATAAATTGTTTGTTCTTCTGTATCCAGACTACTCATTCTTTGACTCCAAATTTTTCTGTTTTATCTATTTAGATTGCTTGTATGCAGAAAATATAGCATGATGGTCATATTGAGAATCTGCTAAATTTCCTTCTTCATCGTAGATATTAATATCTGTAAAACCTACATTTCCAAGAGCCGTGACAACTTCAGTTCGAGAATAACCCCTGACTAGATTATTAATATCTAAACGTTGCCAAGATTCTTCTACCAACTGAAAAACTGTAATCCTAAATTGTCCGATTTTTTCTTCTGGGTTATAGCTATCGCAACAAGCCCAAGCGAAATCATCTTTGACATCACCATCTGAAATTGTACCATGCCAAGATTTATAGAAATTTTCCAAATTTAATCCAAACAAAAATATCCCATGATCAAAAAGGGAATTATATACTTTTGTGAATACTTCTTGTAAATCTTCAAGATTGATTATTTCATTAAGTCCAGCATTAGCACAAATCACTGCATGAAAAGCAGGTGGTAAATTAAAAAAACGAGCATCATCAAGAATTAATTTAGCATTGGGTGCATTCTCACAAGCATATTGCAACATAGCTTCAGAAATATCAAGACCTGTGACTTGATAGCCTTGCTCGATTAAATGTTGAGCTATATGTCCGGTACCACAACATAAATCAAGAATATTTGCTCCTTGATGAATATTATATTGTTGTAGTAACTTTTCAAAAGCGGGTAAAATATTTTGACAGTATCTTAACCCCCAATAATCATTATAAATTTTAGCCCAAGGGTCGTATTTAGCCTTAGGATTTACTGCAATCATTTGCCTATTCTCCTCTTAATTATTTGTTTATATTCTCATTATCATTTCTATGGTAAAAAACCGCTTTCTCGTAGTTCCTTGACGCTATCTTTAACAGCTTGAATTATGTATTCAATATCTTCATTGGTATGGGCTGTAGATAGTAAACCACCACTTGGAAGAATAAAGACTCCGCGATTGAGAAGATGATAGAATATCAAATCCATATTTTCTGAACTAGAATCACTAGAAGCGCTAGAATTCCCTACAGAAGAATAATTAAACATCGAACCGCAATTAACTAACCGAATCGGTACTCCATCTTCTTGACAGTAAGTATTCAGTGTTTCTACAAACTGAGAAGTACGCCCATTTAATTTCTCTTGAAGAGCATTACCTTGACTTTTTAAATAATTAAGCATTGCTCGTGCAGCAGCCATAGCTAGGGGATGTTTGCAGTAAGTTCCTGCAAAAAATGTTGTTTCTACTTCAGGGAAAGATGCATCTCCATAGCTCCACATTCCACCATCTATTCTATCCATGTAGGTTGCTTTACCAGCGATAATTCCGATAGGCAAACCACCACCTACAATCTTTCCATAAGTTGCTATATCTGCTTCAATACCAAACCATGCTTGCGCTCCACCTAAATGGATGCGAAAGCCTGTAAGAATTTCATCAAAAATTAACGCTATCCCTGATTCTTTAGTTATTTCTCTTAATTGTTTAAGAAACTCACGAGGCTGTATATCTGGACGGAAATCCTGAATAGGTTCAACTAAAACAGCAGCTAATTCATGTTTATAAGCTTTGATTAATTCTAATGATTTAAAATCACCATAATCCAAAACTAAAACATCTTGAGCTACATTAGGTAATACTCCTGAAAAACTTGGAACTACAACTAAATTATCATCTAACTTCTGTCTTTTTACTAAGGTTCCATCAAAATGTCCATGGTAAGAATCTGCAAACATAACAATTTTTGGACGACCTGTTGTAGCGCGTGCTAAACGTAATGCCGTCATTACAGCTTCTGTACCAGTATTACTAAAAGTCACCCGTTCCATGCCTGTTATTTCACAGAATAACTGTGCAACTTCACCAGCTAAATCTGATTGTGGGCCGATATGTATACCTTGCTCTAATCGCTCTTGTATGGCTTCTTTAATAAAGGCTGGATTGTGTCCTAACAGATTGACTCCAAAACCCATTACAAGGTCTATATATTCGTTACCATCAATATCCCAAATTTTAGAACCGGAAGCATATTTACCAATGATAGGATAAACTATTTCTTTGATTGTTTGGCGAAATCCTGCGGAGCCTCTTCTATCTGCCAGCACAGAACGATATGCTTGGGTTAGCTGCTTTGATGTTTGTGTTTTATTAGTATAACGGGCAATAAATTTTTCTAGGTATTGCTGTTGAGAATTTAAGGTAGTTGTAGATAATGAATTGATTAATTGCATGGCATTAATGGGTAGTATTTTTTTGCTAAATATTGATAAATTCATGCTTTCGGACTTCTAAAAAGTCTTGTTGCATAAGGTATTGCAAATAAACACTCAGCAAATTCTCATCTATAGGTGGACAAAAAATAGAGGTATTTGCAAGCCCATCGAGTGTATTTTGACAATCAAACTTTAGTTCTGCCCAGGTATGATTACTATTGTTGGAATCTTTGTTAATCAGCAATGGTACAAGTGGATATAGTGGATGTTCTGGGTAGGATTCGGCTATTTTGAGTAAATCTGCTCGCCATTGCTCATTAGAAATTTGTTGCAGTGGATAGCCAAGGGAACGGAGTAATTTGATTAACTTGCTGGAATGAAAAGGTTGAGGGTTTACAAAGTGAAATGCCTTGCCTATAGATTTTTCTTGTCTTGATAAATGGACTATAGCTTTGCTTACGTAATCTACAGGCGCTATGTCCTCAATCATATTGTCCTGTGGAGCTTTTTCAAGTTTTATACAGCCTATGATCAGTCTGTATAAGAAATCATTTTGATTAAAAACTCCGGTTTTACTGTGTCCGGATACGCGTCCTATTCTATATATGCATACAGGAAGACCGCGATCGCGTGCAATGGTAACTAACTTTTCAGCAACCCATTTACTCTGAGTGTAGCCACCAAATGGCACTTGATAATCATCGAGGCTATCTTGTTCTCGAACTACCTTCACACCCGAATAACCTGCGGGGGAGAAAACCCCATCGGTTGACATAAAATGCACGGGTTTGACTTTAACTTGGCTTGCTAATCTCAAAACTTCTTGAGTTCCTAACACATTCGCAGGCTTGAGTGTATGGTATGGAGAAGCATGATTAACCAATGCGCCGTTGTGATAAATCACATCTATTAACTCAGCCAGTGCTTGAAATTCTGGTTTAGAAACTCCCAAAAGTGGCTCAGATAAGTTACCGACAATGGGAATAGTTCTGGAGTTGAAAGAATTGTCCCAAATCAAATATGATTTGAGGCTATTTTGAATTCTTTTTTTGCCCTCTTCTGAATTATCAGCACGTACTAGGCAATAGATATCTGCATTAGTTTTTTGCAGAAGTTCATAAAGTAAAAATGCTCCGACAAAACCTGTGACTCCAGTTAAGAAAATATTGGCAGGCTCAGTTGGAAATTTAGTTGGTGTGTGAGGACGTATTACAGAATCAAGAACAGTTTCAGCTTGCCAATTAATTTTATTTTTTGGAGTAATAGCAATTGTAGAATCACCCATTTTTTGAGCCATTTCAATACTTTCGGCTAAAAGAGCGATTGTCGGCATTTCCCATAAACTGCTTAAAGGTAGTTCTATTTGCCATGTTTGACGTACTCGAAAAACAAGCTGTGTGAGTAGTAAAGAATGCCCTCCCAAATCAAAAAAGTTATCTTCAATGCCAACTTGTTTTACCTTTAGTAACTCAGTCCAAATATTTGCCAATTCTTTTTCAATTGGTGTACGTGGTGCTATATACTTGGTTTCGTTATTTGACAAGTAATAGTCAGGTATAGTTAACGCTCGTTTGTCTATTTTACCATTTGTTGTCAGTGGTAGTTTGTCCTGTATTACAAAAGCAGAAGGAACCATGTACTCTGGTAGACTTGCTTTGAGTAATTGTCGTAAATGTAGTGTGAATTCACTCTTATTGTCTAGCTCTAAATTTTGAGTATTAGGAACGATATACGCTACTAGACGTTTGTCACCAGGGCTATCTTCTCTAACTATAACTACAGCATCTTGTACAGCAAAATGTTGATTTAGTTTGGTTTCAATTTCTTCTAATTCAATGCGGAAGCCACGAATTTTTACTTGATGATCTATACGACCAATAATTTCAATATTAGCATCATTACAATAGCGTACTAAGTCTCCTGTTTTATATAGTCTTTTACCCTCTTCAAAAGGATTAGGAATGAATTTCTCAACAGTTAATTCAGGTTGATTGCAATAACCACGTGCTAAACCTTTACCGCCAATATATAATTCGCCAATAACACCTATAGGAACGGGTTGCAAATATCTATCTAAGATATAAGTTTGAATATTAGAAATAGGTTTGCCAATAGGTACTTCTTGGCTAAAATCTTGTCTTGATAAATCACAAGTTGTTGCTACTACAGTGGCTTCAGTAGGGCCATAACTATTGATTAGCTGGATGTTTGAATCTACATATTTTTGCCAAGTTAATACTTTATCTACTGAGACTTTTTCTCCACCAATAATCACTAATCGTAGAGATAACGGTAAAGTTAATTTGAGTACAGTTAACTCAGAAATTAATTGTTGCCAAAAAGCTGTTGGTAAATCTAATACAGTCAGTGATTGTTGTTGACATTTTTCCAAAAAGTGAGGAATTGAAGTTAACATTTCATTAGTTCGCAGTACCAAAGTTGCTCCCTGGATTAAACAAGGAAAAATTTCTTCGGCAGCTGCATCAAAGCTAATTGAGGCAAATTGGAGAATGCGATCGCTAGATTTTATGCCATATTCTCTGATTGCTGCTTGTGTATAGTTAACTAAAGACTCTTGTTCAATCATCACCCCTTTAGGTTTGCCAGTCGAACCAGATGTGTAGATTACATATACTAAATTATCAAGTTTGCTGAGATTGATGGGATTGGTTTGTGGTTGCTGTGCTATTAACTCTGCATTATCTGTACATATAATCTTGGCTGAGGTATCTAGAAAATTTACGAAGAGAGATTCCTGGGTAAGCAATACTGACACCTGGGCATCCGCTAACATATACGCTAGCCGTTCTTGTGGATACACCGGATCTAGTGGAAGATATGCTCCACCAGCCTTGAGAATTGCCAATAAACCAACAATCATTTCTAGGGAGCGCTCTACACAAATCCCCACCAGTACCTCCGGCTTGACTCCCTGTTTTCGCAAGTAGTGGGCGAGTTGATTGGCTTTTTGATTGAGTTGTTGATAAGTTAAATATTTATTTTCATATACTACTGCGACAGCATAAGGCGTTTTTTCTACCTGTGCCTCAAACAGTTGATGAATGCATTTATCTTGTGGATACTCAATTTCAGTATTATTCCACTCGACTAATAAAGTTTGTTTTTCGGCTGCTGTTAACAATGACAAGTCTGACAGGCGCTTTTCAGGATTCGCAACCATACCAGCTAATAAATTGCTCAAATGCCCCAGCATCCGAGTTATGGCATCATCATCAAAGCGATCGCACTCATAAGCAATTTCCACCAACAACTCTTGATTAGGTATGACTGTGACGGTTAAAGGATAATTTGTCCGTTCATCTACAAAAACATTCAAGATTTCTAAATTGTCAATTTGCTGTTTTGAAGTATCCACCGGGTAATTTTCAAACACCAAGATACTGTCAAATAAGGATATCCCCCGTGGTACTTCACTCCACCCTTGTACCTGTACTAAGGGGCTATATTCATACTGGGAAATTTCTGCTTGTTGAGCTTGAATTTGTTTGAGCAAAGCCACAACTGAAGTATCATCAGATACCTGTACTCTAAGAGGCAAGGTATTGATGAATAATCCTATCATCGATTCAGCTCCCGCTAGCGTTACCGGACGACCAGAGACGGTAACACCAAAAATTACGTCTTTCTCGCCACTGTAATAACTAAGAAGCCAAGCCCAAGCGCCTTGTACTAAAGTATTAAGGGTAATTTTGTGCTGACGAACAAGCGATCGCATTACTGCGGTTTGACTAGCTGAGAGTTTGATTTGTTGAGTTGCATGATGTGAAAATTTGCTATATTTACTACCAAGCATTTTTTCAATACGTAGGCTAGTAGGAGCAGAAAAACCGCTTAACGTCTGTCGCCAAAAAGTCTCAGCCCTTTGTAAATCTTGTTGCTGTAGCCATTTAATGTAATCTCGGAAAGGGCGCTTAGGCTCTAAGCGTAATTCTTCACCTTGGCAGAAGGCAGTATAAAATCTAAAGACTTCCTCTAGTAACAATGATGTAGACCACCCATCGATAATGAGATGATGGGTATTCCAGACAAATTGGTAAGTATTTTCGCTAAGTTGAATTAACACTAAACGCATCAACGGCGCTTGGGTGAGATCAATACCTAAAGTGCGATCGCTCTCTAAAAAAGCTGCTAACTTGTCTTGCTGCTCAACAGCTGAAAAACTCTGCCAGTTGTAATGTTTAAAAGGCAGTTGTACCTGACGCAACACCACTTGTACAGGTTCTTTTAAATTTTGCCAGCGAAAACAAGTCCGCAAAATTGGATGACGCTGAATCACCTGTTGCCAAACCTGCTCAAATACAGGAATATTCAGATGACCAGAAAGAGTACACACTAGCTGATTAAAATACGCTCCTGTATCTGGTGCAGATAGGGTATGAAAAAGTAATCCCTGTTGCATTGGTGAAAGAGGATAGAAATCCTCGACATTTTGCATACCCATTTCAAACGTCTCCAATTGCTGCAATGATGTTTTCGATGTCAGTTTGACTCCATTGGAAGTCTGATAAATCTCCTGGAAGTGAGTTGTTGTCAGAAGCCTGAGAATTGTGAATTAGCGATCGCAGGGTGTTGAGAAAATTCTCAGCCAGATTCTCAATTGTGGTTTGACGATGAATGTTATTGCTATAAGTCCAACTAATTTGTAGTTGCTGTGCAACCACAATCGCATTAATATCTAATAGATGGCGACGGCTTCCTTTGGGACTGTGTGTAGCGCCAATATCTGCATGAGCTAGACTAAACAGTGATGATTCTGAAAGAACTTGATCCGACTGCCCCAAGTAGTTGAACAGCACCTCAGCTTGAGGTAAGGTTTGCAGTTTTTCTACTATTGATTCTTCGTTACTCAGATAACGCAGTAAACCATAACCAATTCCCCGATTCGGAATCTCCCGTAACTGCTCCTTAATAGTTTTTACCGCCGTTGCTTCCTCAGAACTTGCGAGTAAGTTTAATAATACTGGGAAAATTGTCGTAAACCAGCCCACAGTCCGTGACAAATCTACATCGTCAAAGATTTCTTCCCGCCCATGCCCTTCTAAATTTAACAGTAGTGTCGGTTCTCCCATCCAGTCAGCAAAAGTCTGTACCAGTGCTGTTAGTAACACATCATTAATTTGGCTTTGGTAAAAAGTTGGTACTTTTTGTAACAAAGCTTGGGTATCTGCCACACTCAAGGCAACAGATATAGTACGAGCCGAAGCCTCTGTGTTATCACCTTCAGGGAAATCTACTGGGATATGAGAAACTTGCTGACGGGATTGCGCACACCAGTATTCTAGTTCTTCCTGAAGCTCATCTGACTGAGCGTAGTGTTTCAACTTTTGCGCCCACTGCTGGAAAGAAGTTGTTTTAGCTGGTAATTTAATTGCCTCACCCGCTTGTATTTGGGTATAAGCCGTTTGGAAATCCTCTATTAGGATGCGCCAAGAAACACCATCAACAGCTAAATGGTGAATTATTAGTAATAAGTAGCTGGGCTGATTTGCACCACGCTCAAATACAGCTGCTCGTATTAATGGCGCATTACCAAGGTTGAAACTAGCTTGTAATTTTGTGGCGATAGAAGCGATCGCTAATTCTTGTTCTGGCTGTGACAATGTAGAAAAATCGTAGTATGTAACTGGCACAATATCTACAGAACTAGCCATAAATTGCTGCCATTCAGAATTTTCCTTAACAAAATACAAACGCAGTGCATCATGATGCAAGATTAACCACTGCATCACCTGCTGTAAAATCTCTGTGTCCAGATTTTGCTGCATTTCCAGCAAAATTGATTGATTCCAGTGGTGTGGCTCCGGTTGATTTTGCTCAAAAAACCAGTTTTGAATTGGAGTAAGAAATACCTCGCCTGTCACTAATCCTTGTTCTGCTTGGATCGAGCGAACCATACCCGCTACTGCTGCCAATTTGGCAATTGTCTGGTTATCAAACATCTGCTTGGGAATTAATTGCAAACCAGCTTGATTAGCTTTAGCAACAATCTGGATACTCAAGATAGAATCGCCGCCCAACTCAAAGAAATTATCGTGGATGCCTATTCGTTCCACACGCAAAACTTGAGTCCAAATTTCTGCTAATAATTTCTCAGTCGGCGTACTCGGAGCCACAAAAGTATTTGACTCGGCTCTAACTTGTTCTGGTGCTGGCAAGGCTTTTGTATCTACCTTGCCATTAACTGTCAAAGGCAAAGCTTTTAACGGTACAAAAACCGCAGGAACCATATAATCAGGCAATTTTTCTGATAAGAAGCTTTGCAGAACGTTGATAGAACTGGGCGATTGTGCATTCCAAACAATGTACGCAACTAAATATTTGTTACCTGGAACATCCTCTCGTGCTATAACTACAGCTTCCTTGATTCCAGAATGCTCTAAAATTACTGACTGAATCTCTGCTAGTTCAATGCGAAAACCACGAATCTTTACTTGATTGTCAATTCGTCCTAAAAATTCTAGAATTCCATCTGGGCGGTAACGCGCCAAATCACCAGTTTTGTACAGCCTCTCCCCTGATTTTGCTGAAAACGGGTGAGGAATAAACTTTTGCGCTGTCAATTCTGGCTGATTGAGATAACCTCTTGCTAATCCCAAACCGCCGATGTATAACTCACCCACCACACCTATAGGTACAGGTTGATAGTGTTCGTCAAGTACATATAACTGAGTATTAGCGATCGCATTCCCAATCGCAACGGAAGTGGCAAGACGTTCTCCTATTGGTACTTGATAAACGCAACAACCAACCACCGTTTCTGTCGGCCCATATTCATTCACCAACATTGTATCTGGTGCAAACTCCCGCCAGAAAGCAATATCTTCTGCCAACAAATTTTCACCACCAATAATAAATGCTCTGGTACGATCTGCCGCTTCTTTTGGTGATAGGATTTGACACAATAACTTGAGGTGAGCAGGCGTAATTTTAACTAAACTTAAATTAGTGCGATCGCGTAGTGCATTCCCTAAAGTTTCAATACCTTCATCTTCCGAGAGAATTTCTACTTGATTTCCCACCAGTAACGGAGAAAACAAACTGGTAATCGTCAAATCAAACCCTAAAGGAGAGTGAACGATTGTTCCTGTACCTTGGTCAACAGTATAAGCTTGAGTACACCAGCTCAAGTAATTAACTAGTCCTTGATGGTGAATTAACGTTCCTTTGGGTTTACCAGTCGAACCAGAAGTATAGATAATGTAAGCCAAATTGAGAGTTGTAATCTCACTGTCTGGGTTATGTGTTGGCTGTTGAGTGATAATTTGCCAATCAGTATCTAAGCAAATAACTTGAGTTGCTGCTGTTGGTAAATTTGCAGCTAAATGTTGCTGAGTTATGACTATAGGGATTTGAGCATCTTTTAAGATAAATGCTTGACGTTCTAAAGGATAGCTTGGCTCAATCGGGAGATATGCTCCACCTGCTTTCAGGATACCTAACAAACCAACCACCATTTCGAGGGAGCGTTCAACACAAATCCCCACTGCTACTTCTGGCTTAACTCCTAATTGTTGTAGATAATGTGCTAGTTGGTTAGCGCGGGTATTGAGATCGGTGTAAGTTAACTGCTGATTTTCATAAATAACAGCAATATTTCCTGGTGTACAGTTTACCTGCTCCTCAAATAAATGATGAATGCACTTATTTTGTGGATAATCAATTTGAGTATTATTAAATTCAAATAGTAATTGCTGTAACTCATTTGGCGGTACTAGCTTTAACTTACTAATTGTACATAGCGGATTATGCAAAACACTATACAGTAAAGTCTCAAACTCATCTGCCAAACGCTTGATATTTTCTGCACTAAATAGGTAAGAATCGTAGTGAAACTCTACAGTCAGACTATCATGATTTTCTAGACATAAAAATTTGATTTTAAATCTATCAACACAAACATATTGATTGTAAATTTTCAAGCCAAAATCATCATTAGCACATTTATCATTTTGTGATATAAACTCAAAACAAAATGGAAAAAATAATGTATTTATCTCTTGACTGTTGTGTTTAATTTGTTCCCAATTAAAACTGTCTTGCCATTTATAAATTTCTAAAATTCGTTCTTGATTTTGTTGTAAAACCTCACTAAAAATACTAGTTGATGTTAAATAACTCTGTAACGGTAAATATTTAGCAAATAATCCTAATGCCGTTTCTAATTCTTCATAATTGCGACCATCAGTAGCCATACCAATGACTATTTCCGATTGTCCACTTAAGCGCATCAGTAGAACTTGCCAACAAGTTAATAATATTACAGAAATAGAAGTATGATATTTCTGAGCTAAAGTTTTAATTTCATTAGTAAAATCAGGATTTATTTGCAAGCTTACAACTTGAGGCTGAAACTCTTGATTCACTTGTAATTGATTTTCTAAAGGCAAATGTAAATCCAAAAAATGAGTAATATTCTGTTTACGCCAATATTCTTTGCCTATTTCTGTATCTTCTGATTCAAGTAATTCATATTGCCATTCGGCAATATCAGCATATTGTAGAATTTCATCAGTTAAATCCTGACTTCGTAAATAAGCTGCATAATATTTCCTGATTTCATGTACTAAGTTTTGTAAGCTCACATAATCCGCACACAAACTAGGTAAACTCAAGATTAATATATATTTTTGTGGTGATAAAGTTATCAAACATACCCGCAAAACTCGTCCTTTTTCATAATTAAAAGGCAACTGAAGCATTCTTTGAAAAATCAAATCAATTTTAGCTGCTTGCTGCTGAGGCTCCCAGTCGCTTAAATTATGATCATTTTCCCAACAAATGTCACTATCACCAATAACTTGAACTGGAATTTCCATTCCTGGTAAAAACTGAAACTTTGTTCGCAAAATTTCATGATGATTAACAATATTTGTTAAAGCTGCTTTGAGAATATTTTTGTCTAAATCTCCTTCTATTAAAACTGCACATTGAGCGCGAAATGGTGTATGCTGATCGGGATGTTGTAACAACCACAGATGTTTTTGGAGTGGAGAGACTCGAACACCTTCAAGAATTTGAGTTTGCATATAAATCAGTTATTACTTTTAATTTTTATCGGTCTTTATCCGCGTCCAACTCTACGGAAAATCGCTTTGCATCTGCGACGGTTAATTAGGTTTTTCATCACAGATGCCGAGAGTTATGAGTTATTACTAATATTTGTTTTTTGTTTAATTTTCATGAGTTTATTGCGAATGGTTTGTTTATATTCTTGTTCTTGAGTTAATTTTTTTTGACAATCAGATTCATGGAGTTTTTCTATTAGCTGATTGAGTTGAATATCTGGTTGTACAACTACACTCTGCAAAAGTACTTCTAATTGTTCTGTCATGCGGATTATAGTGGCAGGTTCAAATAAATCAGTTTTGTATTCAAAGCATCCACTAATAAATTCTGATTGCTCTGAAAGTAATATTCCTAAATCAAAGGGAACTCTTTGCTTGTTAACCTCAAATGGACTAAGGGTGAGATTGGGTAAAGATAAAGTTAGTTTTTGGATGTCTAATGTGGCTACATTTTGGAAAGCAAACCACACTTGAAATAGTGGATTGTAATTTAAGTCTCGCTCTAGCTGTAATTCTCGTACTAACTTTTCAAAAGGTATATCTTGGTGAGCATAAGCTCCTAAAGTTATCTGGCGTGTTTGACGTAGCAATTCTCGAAAATTAGGGTTTCCTGAAAGATTTGTCCGTAGAACTAAACTATTGACAAAAAAGCCAATTAATCCTTCAATTTCACTGCGGTTGCGATTAGCAATAGCTAAACCTATAAGTATGTCCTCTTGCTTCGTGTAGTAGTAGAGCAAGGCGTTGAATGCCGTTAGCATGGTCATGGAGAGGGTGACATCTTCTCGCTGGCTAAGTAATTTCAGGGCATTGCTGAGGTCTTTTGGTAGCTGAAACGATTGAGTTGTGCCAGTATAAGTAGGTTGCACAGGTCGAGGTTTGTCAGTGGGTAACTCTAGCCTTGTAGGAGCGTTTTGGAGTTGCTGTTTCCAGTAAGTTAGCTGAGTTTCTAGCACTTTTCCCTGCATCCATTCTCTCTGCCAAACAGCAAAATCAGCATATTGGATTGGCAAGTCTGGGAGTGTCAGAGATTTACTCTGGCAAAAGGCTGTATAAAGTTCCGCTAGTTCCCGAATCAGTATCGCCATTGACCACAAATCGGAGATAATGTGGTGCATTGTCAGCAGTAATACATACTCTGTTGTGTCTAGCTGGAGTAGCGTCACTCGTAGTAATGGCCCTTGTGCTAGGTTGAATGGGCGTTGTGCTTCTTCGAGGGCAATGCGTTTTGCTTCGGCTTCTCGTTGTTGGAGCGATCGCTCATTTACTACTAGATCCACTAGGGGTATAGTAAAATGCATAGCCGGGATAATGTTTTGAACCGGTTGCCCTGCAACTGTAGTGAAAACAGTGCGTAAGCTTTCGTGACGACTGACAACTGCATTCAGACTTTGCTCTAGAGCTGTAATGTTGAGTGAACCAGTCAAGCGCACAGCTATAGGAATATTATAGGTATCATCGTTTGGGTGTAATTGGTTGAGAAACCACAATCTTTGTTGGGCAAAAGACAAAGGTAAATTTTCACTTTTGTTGACAGGTTTTATTGGCAAAGTCGCCAATTTTTCCCCAGTTCTGATTTTAGTTTGTATCTTCTGGGCGCATCCTGCTATAGTTGGCGATTCAAACAAGTAACTTAGTGGTATCTCAACACTAAAAGCATCCCGGAGACGAGATATTAACTGAGTTGCTAACAGTGAATGTCCGCCTAACTCAAAAAAGTTCTCGTCATTACCAACGTATTCTCTACCCAGAATTTCTGCCCATATTCCTGCCAATACTTCTTCTACAGCCGTGCGTTGAGTTGGAATAGCTTGCTTTTTCGTCACAGATGCAGATTTTGGCACAGATCTAACTTTGGGGATTTGCTCTAGGGAAATGTGCGCTAAAAGAGTTTGCGGTGTTGTTTCTGGCTGAGAAATAATGCTATTTAATAAGATTAAAAAATGGTTTAAAATTTTTGCTATATCAGGACTATCAAAACGGCGTTGGTCGTAAACGCATTGCAAATTCAGTTCTGAATTAACAATTGTTAAAAAGGTGAGGGCATATTTAGTTTGTGCGCCAATCGAACGAGAACCAGATATATTTATTTTTAAGTTTGGTGGCTGTAATGCACTGATATCTACAGGATAGTTCTCAAAAACTAAAATACTTTCATAAAGAGATAAATATCCAGGTAATTCACTACATTCATGAACTAAACCGGAATTGCTGTATTCGTATTGGCGTAATTCCAAATTAGAATTTTGAATATTATTGAGCCAGCACCATAAATTTTCTGATAGCAAAATTCTTATTCTTAAAGGTAAAGTATTAATAAACAGCCCAATCGTTGATTCGATACCTGACAAATTTGCTGGACGACCGGAGACTGTAATCCCAAAAATGACATCATCTTCGCTACTATAGCGATGCAAAAGTAATGCCCAAATTCCTTGAATTATAGTGTTTAATGTCAAGCGATGAGCTTTCGCTAAAGATTTGAGAATTGCTGTGTTTGTGGAGTCTAAATATACTTCTTGCTTACCATAGGTTGCTGTTTGCTCACTATCACATCTAGTCTCAGCAGCCATGCCTAGTGGGGTGGGTTTGGCAAAATCTCGGAGATTTTTCCGCCAAAATTCTTTAACTTGTGATTCATCTTGTTGCTTGAGCCAGGCAATATAATCTCTGTAAGCACGAACTGGTTTGAGATGTAAATCTTGCCCTTGATTTAAAGCTTGGTAAAAACATAAGAATTCTTGAAACAGTAACGGGCTGCACCAGCCATCCATGAGAATATGATGAAAAGTCCAAACGAATTGATAAGTATTTTCATGAGTTTGGAAAAGCGCTAGGCGCATCAAAGGTGGTTGAGATAAGTTGAAACCACGATCGCGATCGCTTTGCAGATAAGCTTGTAATTGTGCCTGTTGTTCGGGCAAAGAATATTCTCGCCAGTCTTGCTGCTCAATGTTAATTGCGACTTGCTGCAAAACTACTTGCAGTGGCTGTTCTTGCTCCTTCCAAACAAAGCCTGTTCTTAAAACTGAGTGCCGAGCAATAATCCTTTGCCAAGCTTGCTCACAAGCTGACACATTCACATTTCCCTCTAAAGTGCAGGTGAATTGCTCAAGATGAATACCTGAATTGGGAGTGAATAAAGTTTCAAATAGCATCCCTTGTTGGGTTGGAGATAAGGGATAAATAGCTGCAATATTTTTCTTATTCATTGCCTTTTCCTCCTAACCCAAATCCATTTCAGCCATAACTTTTTCTAATTGATTTTGATCAAGTGTCACATCAGGAAAGTCTGAAGGAGTATAACCTCCAGCTTCTGGAGATAAACAGTGATCAATGAGTTCACACAAAACTTCCTGAAATTTCTGTGCTAGAGATGCAATTGTAGTTTGACGATAAAGGTTTTTACTATAAGTCCAATCCACTCGGAGTTTACTATTTGTTACCAAACAGTTAATTTCTAAAAGATGACTTTTTGTACC
The DNA here is from genome assembly GCF_038404745.2 of Chlorogloeopsis sp. ULAP02. Lineage (NCBI taxonomy): Bacteria > Bacillati > Cyanobacteriota > Cyanophyceae > Nostocales > Chlorogloeopsidaceae > Chlorogloeopsis > Chlorogloeopsis sp. ULAP02. The sequence continues at coordinate 61,053 of NZ_JAYKTT020000072.1, read as the reverse complement.
TGCCAAACTCCGAGTCAATCCGCTAGATTCTTGGGCAAAGTCAAACAAAGAAGACTGAGAAAATGTTTGGTCAAACTGCCCCAAGTAATTAAAAAGCACTTGTGCTTGTGGCATACTATCTAGCGTTTCTTTAATTTGTTGGTCATGGCTGAAATAGCGCAGTACACCATAACCAATACCCCGCTGAGGAACACTCCGCAGTTGTTCTTTGACTATCTTCAATGCTGTTCCTAAATCGAAGGCTGTTGCTAAATTGATGTGTAATGGAAAGATAGTTGTAAACCAGCCGACGGTACGAGATAAATCCACATTCTCGAAAATTTCTTCCCGTCCGTGTCCTTCTAACTCTATTAATAGAGATTGATTACCAGTCCAATCAGCAAAAGTTTGTCCCAGCGCCGTGAGCAACACGTCGTTAATTTGAGTGTTATAGGCTTGTGGTACTTCTTTTAATAATGCTTGAGTTTGGTCGGTACTTAGTTTTATTGATACTTTTTGTTGCGAAGATTCTGTGTTTTCTCCATCAGGATAATCTACTGGTAGGGGGGGAATTTTCTCTTGCGATAAGGCTAACCAGTAATGCTGCTCTCGTGCTAAAACTTCTGAATTAGCATACGCTTGTAACTGATTTGACCATTTTTGAAAGGATGTAGTTTTGGCTGGTAATTTGATCACTCTACCTTGATCAAGCTGCTCATAGGCTGTTTGCAAATCTTCTAACAAAATTCGCCAAGACACACCATCTACAGCTAAATGATGGATGATAATCAACAAACGGTTTGGCCGATGAGTACCCAAATCAAAAAGTGCTACTTTAACTAAAAGTCCACTTGATAAATCGAAAGTTGCCTGCAATTTGTTAGCAGCAGCTTCTATGGCTGCTGGTTGTTCTGCTGCTGCCAATGTGGAAAAATCGTATCGGAGCAACGATAACTCTGTCTCAGGTGCTGCTATTATCTGTTGCCAGCCAGACTCGGTATACTCAAACCGTAACCGCAAAGCATCGTGGTGAATGGATAAATGCTGTATCGCCTGCTGTAGTAAATTTGGAGCGATCGCTTCTCGAACTTCCAGTAAAACAGCTTGGTTAAAATGATGTGGATCTGGTAAATTTTGGCGGAAAAACCAATGCTGGATGGGTGTCAGAGGTACTGCACCAATTACAAGTCCTTGCTCAACTTGGATGATCTCATTCGTCTCACAAACGGCAGCTAATTCAGCAATACTTTGGTACTTAAATAACTGTTGTGGAGTCAGTTGTAAACCTGCTTGGTTAGCTTTGGCAACAATCTGGATAGTTAAAATAGAATCTCCGCCTAAGTCAAAGAAGTTATCCTCAATGCCCACTTGTTCGACACGCAAAACTTCTGCCCAGATTTGGGCTAATTGGACTTCTGTGGGGGTACGGGGAGGAACGAATTGATCCGATTCTGCTCGGAGGTAATCTGCTGCTGGCAATGCTTGCTTGTCTATTTTGCCATTTGCTGTCAATGGTAGGGCTGGAATCTGCACAAATACAGCCGGAATCATATAGTTGGGCAATTTTTCGCCCAGAAAACGGCGCAGATCGCTCATTGTGGGTACAGGCTGTTGTTTTGCTACCCAATAGGCAACTAGCCTGCCCTCAGCCTGAGCAATCACCACAGATGCTTGTATTGCTGGATGTTGATTGATAGCAGCTTCAATTTCTCCCAGTTCAATGCGGAATCCGCGCACTTTTACTTGGTGATCGATTCGCCCCAAAAATTCAATGTTGCCATCTGGTAAATACCGGGCTAAATCACCAGTTCTATAAAGACGTTCTCCCGCCTTTGTACAGAAAGGGTTAGGAATAAATTTCTCGGCTGTGAGTTTGGGATTACGCAAGTAACCCCTACCAACTCCCACACCACCAATGTAAAGTTCGCCTATAACTCCCACAGGTACGGGGTGAAAATATTTATCTAGTAAATAAATCTGAGTATTGGCGATCGGACTACCAATGGGAACTGTCTGGTGATGTGTACTGTCAAGTGAACACATCCAATAGGTAACATCAATCGCAGCTTCCGTTGGCCCATACAGATTGTGTAGTTCGGCTTGCAAACGATTAAAGAAGCGTTTTTGTAGTTCGACTGATAGCGCTTCACCACTGCAAATCACCCGTTTGAGAGATTTACAATTTTCTAGACCTTCTGATTCTAAGAATGCTTGCAGCATAGAAGGCACAAAATGTAAGGTGGTAAGTTGCTCTTGTTGAACTAAATTAACTAAGTATGTAGGATCTCGATGCCCATCTGGTCGAGCTATGACTAAACGCGCACCTGTTAGCAAAGGCCAGAAAAACTCCCAAACTGACACATCAAAGCTAAAAGGTGTCTTTTGCAATACACAATCTACTGCTGTTAATTGATAAGTGTCTTGCATCCACAGTAAGCGATTGCAGATACCTTGGTGGCTATTCATTGCCCCCTTTGGTTTACCTGTAGAGCCAGAAGTGTAAATTACATAGGCTAGGTTTTCCGGTTGGATATTGCAGACAGGATTTTCTTTGCTTTCCTGGGCAATTTGTTTCCAGTTGATGTCTAAGCAGAGCAACTGGGTTTTGTCTGTAGGGAGGTTTTCAGCTAAGTGATGTTGGCACAATAAAATTGGGGTCTGGGAATTCTCCAACATGAAAGCTAGACGCTGTTGGGGATAGCTAGGGTCAAGCGGTACATAAGCACCACCAGCTTTAAGAATGCCCAATAGTCCAATTACCATTAAAGGCGATCGCTCTACACAAATCCCTACCAATACTTCTGGCCCAACACCTAATTTTTGCAAATAATGTGCTAGTTGGTTGGCTTGCTGATTGAGTTGCCGATAGGTGAGTTGCTGATTTTCAAATACTACCGCCACTGCATCCGGTGTGCGTTCTACCTGCTCGGCAAATAGCTGATGAATACACTTATCTAATGGATATTCTTGCGAAGTATTATTCCATTCTTGGAGTACCTGGTGTAGTTCTGCCTCTGTTAATAATGGTAAGTCTGCCAAACACCGTTCGGGATGAGCAATGATATTTACCAACATTGTCTGCAAATGCCCCAGCATTCTGGTGATAGTGGCATCTGCAAAGCGATCGCGCTCATATAAAATATTGAGATAAAAATTAGGAAATGCTCCTACTAATACTGTCAAAGGATAATTAGTTTCTAAAATAGAATTAACTTTACGTATTTGCAAACTGCCAACCCGTTGTTGTAAGGAAGCGTCCTTAGGGTAGTTTTCAAAGACGATAATACTTTCAAACAGTGGCACCCCCCGTGCAACTTCACTCCCGGCTTGAATATCGATCAATGAACAGTACTCATACTGTCTGGACTCAATTTGCTGAACCTGTAATCTCTGCATCCAGGAAATAATAGACTCCTTAAAATCTATCTGCACTCGTACAGGTAAAGTGTTAATCAAGTTCCCGATCATCGTCTCCGCCCCAATTAAGTCCACAGGACGACCGGCAGAAGTTGCTCCAAAAACCACATCTGTTTCATTGCCATAGCGGTTTAATAACAACGCCCAAACACCTTGTACAATTGTGTTGAGAGTTAATCGGTGTTTGCGAGCAAAAGCTTGTAATTCAGATGTAGTTTCTGCTGATAAGCATAGCTGCTGTACGGCAGCATTTTTGTTGTGATTAACTAAATGATGAGTATTTTGTTCAACTCCTAAAGGAGTAGGTGCAGTGAAACCCTGAAGATACTTCTGCCAGAATTTTTGAGCTTGAAATAAGTCTTGCTTTTGTAACCACGCAATATAATTCCGATAAGGAATTGGACGTGATAAAGATAATTTTTGACCCCGGCGAAACGCTTCATAACAAGCAATAACTTCGCCAAATAGTAAGGGTAAAGACCATCCATCTAGCACTAAATGATGGTGAGTCAAAATTAAATAGTATATTTCATCGGATAACTGAATAAGATTCAGACGCATCAGTGGGGCTTTGGATAGTTCAAAGTCCTGATGTCTATCTGTTTGCATAAATGTTTCTAATTGCTGTTGTTGCTGGCTAACAGATAAGCCACGCCAATCATGTTTTAGTAATGGTAATTTGACAGAACGACCAACTACTTGAATCGGTTTTTCCAGATTTGCCCAGACGAAAGCAGTTCGCAGAATTGAATGCCTTTCTATTACCTGTTGCCAAGAAAGCTCTAATGCAAATATATCTAAATTTCCATGTAATTCATAGGTACTTTGTCCAATATAAACTCCTGATGCTGGAGCAAAAACACTATGGAAGAGCATCCCCTGTTGCATAGGAGAAAGAGGATAAACATCTTCAACATTTTGATTTTTTGACTTCATTTTATTTATCCTCATTAAAACTCAACCATTGCTAAGGCTGCATCCAGATCATCTTGACTTAACTGTGCTAAGGGAAAATCTGAAGGCGTGAAGCCGTTGATATCACCAGACTGATAATAAGCAATGAGCATGAGCAACGACTGTATAAATTTATCAGATAAATCTTCTATAGTTTTTCTTTGAAAAATAGCTTGGCTGTAAGTACAATTTATTTGCAGTTGACTATCAACTACAAAACTATTAAAACTAATTAAGTATCTGCGGTTATTTTCTAGACTACTTTGCGGGCCAATGGGTTCTTGAGCTAATCTCAATCGGGATGATTCAGATAATGTTTGGTCAAATTGTCCCAGGTAATTAAACACAACTTCTGCCGTTGGCAGTGATTTTAGTGATTTATTTACTTCCGGATCATGACTCAAATAGCGCAGCATACCATAACCTATTCCCCGATTAGGAATACTGCGTAACTGCTCTTTAATTATCCTTAAATTATCTTGTGGTTCAGAACTTTCTCCTAAGTTTAACAGTACCGGGTAAATAGATGAGAATAACCCAACAGTACGTGATAAATCGACTTCATCAGCGATATCTTCTCGCCCATGACTTTCTAAGTCAACAAGCAACGACTTTTTGCCTGTCCACTGAGAAAATGCCTGTACTAATCCCGTTAATAACACCTCGTTGATTTGGGTGCGATAGACAATCGGAACTTCCTTAAGTAAAATTTGAGTTTCTGCAACTCCCAGGGTTACTGATACCGTACAAGCTAAAGCCTCGGTATTATCTCCTCTTGGATAATCTACTGGAATAGGTGACACTTGAGTGCGAGATTCTGTCAACCAATAACTCAGTTCTTGTTGCACTAATGCTGAGTTTGCATAATCCTGTAACTGTTGCGACCATTGTTGAAATGAAGTTGTTTTAGCGGGTAGTTTAATTATTTCCTCATCTCGGTTGAGTTGCTGATAAGCTGTCTGTAAATCCTCAATTAAAATCCGCCAAGACAGACTATCTACTAATAAATGGTGAATAACTATTAATAAACGGTTTGTTTGCTCTGCACCTAGATTAAATAAAACAACTCTTACTAAAGATCCTTGCGATAAATTCAAGCTAGCTTGGATTTCAGTTGCTGCTTTTTCCAGAGCAGGTAACTGTGCTATTGGTGGCAAGGTTGATAAGTCAATGTATGAAAAAGAAATATTATCTTCAGGTGCTAAATTAATTTGCTTCCAGCCAGATTCAGTTTGTTCAAAACGCAAGCGGAGTGCATCATGGTGTACCAGCAATTGTTGTACAACCCGCTCTAACAACTGTGGTTTCATTGGTTCTATCACTTCTAATAGAACTGCTTCATTCCAATGATGTGGGTTGAGCAAATTCTGTTCAAAGAAGTAGTGCTGAATCGGTGTCAGAGGTACAATACCTGTTACTAAACCTTGTTCGGCTAAAGTAGCTTGGCTGGTACCAATATTCTTGGCTAATTCGGCAATTGTTTGGTGTTGAAATAACTGCTTAGGCGTAATATTTAATTCTGTTTGGCGTGCTTTAGCAATCACTTGAATGCAGAGAATTGAATCACCGCCTAATTCAAAAAAGTTATCATGAATTCCCACCCGCTCAATCCCCAAAACCTGCTCCCATATCCCGGCTAAAGTTTCTTCAACTGTTGTACGAGGAGCCACAAAGCTTGCTGCTAAATCAGAATCTTGCGTATCGGGTGCAGGTAGTCCTTTTCTATCTATCTTGCCACTAGGTGTGAGTGGTAATTTTTCTAGCAGTACAAAAGCTGAGGGTATCATGTACTCTGGCAGCCTTTCTTTCAATAAGTTCCTCAGCTGCGCTACCAGTTGATTATCTTCAACACTTACAACAATGTAAGCTACTAAACGCTTATGGTTAGGTACGTCTTCTCTGGCAATAACCACATTTTCCCGTACCAAGGGATGCTGATTTAATAATGTCTCAATTTCTCCTAATTCAATACGAAAACCCCGAATTTTTACTTGATGATCAATTCGTCCTAAGAACTCGATATTCCCATCTGGTAGCCACCTTCCCAAATCTCCGGTTTTATAAATAAAATCTGTGTTTGTTCCTGGTAAAAGTCTTGTAGTGCTAGGAAATGGATTAGTAACAAAGCTTAATTTAGTACTTTCTTCATTTTTCCAATATCCCTTGCCTACACCATATCCCGAAACACAAATCTCTCCTGGGAAACCAACAGGTAACAATTGCATCTTTTGGTCAAGAATATAAAGATGTAAATTGGCTAAAGGTTTACCAATAGAAACTGTTCTTTGGTTTTCTGCTAATGGTTTGTCGATAATAAATTGAGTGATATCATCGGCAGCCTCAGTTGGGCCGTAAGCATTAACTACTGGAATTGCAGGATAATAATTTAACCATTGATTAACAATTTCGACAGTAGCAGATTCCCCTGTCACCATCATCCATCTGAGGTCAGGTAACAGCTTTTCTTGATGTGAGAGGTCAGAAATATAATCTAGTAAATTCTTGAGAACAACGGGAACTAATTCAGCAATAGTTATTTTTTCTTGTTGAAGAACTTGAAACAGTCGTTCTGGATGACAAACTGTTTCTGTATCTATGATCACAGTCTTGCCACCAATTAATATTGGGGCTAAGAATTGCCAAACAGAAATATCGGATGACGCAGGAGCAGATTGTAGAAAAACTAGTTTTTCAGGTAATTGTAAAGCTTCATATTGGGCATAAATATGATTGATTGCGCCTCCATGTCTAATAATTGCACCCTTGGGCAATCCTGTAGAACCAGAGGTGTAAATCATGTAAGCTTGGTCTATGCCATCAACCTCAATATCTAAATTATTGGTTGGGAATAGCTCCAAATCAAGCTGATCATAGATATTGATTTTTTCTAGCGTTGGGAAAACTCTGTTATTAAGCTTGATATCTAAACAAACTAGAGATTGTAAGTACTGACAATTTTCGGCTACATCCGCCAATATATCTAAACAAGCAGCATCGGTTAAAACAGTTTTTGTTTCGCTATTTAATAGCATATATTTAATTCTATCTGGCGGATATGTACTGTCGATTGGTACATAAACTCCGCCTACTTTTAAAATAGCTATTATGGCTATTAAGAAATTAATATCTCGTTTTTTTATAATCCCGACAAAACTACCTTTACTAACTCCTAATTGGATTAAATGCCTTGCAACTTGATTGGCACACTCATTAAGTTTTTGATAATTGATACTATGATTACCAAATATTGCGGCGGTGTGCTGTGGAGTTAGCTCTACTTGTTTTTCAAATAGCTGAAAAATACTCTGTGTGACTGGATAATCTCGATAGTTTTGATGATAAATTTCTAATAGTAGACTCTTCTGGTTTTCATTGACTAATGGAATATCTGCTACTTTGATATTAATATTATTGATAGTAATTTCTATGATATGGAGATAAGATTGAATAATATTTTTAATTGTGACTTCTCTAAACAGAGATTTATTATAATTTATCCTTCCTTGAATCGAATTATTACTGACTACAAATGAAATATGGAAATCAGTGCAAATATCTGCTAAAAGCTGTGAATTATGAATATTCTCTAAGGAGATAACTATATCGAAAAGAGGATGACGGTTAGAATCATATTGTAGATTCAAGAATTTAATTAGTTCATCTAAAGGATAGTGAGAATTACTGTAAGCTTCTATTAATTTTAATTTGGTTTCGCAAAGCAAATTTTTGAAACTAATTTGAGTTTTTACATTCGTTCGCAAAGGAATAACTTGGTTAATAAATTCTTCTTTATCTTGGTTTATATAACTAGGTGAACCAATAATAATATGATTATTGCCAGTATATTTATGCAGTAGTATATTTAGATTAGCCAATAAGACTAAATATATTGATAAATTAGAGCCATTTGACAGCTGAATAATTTTTTGAGAGAAATCATTTGATATTTTGAAGCTAATACAATTATTAGTGTTATAAGAATCTCTAGTTCTAATAAAATCAGGAAGAATACTAGTTTCAGTTATCTCTTTCGATAATTCCTTTAGCCAAAAAAATTTCTGGCTAAATAAAGGATGAGATTTTTTTTGAGTTTTAGATAGTGTTAATAGCATTATTTTACTGATAAAAAACAGCGTAGTGTTGACAATAAAATTATATTTTTACCTCTCTTATGCCATGTTACTCTCTGAATACAATAATCGAAGCCAAGTTTTGTAACTCTGATGTAATAATGGTTTTTAGCTCTATTGTCTAACGTAAAAACATCATAGCTAAAACCTGGAAAATTAAGCCCTGGAACCTTTTAGTTACTGCATTATCCCAAGCTGGTAGAAGAGAGGTAGTAATTAACTAAGAAATGCGACTCAGTTTATTTGGTCTGAATATAAACTCGTTTTACGACACACAAAAATATCTTGATCTCCCTCTATACTAAATCCTAATTCTTGGTCAAGATTATAATGATTAATCTCTGTAAAACCTGCATTTTTTAGAGCTAACTCTACTTCTTCTTTTGTGTAAACCCTCACTAACCAGCTAGTATCTGAACGTTGCCATGTTCCATTAAGTAATTCAAAAGAAGTAACTTTGACATCATATGTTCTTTCTTGCTGATTAGATAAATACCGCAGACACCAGGCATAGTCATCTTGAACATCAGCCCTAATGTATTCTTCTGGTACTTTTGAGTTTTCTTCTTCTAAAGCAATATTGAAGGCAAAAATACCGTTTTTCCGCAATCCTAAATAAACATTCCGGAAGACGTTTGTTAAGTCTTCTAAGTTTGTGATCATCGGTAGGGCGGTTTGCGAGATAACACCATGAAACATAGATGGTAACTCAAAGGAACGTGCATCAGCGAGGAGAAATTCAGCATGAGGCGTTTTTTCTCGCGCATAAGCTAATGCCGTTTCCGAACCGTCTAGACCTGTCATTTTATAACCATTTTTGTCAAGAAGTTGTATTAAATGTCCTGTTCCACAACATAGATCAAGAATGTTTGCTCCTTCTGGAAGATACTCTAACATCAATTTTTTTAAAATTAGCAAAATAGCTTCAGTTGTCTGTTGATTCCAAGTTTCTTTAGCTCTAATTGGAGCAATTACATCATAACTAGGGTAGATACTTGAAGGCATAAGATATTCTCCTGCGTGCTAAGACAAATTCTATGTGAGTTTGCGCTAAATAAATTCGTTAAAACCATAGATTTCAGTTTATACATTTGAGAAAAAGCGCGTTTTTATAAATCCTCTATAATGCTCAAAAAGTTGTTTTGATAATTTGAAACCGTTTGAATCGTAAGTTTTAGCTCATGAGCTATATAGAACTAATCCGAAAACAGATTTTTTGCTATATTCTTGAAGTAGTATTAATGGATAATCAAACTAAATATTCCTCAAAAGCTTGTTGAATAATTGAACAACCTTTTTCTAAAAGATTTAGTTCAATGGTCAAAGGTGGTAAGATTTTGATAACACTATCGTTTCTTCCAACTCTTTCAACTATTAACCCTAACTGAAAACAACGAGAAATTATTTTTTGTGCTAATTTAGCATTGCTTAAGCTAGCAATATCAATACCCCAAATTAAACCAAGCCCACGTATTTTTATGTTATCACACAAACAGGCAATATTATTAATTAAAAACTCATTTAAAAAATGTTCTTTAGTTTTAACATCTTGCTCCATATTAGTCATTTCTCTATACTCTAAAGCAGCAGCACCGCCTATAAAAGCTAGTTGATTTCCTCTAAAAGTACCTGTATGTTCTCCAGGTTCCCAAATATCAAATTCTGATTTAATCAACAATAGAGACATAGGAAAACCATAGCCACTAATAGATTTTGAAAGCACTACCATATCAGGTTTTATGTTAGCTCTTTCAAAAGAAAAGAAAGGGCCTGTGCGACCGCAACCGACTTGAATATCATCACAAATTAATAAAATATTGTGCTTGTCACACAGCGATCGCAGTTTTTGCATCCACTCAATTGGTGCTACGATAACTCCTCCTTCTGCCTGTACTGTTTCAAAGATAATGGCTGCGGGTTTTTCAATTCCAGAGTTGGTATCACTAAGTACTGAGTCTATAAATTGGATGGTGTCAAAACTCTCCATAAAACCGTAGGGATAAGGCATAAATGTTACTTGGTTTGATGTACCGAATATCCCAGAGCGAATTGACAAATTTCCACTAATAGATAAACTGCCAAGACTCATGCCATGAAAGGCTCCCATGAAGGAAAATATACCTGACCTTTTGGTTATTTTTCTGGCTAATTTTAAAGCAGCTTCCACAGCATTTGTACCAGTCGGCCCACAAAACTGAACACGATAATCTAAGTTTTTGGGTGCTAGTATTGCTTGAGAAAATTTTGATAAAAACTGTTCTTTAGCTGATGTGTGTAAATCTAATCCATGTGTAATTGCGTCTGCTTCTAAATAAGAAATAACTTTGTTTTTGATATAATCATTATTATGTCCATAGTTTAATGCTCCTGCTCCTGCCAGAAAATCTATGTATTCGTTTCCAGATTCAGAGTAAAGCACAGAACCTTTTGCTCTATGGAATACAGCAGGAAAATTTCTACAATAACTTCTAACATTTGATTCACGGGTTTCAAAAATATTCATGTAAGCCTTCTATTTACTTGGATAATGTTGATTAAATCGCTATAAATAATTGAGTCATGTCATTTTATGGCGTACATAATAGATAATCAAAATTAAAACTAGCTTCTTTTTGCAGCATCAGAGCGATGCGCTGTTCTCTCTGTCTGAAAAATTGCAAATTTTGAAGACGGATATCAGGATTAGTCGCTATATTTTGGAGTAATATTTCAAAATCTTTGAGGATTTCGGTAATGGTTGCGATCTCAAAACGGCGGAAATCGTAGGATATGGCGATCGCCAACTCAGAACCAGGATAAGCTACTACAGTCAGAGGATAATTTGTTTTGTAAAAAAGATGAGTATTCTGAATCTCTATATTGCCCTTCCAGTCGCGTAAATACTGATTAACTGGTTGGTTTTCAAATACGAGAATACTTTCAAACAAAGGCAGTCCTCTTGGTACTACACTCCACCCTTGAATTTCTGTCAACGGGGTATATTCATATTGACGCGCGTCAACTAGCTGTGCCTGAAGTTGCTGAAGCCAAGGTACAAGAAACTGTTCACTGTCTACCTTGATATAAATAGGTAAGGTATTAATAAACACACCTACCATTGATTCTGCCCCGGCTAAGTCTACCGGACGACCAGAAACAGTGCAACCATAAACTACATTGTTGCGACAGCTGTAACGAGATAAGAGAATAGCCCAAGCACCCTGAACAAGTGTATTCATTGTCAGGTGATGCTGTATTGCTACAGACTGTAGCGCAGCTGTAGTTGTCGCTGATAGATGGAGTTTTTCTTCATCGTACTTTTCTGTTTGATTTTGCAAGTCTTTAGTTTCTAGGTTAGTAAGAGGAGTAGATTCTTTGATTTCCTTAACAGTTTGTCGCCAATACTCTTGAGCTTTATATGTATCCTGTTGTTGTAACCAATCGATATAATCTCGGAAAGGACGAGTAGGTTTGAGGGAAACTTGCTGACTTTGACAAAGCGTTTCGTATATTTGCACAAAGTCTTTGAGCACGACAGGAATTGACCAACCATCCATAATTAAATGGTGTTTGCTCCAAATAAATTCGTAAGAATTATCTGTTAAGCGGATCAAATGTAGGCGCATCAAACTTTCTTGAGAAAGGTCAAAGCCAAGTTTGCGATCGCTCACAACAAACGTCTTTAATTCCTCTTGCTGTGCTACTGACTCTATCCCCCGCCAATCATAATATTTGAGGGGTACTTTAACTTGCTTGTAAACAACTTGCAGCGGTTTATCAATTTCTTCCCAATAGAAACCTGTACGTAAAGCTGTGTGGCGATCTACTACTGTTTGCCAAGCACGCTCAAAAGCAGCTATATCTAGGTTTCCACACAAAGTATAACTAATTTGAATAAAATACATTCCTAATTCAGGATTGTACAAACTGTGGAACAAAATGCCCTTTTGTAAAGGTGTGAGTTCGTAAATATCTTCGATATTTTCTGTATTCATTTACCTTGCTTTTCTTTCTTATTGCTGATTTGTGCGAGAAAATTATCTAGTTGTTTTTGGCTCAAGTTGGCCTTGGGAAAATCAGATGGTGTATAACCTCCAGCATCATTTGATTGACAATGACTGATAATTTCTTGCAGTAATTTGACAAAGCTTTTAGCAATGCTTGATACTGTTTTTTCTTGGTGTATGGCTGTGCTATAAATCCAATTCACTTGTAGACAGCCTCCTGTTACAAAACCGTTAATATCAAATAAATGATGGCGGCTACCCAAAGGACTGCGTGCTACACCACTCGATTCTGATGCCAATTTAAATAAAGAAGATTCTTGTAAAACTTGGTCAAATTGTCCTAAATAGTTGAAACAAACTTCTGCTTGGGGTATAGTAGCTAACTTTTCATTACTATCGCTGCATAGATAACGCAATACACCATAATCAAAACCTCGATTTGGAATACTACGTAGCTGTTCTTTGATTACTTTTAAAGCATCTCCAACTGTCGCACTATTTTCTAAATCCAATAGTACTGGAAACACAGTAGTAAACCAACCGACTGTACGAGATAAATCAACATCAGGAAAAATATCTTCTCGTCCATGTCTCTCTAAGTTGATTAACAGTGTTTGTTCTCCTGTCCACTCTGCAAAAGCTTTTGTTACTGCTGTTAATAAAACATCATCTATTTGTGTATGGTACTTAGTTGGTACTTCTTGCAGCAGTGCTTGTGTCTCAGTTTGATTAAGAGATACTGAGAGAGTTTTACTTGTAGATATATTATTAAAACCCCCCACATAGTCAACAGGTAAAGGAGAAACTCGTTGTCTTGACTTACAACACCAAAAATCTAACTGTGAGCGCAAATTTTTTGTGTTGGCATATTCTTGTAAATATTCACTCCATCGTTTAAAAGAAGTAGTTTTAGCTGGTAATTGAATTGCTTGTCCTTGCTGAATATTTTCTATTACTGTTTGTAAATCTGATAATAAAATTCGCCAAGAAATACCATCAACAGCCAAATGATGAATGATAATTAATAAGCGGCTATTTTGCTGAGAACCCAAATCAAATAACGCCACTCGCACGAGTGAACTATTTGATAAATTCAAAGTTGCCTGTAATTCCGTGGCTTTGATTTCAATAGCAGCTTTTTGTTGCTCTTGGGGTAAATGAGAAAAATCGAATTTGGTAAATGGAATTTCTAGCTCTACATCAGCATTAAATGATTCCCATCGATTAGCTGTTGGTCGAAAACGTAAGCGGAGTGCATCATGGTGGGCTAGTAAATTCTGTATTGCCTGCTGTAAAATCCGAGGCTCAATATATTGCTGTAATTCTAGTAAAAATGATTGATTAAAATGATGCTGTTCAATTAAATTTTGAGCAAAAAAGCTATGTTGAATAGGGGTGAGAGGTACAGTCCCAATTACTAATCCTTGTTCTGATTCTATCTTTGAGCTAGTATCTGCAACTACTGCTAGTTTAGCAATGGTTTGGTGTTCAAAAATTTGCTTGGGGGTGAGGCGTAAACCTGCTTGATTTGCTTTAGCGATCGCTTGAATACTAATAATCGAATCTCCCCCCAATTCAAAGAAGTTATCATGAATACTAACTTGCTTTAAATTGAGAAGTTCTGTCCAAATTTTGGCTAAAGTAATTTCTACTGGAGTTCGTGGTGCAACAAAATCAGCTTGTAGTTCTGGATTAACTGTATCCGGTGCTGGTAGAGCTTTTTTATCAATTTTCCCATTATTTGTTAGCGGTAAAGCCTTCAAAAAGACAAATTGTGAAGGCAGCATATAATTAGGCAGTTTTTGCTTCAGAAAATCGTGCAGTTCAGCAGATTTTAAACTTTCTTTACCAACTACATAGGCGATAAGCTGCTTTTTCCCTGGATATACTTCTTTTGCAATTACAACTACTTCTCTCACCTGCGAGTGTTGATGAAGTACAGCTTCAATCTCTCCTAGTTCGATCCGATAACCATGTAATTTTATTTGGTCATCAATTCGACCTATAAATTCTAAGTTACCATCAGATTGATAGCGTCCTAAATCACCTGTTTTGTAAAGTCTTGCACCTGGTTCACTACTGAATGGATTAGGAATAAATCGCTCTTTAGTTAGTTCTGGTTGATTTATATAACCCCTAGCTACATTATCACCACCTATATAGATTTCTCCTACTACACCTAAGGGTACGGGTTGGCAGTAGTTATCGAGTAAATATATTTGAGTATGCGCTAAAGGACGACCAAGAGGAACTGTATTTGATGTTGCATCTGTAAAAATTTCTTCTATAAAATAGGTGAGTATACCAACGGTAGTTTCTGTTGGGCCATAATGGTTAAAAATTGTGCATTTTGGTGCTAGTTCACGTACTCGTCTAATCAAATCCCAGGTTGCAGCTTCACCACCAAGAATGAGGCGCTGACGTGGTAGAAGTTTTTCGGGGTGAGAACCTGACAATAAAGCAGATAGGTGTGAAGGAACTATTTTTAGGCAATCTATAGAATGGCGATCGCAATATTCCGTAAATGCTACCGGATCAGTGGTAACTTCCTCTGCAATGATATACAAGCATCCACCTGTACACAATGCCGCGAAAATTGCTGTGTTACCTAAATCTGCGGCGAAAGTAGAAACAGTGGCAAAGCTAGCAGCTTCTGGTAAATTAATTTTTTCTAATATACCGTTAACGTAATTGACTATTTGCCGATGTTCAACTGCAACACCTTTAGGTTTACCTGTGGAACCAGAGGTGTAGATAACATATGCTAAGTTTTCTGGCGTTGCAGGCTTAAGAATGCTGTTTTGAGGCGAATCGTTTATATCTGCGTCAATACAAACTATCTGCACCTGGAAATTTATTTTTTCTGTAAGGCGCTTTTGAGTTAACAACAGCGATACTTGAGCATCTTGCAATCTAAAGGCTAATGCTGCTTCGGGTAAAGAAGGTTCCACAGGTAAGTAGGCTGCACCTGCTTTGAGAATGCCAAGGATACCAACTATCGTATCCAAAGAACGTTCAACACAAAGTGCAACAACGGTTTCCGGTTGAACTCCAAGTGATACTAAGTGATTGGCTAAGTGGTTAGCTTTGATATTTAGTTCTTGATAAGTTAAATATTGATTGTCGAAAACAACTGCAATGTTATTTGGTGTATTATTTACCTGTGCTTCAATCCAATGATGAATGCAGGCATATGGATGAGGAACGGTTGTAGTATTGTTAAATAGGCCTAATAGTTGCTGGCGTTCTTGTGGAGAGAGTATTTCTAGCTGGGCGATCGCAGTCTGTTGATTGTTAATTGCACTGATTAACAAAGTCTCAAACTGTGCTGCTAATCGTTCAATATCTTTTTGCTCAAATAAATTAGCATCATAATATAATTCTGCTGTGAGTGCATCACTTTGATGCCAGCATAATAGCTTTAACTTAAAGCGTTCTATACAGCTATATATTTTTTGTATTGAGAAAGATACTTCATCAGCAAAATATTGACTAGGTTGGGATATAAATTCAAAGGCAAAAGGTAAAAATTTTGCTTCTTGACTATCTTTATATTCAGCGAAAAAGTCTTGCCATTGACCAATTTTATTTAATTGTTTGTCTAATTGCTTTAATACATCAGCAAGTACATAATTTTCTTGTAGTTGAATAGTAACAGGTAAATATTTAGCTAATAAACCAACTGCTGACTGTAACTCTTGGTAATTTCTTCCATCACAACACAAAGCTAAAACAGCTTCAGATTTATTTGTCAAACGCCACATTAGAATTTGCCAAATCGCCATTAAAACTGTCGAAATATCAACAGCATATTTTTTGGCTAAGGCTACAAGATTATTTTTTGTACGAGCATCAAAGTTGATAGTAATAAATTTTGGTTGAAATCTTATTTGTTCGTTAATCTTTTTTTCATTTGGCAAATTACCTATATGAGATATTTCTTTAGCATACCAATAAGCTCTTGCCGTTTCTGCTTCTTCACCCAGTAATAGCTCATTCTGCCAAGCAGCAATATCTGCATATTGTAAAGGTGTATCTTCTAGCTTATGTTCTTGCAAATAAGCATCGTAAGTGACACTAATATCACGTACAAGATGATGCAGTGAAACTCTATCTGCACAAATAGCTGATAGTTTTATTATCAAACAATATTGACTTTCGGATTTTTTAATTACATTAATCTGACTAGTAAAACCTTTTTCTAAGTTAAAAGATGACTTATTATGTTCTTGGAATAAAGCTTCAATATTTATTTTTTGTGTTTCTATATCTAAATTCTGCCAATCATAATAGTTAAATTGTATAGTTAATTCCTCTTGTATGACCTGTAAAGGAATTGTCATTCCCACGATTACAGGAAAACTAGTATGTAAAATTTCGTATTTATTCCAAACATTACGTATAGCTTTTTCCAAAATTGTATATTCAACATCTCCTTCTACTAAAACTACACATTGAACTCGATATAGCTGATGGTTAGTTTCTTGCTGTAATAACCATAAGCGTTTTTGCTGAGGTGAAAATTGAAAGCCTTCTATTGATAGAGATTGCATAACTTTTTGATGTAATGAAATATATTTAAATTACTGGCTTGTATGAGGTTGTGCCATACCTACCAAAACTTTTCTAGTGCCTGTAAATGGCTTACGTCCATGAGCAACCAACATATTATCTAGCAGTAAAATATCTCCTGTTTGCCACGAAAATTTTACTGTTTCTTGCTCATATATTGCTTGAATTTCTTTCAAAACAGATGTTTCAATTTCTGAACCATCTCCATAATAAGCATTACGTGGTAATTCTTCAGCACTTAACACAGAAAGTAAGGATTGGTATACTTCGGCTTTTAAACTTGAGATATGAAATAAATGTGCTTGATTAAACCAAATTAAATCACCAGTTTGAGGATGTTTCGCAACAGCCTGACAAACTTGACTGGTTCTAAGTTTATTTCCCTCTAGCCATGTAAAATTAATACCAGCAGATTGACAATAAGCTTCAACTTCGGCTTTATCATTAGTTTGAAATACCGTTTCCCAAGATAAATCAATTCCTTGTCCGTAATTACGAACATACATAATCTTTTTTTGAATAAATCGCTCTTTAATTTTTGGATTTATTCGTTGAAATACTTTGCGGCTGTCAGCAATTGGTGTTTCTCCACCTTGCTCTGCTGCCTTTACACAAAAGAAAGCAATTTTCATAGGCCAATTCAGAGAATAGGCCATTTCATTATGTAAAGGAATTGATTGATTAGGCGGATATTCTGTTGATGTATATATCTTACCATCAACCTGACTTCGTGGAGTTGAACGATAAGAATATTCAACTAATTCTCCTGCTACTGCCTGCATAAAATTGGCAAATT
Organism: Chlorogloeopsis sp. ULAP02; assembly: GCF_038404745.2. Classification (NCBI taxonomy): domain Bacteria; kingdom Bacillati; phylum Cyanobacteriota; class Cyanophyceae; order Nostocales; family Chlorogloeopsidaceae; genus Chlorogloeopsis; species Chlorogloeopsis sp. ULAP02. The sequence goes on along the minus strand of NZ_JAYKTT020000072.1, from coordinate 43,219 downwards.
CGCTGTGGGTGTTAATTGAAAAATCGCGAAAAAGTAAACCTCCATATTGAATTATTTTTTTCTCTATCCAATCACGATTACTACTTGCCCAATTGATTAAATTAGTACCATCTACAGTAGGTTGAATAACGAAGGGTAGTAATTGGTTGGGTTTGAGAAAACTGGTTTTTATCAAGTTTTCTGAAGAAACTATAATTGATTTTCTTTTAATATTTTTGAGATTCATAATTTTATGTTTTATTATAAGTCTACTTTGCCAATAATCGCCTGACGTCCAATTTTTCCTAACTTCTGAATCCGGGCTTGTTGTAACTCTTGAGCTTGAAGTTTTTGCTGTTGTTTTTCTACTTCCTGCAATAGTTTTACTAACTGATCAAGAGTAATATTAGGTTGTTCTCCAATAACTGTTAGTAATGTCTCTAAGACAACTATCATGCGAGTAATAGTATTAGGCTGAAATAAATCAGTTTTATATTCAAATAATCCTTGTAACCCCTCTGGTGTTTCTGTGAATTGCAACTTTAAATCATGACGAACTGTATTAATTTCGCTTTCTAAAATACTTAGCTTTAGCCCTTCTATTTCCAGGTTTGATGTTGGGGCGTTTTGTAGAACAAACCAGACTTGAAATAGCGGTGAATGATTTAAATTGCGCTCTGGCTGTAGTTCTGCTACTAACTTCTCGAATGGTAAATCTTGGTGAGCATATGCTCCTAAAGCTGTTTCTCGTACTCTTTGTAATAGCTCTTTAAAGCTAGGGTTATTAGAGAGATTAGTACGTAATACTAAAGTATTGATAAAAAAGCCAATCAACCCTTCTAATTCACTGTAGTTGCGGTTGGCAACCGGAGAACCGACAAGAATGTCTTCTTGTTTTGTATAGTAGTAGAGTAATGCATTAAAAGCTGCAAGTAGAGTCATAAATAAAGTGACACCTTCTTGCTGGCTGAGAAATTTGAGATTATTAGATAGCGTAGAAGAGAGGGTGAAGGAGTGTTTTTTCCCTAAAGAAGTTTGCAGTTGTGTGCGCGGTTTATCTGTTGGTAATTCTAGAATTGGTTTGGCGTTTTCTAACTGCTGTTTCCAGTAAGTTAATTGAGTATCGAGTCTTTCACCTTGTAACCATTGCTGTTGCCATACTGTATAATCAGCATATTGAATCGGTAACTCTGGTAGCGGGGAAGGTTTCCCAGTTGAAAAGGCTTCATAAAGTGCTAACACTTCACGGATAAATACTCCTGCTGACCAAGCATCGGAGATAATATGGTGTGTTGTCACTAACAAAATGTGTTCTGCTTGAGTAAGACGCAAAAGTACCAACCGCAGTAAAGGTGCTTGTGTTAAATCAAACGGCTGCTGGGTATTTTTTATCTCTAACCTACGTATTTCTTTTTCTTGTTCTGTTGCAAGTAAATGCTGTAGATCTATAACTAGTAGAGGTATTCTCAATTTGGAAATAGTCTTTTGAATTGGTTGCCCTTCAATCACTACAAAACATGTTCGTAAAACTTCATGTCGCCGCACAATTTCGTTAATACTTTCTTCTAGTACCGCTATATTTAAAGCTCCTTGTAGACGCACCAAATCAGAGCCATTATAAGCTGTTGAATCAGGATCTAATTGATGAAGAAACCACAGCCTTTGTTGAGCAAAAGATAAGGGTAATTCTCCATTGTGTAAAATCCGTTCTAGAGAAGAATCTGAATTTAATTCTGGTTGAGTTTTCAATGCTATTTCTATATGTTTGGCAAGTTCAGCTACTGTAGGTGATGCAAATAAATAACGTAGCGGTATTTCTAATCCAAACACTTTGCGTACTTGGGAAATTACTTGAGTAGCTAATAAAGAATGTCCACCTAATTCAAAAAAGTTATCTTGGACACTTACTTGTTCTAAATCCAAGATTTTTGACCAAATTCCTGCCAGTATTTCTTCAGTTGGATAACGAGGAGCAACAAAGTTTTTTTCTAGTTTGGGACAGGTTTGTTCGGGTGCTGGTAATAACCTACGGTCTACTTTACCATTAGGCGTTAACGGTAGATTATCTAGCAGCAAAAAGGTAGAAGGAACCATGTATTCTGGTAAGTGCTGCTGTAGATAATTTCGCAATTCTTTAATAGAAATCTTAATATTATTATGAAAAACTATATATGCTCTCAGAGACTGATTTTCTTGCACAAGAACAACAGCTTCTCGCACTGTAGGATGTTGACACAATACTGCTTCAACTTCTCCCAATTCAATCCGAAAACCTCGAATTTTGACTTGATTGTCTATTCTTCCTAAATATTCAATATTGCCATCCAGTAAATATCGAGCTAAATCTCCAGTTTTATAAAGGCGATTTTCAAGTTGATTACTAAAAGGGTTGGGAATAAATTTTTCATTTGTTAAATCTGGTTGATTTAAATATCCTCTAGCTACTCCAACCCCACCAATATATATTTCTCCAGGAACGCCAATAGGTACTGGTTGCAGATGGGGATCTAATAAATAAATTTGAGTGTTAGCAATAGGACGACCAATTGGAACTATGAATTTACTACTTTCTTTTTGACACTTCCAGAAGGTGACATCAATTGCTGCTTCCGTAGGGCCATAAAGATTATATAATTCAGTATTTAAAATATCAAATAAGCGTTGCTGAAGTGTAAAAGGTAGAGCTTCTCCGCTACAAAGAACCCGTTTGATAGATGTTAATTTTTCTACTCCCGGCGATTCTAAGAATACCTGAAGCATGGAAGGTACAAAATGCAGAGTTGTAATACTTTTCTCAGCAATTAATTTGACTAAATATGCACTATCTTTATGTCCTTCTGGCTTTGCAATTACTAGACGAGCACCTGTGATTAGAGTCCAGAAAAATTCCCAGACTGACACATCAAAACTAAAAGGAGTTTTCTGGAGTACAACATCATTTGCCGTGAGTTGATAGGCTTGTTGCATCCAGAGGAGACGATTACAAATCCCCCGGTGCGTGTTCATTGCTCCTTTTGGTTTTCCTGTAGAACCAGAGGTATAGATGATGTAAGCTAAATTGCCAGGTGTGATTTTAGTATTTAGGTTATTTTGACTGTATTTTGCTATTTTTTTCCAATCAATATCTAAACAGATAACTTGTCCTTGATATGTAGGTAGTTTAGTTAAGATTTTTTGTTGTGTTAATAATAGTGGTGCTTGAGAATCTTCTAAAAGGAAAGCTAAACGCTCTAGAGGATAATTAGGATCTACTGGTACATAAGCTCCACCAGCTTTTAAGATTCCCAACAACCCTATTACCATTTCTAGAGAACGCTCTAGACAAATGCAAACACGCTTCTCTGCTTCAACTCCTAACAGTTGTAAGTAATGTGCTAATTGATTGGCACGATTATTTAATTCTCTATAAGTAAGTTTTTGATCTGCAAAGACTACTGCAATAGCATCAGGTGTCTTTTCTACTTGTTCCTCAAACAAATGATGCAAGCATTGCTCAAATTGACTATGAGATATTTCTACAGTACTTTGATTAAATTCTACTAATAACTGATGTTGTTCTGAAGGTGTTAATAATGGCAAAGAAGAGATTGAGCGATCGCTATCTGCAATTACCCCCTCTAATAAAGTCTCAAAATGCCTCACCATCCTGTTAACGGTATCACTATGAAACAAATCGGTGTTGTATTCTATAAATCCAATTAGCCCTTGCTTGGTATCTTCCAAATACAAAGTTAAATCAAACTTAGCAGTGCCGTTGTCTATCATCAAAGGAGCCAAGGTTAAATTTGGAAGTTGTAAGGCTAACATTGGCGTATCTTGGCAGACGAACATTACCTGAAACAAAGGAGTGTGGCTTAATGCCCGTTCCGGTTGTAGTTCTTTTACCAACTGCTCAAAGGGAAAGTCTTGATGAGCATAAGCAGCTAAGGCAGTCTCACGTACTCGTTTCAGCAAATCTCTAAAACTTGGTTCCCTAGATACATCAGTGCGTAAAACTAAAGTATTAACAAAGCATCCGAGTAAATTCTCTATTTCGCTGTGAGTACGGTTGGCAACTGGAGTTCCAACTAATAAGTCTGTCTGTCCTGTATAACGATAAAGTAAGGTTTTAAATGCTGCGAGCAATACCATGAACAGGGTAGCACCTTCTTGCTGACTTAAAGACTTAAGTGCATCTGCGATCGCTTGGCAGATTACTATAGTTGCACGCGCACCCCGGAAGCTTAGTTGGGCAGGGCGAGGATAATCTGTTGGTAGGTTGAGGATTGGCGGTACATCTTTGAGTTGCTGCTTCCAATATGTCAGCTGGTGCGATTTATCATTTAAGTATTGTCTTTGCCACAGCGCAAAATCTGCATACTGAATTGGCAATTCGGATAGGATTGCTGGATTATCCTCATAAAATCCTTGATATAGTGCTGCTAACTCTCGATAAAAGATTTGCCATGACAAACCATCAGAAATAATGTGATGCATGGTGAGTAGCAGAATATGTTCTTGCTCACTCAGATAAATTAGCGTACCTCGAAACAGTGGCGCTTGGCTAAAGTCAAAGATTTGACTAGATTTTTCTATGACAATCTGTTTTACTTCTGCTTCTGAGCAAGTTGGTAAGTTTATAGTTGTCAGTGTAAATGTGAGCGCGGGGATAATAACTTGTAAAATTTCATCATCTATAATCTGAAAACTAGTACGGAGAATTTCATGTCTTTTAATAATTTCATTAATACTTTTTTCTAAAGCTACAGTGTTGAGAACACCCGTAAGACGCAATAGACTAGACTCATTATATAAAGGTGTATCTGGTTGTAGCTGATAAAGTAGCCACAACCTCTCTTGGCTTAATGATAAATATAAAGGATCTGATGATGCTCTTTTAGGAATTGAAGTTGATTTTTTAACTTGTAAATTTTTCTGCTTTAGCCGCATTTCAAACAATGCTCGTTGTTCGGGAGATAAGGCGGCGATTCTATCATTTATATCTTTCACAACTAATCACCCAAATAAGCTTAAAGTTGAATATTTACTGGTATTCTTTATTGGCTGATACTCTTGCTTAAAATCTGTTAATTTCTTCAAGCTTGTCATTACTGTATTAAAATCTAAACCAAAATCAACAAGACAGCCTATCTCATCTACGCCAATTTCTTTTAGACGTGTAATTGTTTGGCGGCAATTTTCTGGAATACCAATTAATACTCTATTTTGTTGAAAGTAGCGTTCAAAAGCAAACTCTAAAAGCTGTTGTCTGTCCTCTTCCGAAAAACTTTCGGGATTGAATTGAAAATTAATCCGTTTTGCTAAATTCTCAACTAAGCCAAAATGTGTTTTGAGGTAATTACAAAAAGACTGCTTGACTTGTTGCTTAACTAGTTGTTCATTATCTCCTATATAAGTATGCAACATGAGAGAAACTTTGCAACTTTTTGGCTCATGACCATGTTGAGCTAAAGTACAACGATAAAGAGATATTTGTTGCGCTAAATCTTCAATAGTGGCATACAACAAAGAAGTTAAAACATTAGCACCTATTTTACCTGCACCAATAAATGTAGCATCTGTTTGACAAGTAATCCAAATAGGTACTTGAGATTGGATGGGGCGGGGAAATGTTTGTACTTTAACTTTGTTGTCTGATCCATTCACAAATTCGATTTCTTCTCCCTGCCAAAGTTTTCGCATAATTTCGATATCACGCCACATAACTTCTTTACGTTCAATATAGTTTTCTGGACGTAATAAAAAATCATCGGCGTGCCAACCAGGTGCAAAGGAAAGACCAACTCTACCACCAGATAAATTATCAACTACAGCCCATTCTTCTGCAACTCTAACAGGATGTTGTAATGGCATGACAATACTACCAGACCTGAGTTGAATTTTCTCTGTAACCATTGCTAAGGCTGCACTAATTACAGATGGATTTGGATATAAACCCCCGAAAGGATGAAAATGACGTTCGGGAGTCCATACTGCTGAAAACCCATTTTTATCAGCAAATTTAGCTGTTTCTAGCAATAGTTTATATTTATCTGATTCAATTGTTGAGCCATCTCCAGAAAAGTATAGAATAGTGAATTCCATAAGCTAAAAATAAATTATTAAACTACTCCAATAATGGATAATTAATGAATTTTTGATTCTTTGGCTAGTTGTTTTTGGAGTTCTTCAGGAGAAATATTTTCTACTTCTGTTAACAGTTTGGATATTTCATCAATTTCTTCTGATTGTGGTTGTTTTTCTATAATTACATTAGCTAGTTCGCTAACTGTAGGAGCTTCAAAAAGCAGAGTACGTAGCGGTAATTCAACTTGAAAAGCTTCTCGGATTCGAGAAATAGTTTGGACTGCTAACAAAGAATGTCCACCTAATTCAAAGAAATTATCGTGAATTCCTACTTTTTCAATTCCGATGAGTTCTTCCCAGATATTAGCAATAGTTTGTTCAATTTCATTACGAGGAGCTACATAAGTGTTTTCTTCCAGAGTGCGTGAATGTCTGCTAGCAGATACTTGCCCAGCATTTACTGGCTTTTCGGCAAATGATAGAGATAAATTTAATTGGTTAAGTTGCTCAATCCCTGCTTGTAAATCTTGGGTAGAAACTATAACTTGAGGTAGAGAGTTAGCTAAAATACGGCTAAAGGCTTCTACTCCTTCACCTGGAGAGATAGCATTCTTTAAACTTTCTTCTCGCCAGTTTTTAATTTTATTAGGAACATTAGTATTAACAGCCATCCCAACTTCTTGCCAAGCATCCCAATTAATTGCAACTGTAAATCGGTTGTTTTTCACTGTATTCCAATGAGCAAAGCCATCTAAAAAAGTATTTGCTGCGCAATAATCTACCTGTCCAAACCCTCCTTGAATTGCACTTAAGGATGAACAAAGAACTAAAAAGTCTAAATAGATGTTTTTGAGAACTTTATTTAGAGTGATTGTTCCTTGAATTTTGGGTGCAAAAACTCTTTCAGCAATTTCTGGTGTTTTGAGTTGAATCATCCCAGCACCAGCAACACCCGCAGTATGGATGACACCATGAATCGTACCAAAATGTTCTAAAGATTGCGCGATCGCACTCTGCATCTGCTCATAATTAGTAACATCAGCAGCCAGTACCAATACTTCCGCGCCTAATGCTTCTAATTGTTTAATTTTTTCAGTTCCAGATAATACAGAACGTCCTAATAAAATTAATTTTGCTTGTACAGTTTTAGCTAAGTATTCAGCTAAAACTAAACCTATGCCTCCCATTCCACCCGTGATTAAGTATACTCCTCCTTGGCGCAACTGAATTTTATCTTTGCTAGCTGGTTCTAGCGCCATAGGCTCAAATGTTTGTACCCAACGGTAATTATTACGGTAGGCAATTATTGAATATTTTGATTCTGCCATTAATTCTGCTAATAAATGCTCTAGAATACCTTCGCTTATTGATGATGATAGTAAGATATCAACAAGACGACAACTGACATTCGGATATTCTTGAGGAATTACTTTACAAGCACCTAATATGGTATTTTTTTCAGGAGAAAATTTTTCATTTCCTGTTATATCGTGCAGATGATTAGCGATAACTAAAAGTTGAATCGTATCACTTATCTGCTGTTGTCCAATTGCTTGTGCAAGGTAGATAAGACTGTAAAAACCTAAATTTTGAGTTACTTCCCAAGATAAATTTTGTGATTGGGTAAAACTCCAAGAATGAATAATTGATTTAGGAATTTTTCCCTGTTTTTGTAACTGTTGCAGCAACTTATGATAATTATCCACTTGAGCCGGATTGATAGCGTATGTATTGCTATCAATTTGATTAAATTTTTTTCCTACCTTAACAGCGATTACATTCTGTCCAAGCTGTTGTAATTGTTGAATAAGTTGTGAACCCACACCATATTCATCTACAAAAATTAGAGAGTTACTATGATTAATTTCTTTTGTTTTGACAAGAGGAACTCGTTTCCAAGAAGGAACATAAAACCAATCAGTAATATCAGGCTTCTTACCCTGCTTATTTTCAAATTGATCGGACACTTGAGCTTGTAGTTCTGGTTCAATCCAGTAACGCTGACGTTCAAAGGGATAAGCCGGTAAAGGTACGCGGTAACGCTGTTCATGTGTATAAAAACCAGACCAATTTATCTCAACTCCTGCTAACCACAGCCGCCCTAAAATATTGATTAAAAAATTAATATCTGATTTTTCATCTTGGGGATGACGTAAGGAAGGTAATACAACTTGCCCGGCTGCTTGTTGGGTATGTTGTTTGACAAGAGTACATAAAGTACGTCCTGGCCCTACTTCTAAGAGTATGCTTTCTGTATTCTGCAAAAAAACTGATAAACCAGCTGAAAATTGTACTGTGTGACGTAAATGCTGCGCCCAGTAATGGGGATCTGTTGCTTCCTGCGTTGTCATCCAAGTTCCCGTGAGGTTAGAAATAAAGGGAATTTCGGGAGGATTCAGCTTGATTTTTTTTATTTGGGCAATGAATGGTTCTAATACCGATTCCATCATTGAAGAATGAAAAGCATGGGAAGTATGTAAACGACGACATTCTATGCCCAATGCAGTTAATTTCTGTTGAAGTGCATCTACGGCTTCGTGGCTTCCTGACAACACAGACAAGGAAGGTGCATTACTAGCAGCTAAAGCTAAATCTTCGTTGAGAAAAGGTTTAACTTCTGCTGTTGATGCAGAAATAGAAAGCATTGCACCTGTTGGCATTTGCTGCATCAATCGTCCACGCACAGCAACCACAGCTAACGCATCCTCTAAAGCCATCACACCAGCAAGAGTTGCGGCTACATATTCTCCTATACTGTGACCAATCATAGCTTGCGGCGACATACCCCAAGACATCCACAGTTGAGCCAAGGCATACTCAATTACAAATAATGCTGGTTGTGCTAAGGATGTCTGCTTGAGTTGTTCTATTGCTGCTTTTTTTTCAGACTCTTGTGGATAAATAACTGAACGTAAATCTAATCCTAAATGTGGTTGGAGTAGTGAGCAACAACGATCTACCTGTTCGCGGAAGGTTGGCTCAGTCTGGTACAGTTCCCGCCCCATGTCTACATATTGAGCGCCCTGCCCAGGGAACATGAAGGTTATAGAACGTCGAATTGGTTCTTCAAAGTGAGTTAATAATTGTTGGGGATCTGCCGTTTCTAGAGTAGTTATTGCTTGTTGGGTATTTTGGCAAACTACAACACGGCGATAATTAAATACCCTACGCCCCACTTGCAATGTGTAAGCTACATCTGCCAAATTCAAATCAGGATGCTGTCTGAGGTGTTGAGCAAGATTCTTGGTAGCGGTTTGTAGCGCCGAATCAGTTTTAGCTGAAAGCACTAACAAATGATAATCTCTTCCCTGATTATTTACTTCCCTAACAGAAGGCGCTTCTTCCAAAATCACATGAGCATTCGTTCCACCGATACCGAGAGAACTAACTCCAGCACGGCGCGGTGTAGAAGTTGTATTCCATTCAGTCAGCTTAGTGTTGACGTAGAAAGGACTATTAGCAAAGTCAATTTCTGGATTGGGTTGTTCAAAATTTAGGCTGGGAGGAATTAATTTATGTTGCAAAGCCAAAACGGTTTTAATTAAACCTGCAATTCCGGCTGCTGCATCTAGATGTCCAATATTTGTTTTCACAGAACCGAGAGCGCATCGCGCACGCTTCGCGAACGCACAAAAACCTTTTTTCTCTGTCTTCGCCCGAAAAACATTTGTCAATGCAGAGATTTCAATGGGATCGCCTAAAGCGGTTCCTGTTCCATGCGTTTCGACATAGGTGATTGTTTCCGGTTCAATATCAGCCAAGACTATTGCTTCTGCGATCGCTTCTGCTTGTCCGTTAACGCTGGGTGCAGTATAGCCCACTTTTCCAGAACCATCGTTATTGATGGCGCTACCTCTAATCACAGCATAGATATGATCGCCGTCAGCGATCGCTTCCGATAACCGCTTTAACAGCACTACTCCTACGCCGTTACCAATAATTGTGCCTTTTGCTTTGGCATCAAAAGCGCGACAGTGTCCGTCAGGTGATAAGATTCCTCCTTCTTGATGTAAATACCCTGTTTTTTGTGGTATACGAATCGAAGCTCCACCCGCTAAAGCCATATCGCATTGGTAATTGAGCAAGCTTTGGCAAGCTAAAGCTGTGGCTACTAAAGAAGTAGAACAAGCAGTTTGTATTGTCAGACTTGGCCCGGTAAGATTTAATTTGTAAGAAACGCGAGTAGCAAGAAAATCTTTATCGTTACCAATTAACTTTTGGAAGCTATTTGCAGAGCCTATTTGGTCAATATTTAGCTTAAATGGTAAATAATTATTTAAACTAGCACCTGCATAAACACCAACCCTACTTTCACATCTTTGAGCATCATAACCAGCATTTTCCAACGCTTCCCAAGCACATTCTAAAAATAACCGATGTTGCGGATCGGTGATTGCTGCTTCTTTGGGATTAAAGCCAAAGAAACTAGCATCAAATAAATCTACATCTTCTAATACAGCGCTAGCTTTTATATAGTTAGGATTTTTTAGTAATGATGGATCTACTCCTTCAGCAATTAATTCTTCATCACTGAACTGAGAAATTGCCTCAACTCCATCACATAAATTTTGCCAAAACTCCGCAATATTTTTAGCTCTAGGGAAGCGCCCAGATACACCGATAATTGCTATACATTCTACTGACTCATAGGTTTCCAAATTACCCATTAGCCTCTGCCCTTTTGGTTTTCGTAATTGCTGCTATCAGAGTAAAATTCCAACTGTAAATCATACTATCAATCAAAACATTTCTGAATCCTTAAAAATACTGGTAAAATTCAAAATTTTTGGATTAAAAAATGTAATATTACAGACTGATACGATGAGATTTGGAAATAATTAACTATTAAACGCAAGATATTGATTCAAAATTTCAACTGCTTGCTGTACACCGTTTTCTACATGAACTTTTTTACTCATTTCAATTGCACGAATTTGCATATTCTTGTCACTCACCACGGTTTTAATTGCCATCGCTAATCTTTGGGCTGACAATTGGTCTCTTTTAATCGATTGTGGCCCTAAACCTAACTCTACAATCCTTCTAGCCCAAAAAATATTGTCATCATAATAAGGAACAATGATATTAGGAATTCCAGCGCGTAATGCTGCATGAACTGTACCAAGACCTCCATGATGTACAGCTGCTGCTATTCTGGGGAACAGCCAATCAAATGGTACCCATTCAATCGGAAACACATCATCAGGGAAATCAACCTGGCTGCTCAAATCCTCTCCTACCAATAGAATTCCCCTTTGCTCCGTTATTTTTAGTGCTTCTAATACTAACTTGGTGAGTGCGATTGAGTCCCATCCTCCTTTGTTGCCAAAACCGATATAAATTGGTGGAGAACCAGCTGCTAAAAATTCCATCAATTCTTTGGACGGTTGCCAATCTTTATGTTTTTCTAAAAACCAGTAACCTGTAATATGAATCCAATCACCCCATTCAGATGGTTTTGGTAGAAACGAAGGACTATAACCGTAAATAAAAGGTAGCTTTTTCTGGTTCATCCAACGCACTATCCCTGACCAAAAAGGCAGAGGAGATAAGTTTAAAGTTTCCTGTCGCCACCTATTAATAGTTGGTCTAACAAATTGCCATAAAAGTTGATCGAAAAGGGGGTAACTCAACCAATTATATAAGCTTCCTAGAAACTTACCATCTGTAACATATGGATTAGGAAAATCATCGGTCTGATGATAGGGTTGCACACAAGCTGCATAACAGGGTATACCTAATTTCTCGGCAATATAATAGCTTGGATACGAAGCAGGACTAAAGATAATCACTTCTGCTTCTTGACAAACACGCCATAATTCGGGGAGTAAACCATCTTTTAAACTTCTCAATTGATTATATTGAGAGCTAATAACATGCAAAGGACGGAATTTCAAAATTGCATGAAAAGGATTTTCGTATTCATTCCAATCCATTGGAATACACGGAACCCCATAATTACTAACGAATTCTTGATACTCACTGAGAGTAGCCAGTTGTACTTGATGACCAGCTTGTTTTAACCCTAAAGCTAAGGCCACAAAAGGTATAACATCACCACTAGTACCCCATGTAACAATTATAATTCGCATATTTTGAGAAATTTTAACGATTATTTTTTCTGGACTTATATAACAATTCCTTTTGGCGTTTCAATGCCTCACGTTGCATTTGACCGCGTTGATGTGTCTGTTCTGACATAACTTGTACTTCTAAATTTTGGTTTAAATGTTCTGCCAGTGACTTAATAGTTGGATTCTGAAAAATTTCCACAACCGATAAATCTCGATGAAAAATTTCTCGTAATTTATTATTTACCTGCACAACCAGCAAAGAATGTCCACCAAGGTCAAAGAAATTATCATGAATACCTACTTTTTCTAGCTGTAGTACCTGTTTCCAAACTCTAGCGATTGATTGTTCTATCTCAGATTGAGGAGCTTGATAATCATTGGCTAATTCTGGACGCAAGTGATCCGGCGCGGGTAAAGCACGACGGTCTACTTTACCATTGGGAGTAAGAGGTAATGCTTCTAAAACTACAAAGGCAGAAGGAACCATATATTCAGGCAGTTTTTCTTTGAGAAAATGCCTTAATTCATTCACAGAAAAGGCTGAATTGTAATTAGTAACTATGTAAGCTACCAAACGTTTATCAGCGAGTGCATCCTCTCTTACAATTACTACCGTTTCCCGCACACTTGGATATTGGCTCAGTGTTGTCTCAATCTCTGCCAACTCAATACGGAAACCACGAATTTTCACCTGTGTATCAATCCGACCAAGGTATTCTAATTCGCCATTAGGTAAACATCGTGCCAAATCTCCAGAACGATAAAGGCGTGTTCCTGGTGTAAATGGGTTAGAAATAAATCTCTGTTGTGTTAGTTCTGGAAGATTTAGATAACCCTTTGTTAAACCTGCACCGCCAATATACATTTCACCCGAAACTCCGATTGGCACAAGTTGCTGATGTTGATCTAGCAGGTACACTTGCAAGTCAGGAATGGGAATACCAATTACACTTCTTTGTACCTGAGTCACATCTAGTTGAGTTAACGGGCAGTAAGTAACGTGTACAGTTGTTTCTGTAATGCCGTACATATTGACTAACTGTGGCGACTTGTCTCCATGCTGCTCAAACCACGGCTGCAAACTTTGAAGTTCTAAAGCCTCACCACCAAAGATCACATATCTAAGATTTTTTAATTTTTCAGCAGCTTTCACAGATTCATCAACCTGTATCAATTGGCGGAAGGCTGAGGGAGTTTGGTTGAGAACTGTCACCTTTTGTTGAGACAACAGCTCATAGAATGCCTGGGGTGAGCGGCTAACTTCGTAGGGAACTACCACCAAACGTCCACCGTGCAGCAAAGCACCCCAGATTTCCCACACCGAGAAGTCGAAGGCAATCGAGTGGAATAATGTCCACACATCCTGCTGGTTAAACCCAAACCAAGTATCAGTAGCTGCAAACAAACGCATAACGTTGGCATGATTGACTAAAACACCTTTGGGTTTACCTGTAGAACCTGATGTATAAATAACATAAGCCAAAGATGCTGCTGTCACTTGACTATTGGGATTATCTGTGGTTTGTGTCGCGATGATTTCTCCGTCTGTGTCTAGGCAGATCAATTGTGTTTGATCGTTATGTAATTTGTGGCTTTGTTTTTGTTGAGTCAGGATAAATCTCAACTGAGCATCTTCTAGCACAAAACGAAGACGCTCTGATGGGTAAGTAGGATCTAATGGTACATAAGCCCCACCTGCTTTGAGAATAGCTAAGATCCCAACCACCATTTCTAGGGAGCGTTCCATGCAGATTCCAACTAAGGTATCTGGTTTCACACCTAGATTTTGCAGGTAGTGAGCTAGTTGATTGGCTCGATTGTTTAACTCTCGATAGGTGAGTTCTCGGTTACCAAAAATTAGAGCGATCGCATCTGGTATTTTTTCTACTTGTGCTTCAAACAAGTGATGAATGCAAGCTTCTTGAGGATAATCAACCTGGGTGTTATTCCATTTTACTAGTAGCGTTTGACGTTCAGCAGCTGTCAATATTGGTAACTCAGAAATACGCTTGTTGGAATGACTAACTATACTCTCTAGTAAGGTTTGGAAATGCCCTACCATTCTCGACATAGTATTTGCATTAAATAAATCGGTGCTGTATTCTAGCGTCCCGATCAATCCTTCTTCGCTATCTATCATTGACAGAAGTAGATCAAATTTTGCTGTCCCAGTATCAAGTTCCTCAGTTTTCCAGATACTATTTGATGCAGGATTTTGAAGCACAAACATCACCTGGAACAGTGGGTTATAGCTGAGATCCCGATTTGGTTGTAACGCTTCTACTAGCTTCTCAAAGGGTAAATCTTGGTAAGTATAAGCATCAATTGCCATCTTCCGCACTCGTCCCAACAATTCTATAAATGTGGGATTTCCTTCTAGATTGGTACGCAATACTAAAGTATTGACAAAACACCCAATTAAGTGCTTGAATTCGGCACGATTGCGGTTGATTATTGGTGAACCGACAAGAATATCTTCTTGCCCTGTGTAGCGGTAAAGCAAGGTTTGAAATGCCGCTAACAAGGTCATAAATAAAGTAGCTTTCTCCCGTTGACTTAACTGTTTGATGGCTTCAGTTAAAGCTTTGGGCAATACAAATTTTTGCTGCGATCCCCGAAAAGTTTGTATTGGCAATCTGGAATAGTCAGTAGGTAGTTGCAGTATAGGTAGATTTCCGCCTAATTGCTGCTTCCAATACGCTAAATGCTTTTCTATCACTTCACCCTGCAACCAATTCCGTTGCCAATACACAAAATCAGCATACTGTACAGGAAGTTGAGGTAGACGGGAGGATTTATCATCAGCAAAAGTTTGATAAATCGCAGACAATTCTTGAACTAGTACCTTGACTGACCAACCATCACCAATCAAATGATGCAGTGTCAAAATTAAGATTGACTGCTCTGCTTGCAAGTGCAGCAGTTTTGCCCGTAACAAAGGCGCTTGTCCTAAGTTAAAAGATGACTGAGCCTCTTGCAAAGATAACTTTTGTACTTGTATTTGTTTTTGTTCATCGGCCAAATGACATAAATCAACTTCTGGTAAAGTTAATGTGACTGCATCTGCAACTTTTTGGATAGGTTCTCCATTGACTACCTCAAAACTTGTCCGCAAGATGTCGTGTCTTTGAATAATTTTGTTGAGGCTGCGAACCAAGGCAGGCACATTCAAACTTCCTGTCAAATGAATAGCTACAGGAATGTTGTATGTAGCTATTCCAGGTTGCAGTTGATTGATAAACCACAACTGCTGTTGAGTAAAGGTAAGTGGATGTTGGCTAGTAGTTGTCTGTGCTCTAGATATAGGTAGGTATTTACTAGTCAAGTTGCTGTTAACTTGGTTTAGTATTTGGGTTGTTAACTCAGCAATACCAGCACCTTCAAATAAGTCTGCTATACATATAGTGACCCCAAAATCAACCTCAATCCGGTTTTTTAACTCAAATACTTTGAGGGAGTCTAGACCAAAACTACTCAAAGGTTGAATACTGTCTACCTGGCAAGGCGTTACCTTCAATACTCTTGCTACCAGTTTTTGTAAATAGGAATTTAATAACTGCTGCCTTTGTTCTAGTTCTACTGCTAGTAATTCTGTACGTGTCAGACAATCTTCTGTTACCGTTGTCTGGGAAATTTCCAAAACACTGCTACCAATAACCTCTAATTTATCTGCCAAAAATGCTGTCTTGGTAGCTCGACGTTGAATTTTACCACTAGAAGTTTTGGGAATGGTGCCAGCTTTAATTAAGACGACTGCATATACTTGTACTTCATGTTCTTGTGTAATTGCTTGGCGAATAGCCGCAGTCACTTCTTCAAGATTAGGTTTGGCACGAAATTCTAATTCGTGTACAACTACCAAACGTTCTTCTTTTTCTACCTCTACAGCAAAGGCTGCAACACTCCCTGTACGTAATGTTTTGTGGCTACATTCTGCGGTAAGTTCAATGTCTTGTGGGTAGAGATTACGTCCCCTGATGATAATTAAATCTTTCGCTCGTCCAGTAATAAAGAGTTCGCCATTATGCAAAAAGCCTAAATCCCCAGTTCGTAAAAATGGCCCTTCTCCTGTATCTTGTAGGTAAGCGTGGAAAGTTTGTTCTGTTTCCTCTGGTCGGTTCCAGTAACCATGACCAATACTAGGGCCACAAACCCAAATTTCTCCAACTTGGTTGGGATCACAACGAGTTAAGGTTTCTGGATTGGCAATTACTATCTGCTGTTGTGGTATAGCTTGACCGCAACCAACTAATGTAATTGAGTTATCTGCGTTAGCAACTGTATCAATTATATAATCGCGTTCTAAAGCGTTTTTTTGCAGAATCTTGCTCTTTATTAACGCATTCTTGACACTACCAGATACCATCAAAGTAGCTTCTGCCATGCCATAGCAAGGATAAAAAGCTTCTGGATGGAACCCACATTCAGCGAAGGTAGCTGCAAACTTCTCTAGAGTCTCGTGACGAATTGGTTCAGCACCGTTAAAAGCGACACTCCAACTGCTTAAATCTAAGGTTGAGCGTTGTTCGGGGGTAATTTTCTCAATACACAGTTCATAGGCGAAGTTGGGAGCGCCACTGGTAGTTCCTCCATAACGAGAAATTGCTTGCAACCAACGATAGGGACTTTGGAGAAAAGCTGCTGGCGGCATCATGATACAAGGGAAACCGCCATATAGAGGTTGCAGTACGCCACCAATCAATCCCATGTCATGATAAACAGGCAGCCAAGTGACAAACTTACTGCTGGAGGTATGTTCCATATATTGGCGCGTTACCTCAGCATTGTGGAGCAGGTTGCCATGACTGAGCATTACACCTTTAGGTGTGCCAGTAGAACCAGAGGTATATTGTAGAAAAGCCAGTGTGTTTGTGTTGATGAGAGGCTCTTGCCAATCTTCTTCTATACCGGAATCAAGATTATCAGTGGCTAGCCACTGAATGTTATCTAGATCAAGTTTACTAGCGAACAAAGATTGTACCTGAAACAAAATACCAGTTGTAGTCAGGATGATCGCCGCTTGTGCATCTTCTAAAATTGCTAAAATTCTGGGGGTGTTGCGTCCATTGCGTGGTGGATAAGCTGGAACTGCTACGACACCAGCATACAGACAACCAAAAAAGGCGGCAAGATACTCCAAACCTGGTGGATAAAGTAGTAATGCACGTTCACCACTTAAACCTATTTTTTGGAGCTCAGATGCGATCGCTCGACTGAATCTATCTAGCTGTTGATATGTCAGGCGATCGGTTTCTGTTTCTCCATCGCTTAAGAATGTATAACTCAGTTGTTCGGTCTGTACGTTGCTTCTATAACGTAAAAGTTCAACAACAGTAGAAAATTTGCAAATGCCTTCAAAGGCATTACTGTTCTGAGTATTCTTATTTTCAGGCATTGAAATGCACACCTAATTCTGGAATGTCACTGTAATACGTGGTGTAACCGAAGCTGTGCCGACGATTTGTAGATTTCCTGACCACATTAGATTCAAGCACAGTCTTGGTTTAGCTTGAGCTTGGCTGTCTTTAGGAGATTATCAGTAAGACCTCTCTCATACAGTTTTGCAATTTATTCTCAATATTACCTATATCACAATTAATGCTAATAATTCTCCATTACTTTTTTCTTAACAAAACTTAATTATCTGATTTTGATATATTAACTAATTTAGATTTTTGGCAAAAAACCTTATGAATATAACTGTTAGATACTTTTTATTGAGTGGGGTATTGCTTTTCTAACCGCATTAATGGCACCATATAGCATCTACGTAAATCTCGCGTTTGCCATAAAAGCATATATCTAAAATATCTTATACCTAGTACAATTATCTTATTAAAGTTATTTTTTATACAAGTTGTTTTTTGCTTCCAATATTAAATGTTGAAATGCTTCTAAATTTATTGAGAGGTATATGCAAAAAAAATATTTTATTGAGTCAATTTTTGATAATGTAATAGTTCAATCTGGAGCAAACTAGTGCTAATAAATTTTAATAAGTAACTAGCAAATACATCAAGGTATTAACAGGTTTTAAATGACGTATGAGGAAGTTAATGAATCCAGTTTTACTATTCAGAAACCTTGTACTTACAGGTTCGTTTACTTTGTTATTAGTAACTCCTGCTTGGAGCAAAGAAGTACAAATTTCTGAAACACAGCAACAGAGAACTAATCGGGACGCTATTTCTACAAAAACTACAACTCAACCACATCTAGCCGCGAAAAAGACGTTACCGCACACAAGTAGAAATTACCAAAAGCTAGTTCAAGCAGCAGAAATTATACAAGTTACCGGAGTCAAACTGAATTCAGTCGATAAACAACTGGAAATCATTTTAGAAACGCCTCAAGGAGAAAAACTGCAACCTCTTAGCAAAAGTGAGGGTAACAGTTTTATTGCAGATATTCCTAATGCTCAATTGCGTCTACCTAGTGGTAATGTATTTAGTCAAGAAAAGCCATTTGCAGGAATTACAACAGTTACTGTAACTAACTTGGATAGTAATACAATCCGAGTTACTGTCACTGGCGAAGCTAGTACGCCAAAAGTTGAGTTATTTGATGGCAATGAGGGTCTTATTTTTGGAGTAGCGCCGACTACCACTGCCCAAATTCCATCAATACAACAACCCCCTAGCGAGACACCTCAAACACAACCAACGCCACCAACACAACCTCCTAGTGAGACACCTGAAAAACAAGAACCAATTGAATTAGTTGTGACAGGCGAACAAGATGCATATTTTGTACCTGAAGCATCGGCAGCCACTAGAACAGATACACCAATTCGCGACATTCCCCAATCAATTCAAGTAATTCCTAGACAAGTTTTAGAAGATCAACAAGTTATTCGGCTGACAGATGCAATTCGCAACGTTAGTGGTGTTGTAGAAGGTGATAATTTTGCAGGAACAGTTGACAACTTCAATATTAGAGGCTTTGATTTTACTTCTACCTTTCGAGATGGTTTTAGAGACACTGGCGATAACTTGCGAGAACTTGCCAATATTGAGCAGATAGAAGTCCTCAAAGGGCCGGCTTCTGTGCTATATGGAAATGCTGAACCAGGAGGAATCATTAATTTAGTAACGAAAAAACCTCTGAATATTCCTTATTACTCTGGTGATTTCTCTGTTGGTAGCTACAGTTACTATCGTTCTGCTATTGATTTGTCTGGGCCGCTCAATCTAGACAATACATTGCTATATCGACTGAATACTGCTTATGAGAATACTGGTAGTTTCCGGGATTTTGTCAGTAGTGAGCGATTCTTTTTTGAACCTGTATTTGATTTAAAACTAGATGATCGTACGAACTTACTGTTTAATGTTAGTTATGTCAACGACGAGCGCACATTTGATCAGGGTATAGTTGCTTTTGGTCGAGGGATTGCTGACATTCCGACCAGTAGATTCTTGGGTGAACCGGGAGATGAACGTACAGTAGAAGAGGTAAATGTTGGTTATCGCCTAGAACATCGCTTCAATGACAACTTAACGCTTCGTAATGCCTTTCGCTACACTTCAAATAATAGTTTTGATTACCGCGCACAACCTCTAGAACTAGACGAAGAAACAGGTGAATTATCACGCAACTTCCGTTCCAATAATGATTACTTTGATAGATACTCTCTACAAACAGACCTTGTTAGTAAGTTTACAACGGGTTCAATCGGACACACACTCTTATTTGGACTGGATCTTGCACGAGAAAATCGGGATGGTTCACAAAGCCGGCTACCTGAGGGACTAACTCCATCTATAAACATCTTTGACCCGGTTTACAACGTTATTTCCAGACCGGCACTTTCTGAACTCACTGATGTAGTTCGAGATGGTAAGTCTACGACTGAGACATTAGGTGTTTATTTGCAAGACCAGATAGCATTTTCAGACAATTTTAAGTTAATGCTGGGTGGTCGTTTTGATATTGTTGACCAAAACCAGTTCGATCGGCTCTCGGATACTCGTACCCTTCAGTATGACGAAGCCTTCACTCCTCGAATTGGGGTTGTTTACCAGCCAATTCAACCGATTTCACTATATGCCAGTTATAGTCGCTCCTTCGCCCCAAATTTTGCCCAGCGTGCTGATGGTACATTTTTGTCACCTGAACGCGGAACTCAATATGAAGTGGGGATCAAGGCAGATTTGAATCAAAAACTTTCAGCAACTTTAGCTGCTTACGAAATTACTAAAACAAATATTGCTACCACCGATCCCAATGACCCTGATGGTTTTAGCATTCCAATTGGAGAGCAGAGAAGTCGAGGGATTGAACTAGACATATCTGGGGAAATTTTGCCTGGATGGAATATTATTGCCGCTTATGGTTACACAAATGCCGAAATTACGGAAAGTAATGATTTGAGGGTAGGTTCTAGAGTTCCTAAAGTACCCGAACACAAAGCTAGTCTGTGGACGACTTATCAATTTCTCCAAGGTAATTTGAAAGGTTTAGGTTTTGGTTTGGGACTATACTATCTTTCAGATAGAGTCGGTGGTGATATTCCTAGTGATGATTTTGACGATACTTTCACGTTGCCTAGCTATCTGCGAACAGATGCTGCAATTTTTTACAGACAAGACAATTGGAGAGCTGCCATCAATATCGAAAACTTATTTGGTATCAGGTATATTGAGTCATTTAACTTTGGCAGAAATACAGTTATTCCAGGCGCACCGTTCACAGTGATAGGGACAATTTCGTTTGAATTTTAGTCAACACTATTAGGGGCCACTACTTTGTCGTTAAACTTATAGACGTGTAGAGGCTTTCTATTACTTCATTAGTAGTGTGAAGGCAGAAGGAAGACAAAGCATGAGAATCAAGCGTCCTGTCAAAGTGTTTTTGCTAGGAATGGTTGCTATCGTTTTACTTTGGGTAATTCATAGTTATCATTTTCAAAATCAGCAATTTCAAACTGATAGGGCTTCAACTTACTCTGAATTACCAGTAGCCGCCACAAAAGTGGTTAAACATGCTTTTGGTGAGGTAACAATTCCCGTCAAGCCACAACGAATTATTGTATTAAATGATATCAGCCTTTTAGATCCAGTATTATCTCTTGGGATCAAACCAATTGGTACAGTATCTTATTTACCACAATACGATTTTTTATTTCGTGGTGTGACTAATGCGGAAGCAGCAGGTATTGAGATAGTTGGTATCGGCAATCAGCCTATTTTAGAAAAAGTTCTTTTGCTCAAACCAGATGTAATTCTGATGCGGGAATATCAAAGGAGTTTATATCAACAATTATCGGCGATCGCACCCACAGTAGTCATTGACTTACCTAGTCTTAATTATTCTTTTAAAGAAAATCTCCGCTTTATAGCTCAAGTACTAGGTGAAACAGAAAAAGCAGAACAAGTCATTGCTCAATACTATGAGCGAGTTAAACAATTACAACAACTAATGGGTGAGCGTCTAAAAAAGATAGAAGTATCAGTAATTAATGTTTTTACAGATGGTATTATCGCTACTTATTCAGACAATGAAACCTATAATCAAGTTTTGCAAGATATTGGTATACCCCTGATACCTGCACTCGCAAAACAAAAAGAAACAAGCTTATTTTTGAATATCGAGGTATTAAATAAGTATGACGCTGATATTTTATTTGTTATGAGTGAAAGTAAGAATGCAGCGCTATCTTTTTCTCAAAATCCACTTTTATCTACACTCAAAGCTGCTAAAAATCATCGAGTGTATACAGTTCAACAAGATAGATGGTGGACATATGGCTTTTTGGGTGTGAATAAGCTACTTGATGATTTATTTAAATATTTAACTTAGTAATTGATATTTAAGTAAAGTTAATTTTGAATGATGAAAGTATCTAATTTTCAAAGAAAATGAGTATGCAGGATAGGAGTCAAAAATGCGAGCAAAAATCCGAGATACAGAGCTTTTCTTTGACGTAGAAGGTTCTTCTTTAGTAGTAGATGGCGATCGCATTCACACCAAACCAGTCGCCTTTTTGGTTCATGGCGGCCCTGGTGCAGATCATACTTCATATAAACCTGCTTTTTCTCCTCTTGCTCAAAAGCTACAACTAGTCTATTTCGATCATCGGGGACAAGGACGTTCTGCCCGTGGACTCAAAGAAACTTACACTCTAAATAATAATGTCGAGGACATGGAAGCGCTACGCCGTTATTTAGGACTCGATCAAATTGTTGTGATTGGGACTTCCTATGGCGGTATGGTTGCTTTATCTTATGCAGTTCGCTATCCTCAGCACATATCGCATTTAATTGTAATTGCCACAGCAGCTAGTTCCCGCTTCTTACAACGAGCTCAAGAAATTTTGGTACAACGGGGAACCGAAGAACAAAAGAAAATTGCTCAAAAACTGTGGGATGGCTCCTTTGAAAATGAAGAACAACTGCGAGAGTATTTTAAGATTATGGGGCCGATGTATTCGCTAACGTACGATCCTCATGTATCTGGTAAAAATTGGGATCGGGCAATTCTATCGGTTGATGCCATTAATGTTGCCTTTGGTGGTTTTCTACGTAACTATAATTTACTTGATCAATTACACAAAATTACTACACCTACCTTAGTTATTGGAGGACGACATGACTGGATTTGTCCTCCGGAATTTTCTGAGGAGATAGCTCAAGCAATTAAGAATGCTGACTTAAGAATCTTTGAAAATAGCGCTCACTTGATTCGGGCAGATGAAAAAGAAGCGCTGCTAGATGCGATCGCTGGTTTTTTAGTCTATAAAAGCTAGCACTTAAGAAAAATACACAACACAGTCAAAATAATTATTTGTAGGATGGGTAGAGCGTAAGCGTCATACCAATTTTGGATTTGGGATTTTGGATTAAAACCATTGATTAGTAGGCTTGTCCAGAATTTTGAAACAAGATTCCCACTCGCCATTTTGGTGTCACTCATCATATTCTTATAAAGATTATGTTACATCGCGTCTATTTTCTTCAACCCAATCTACGCCAAAGTTTTATATTTAATTAAAGTGTCAAAACCTTTTTCTATATTCTATTAGGATTCGATTATCAATCATCAATTGACTATAACCACGCACAGTCAAATCTTCATTGAGCCGATATACTCCACCAAGTCGAAATGGTGAAGTATTAGAATTCAACAACGAACTAGCAGAGACAGATAATTTCGGATTAACGTTAAATGCTACTTCAGCTACTACGGTATTTTCAGAGCCTTTACCATCTTTTGAGCCAACGTTAGTAGTATATAGGCTGAAATTATCTAAGCCCAAGATGTTATTAACCAAATTATTTAATTCAGAAAGTATACCTCTATTTAGTTCATGAAGTAGACCTCGATTTAGCGATAGATGGTCGAGAGTATTCCCTCCTATTAAACTAACTATTTCTTCTTCACTTAGTTTAGGAGTGCTAGTTAATTGGAGATTTTCAAACAATTTGCAAGCTGGCCCTTCAACCTTGGCATCAACTGTTACATTGCCAATTTCACCAAAGTTATTATTTGATAAATCTGCAAATTCTGATGATGGGAATAGAGCAGAGTTATTGGTAATTGGAGGATTGTCTATATTTGAAACTAAAGAATACATCTCTACATTTAAAATCGGATCTAAGCCTTGGCTAGGAACAAATGAAGCAGTATTAGGACGGCTTGATACCAAGCGAAATTCAGTTGTATATAGGTTAATAGAACCACGATTTATATTAAATTCTCCTTTGGGAAGAGGGTTAAGTAATGTTCCATTAACAGCCATTTTCCCTGCAAGTGAAAAATTAAATAAGGGGCCTTTTAGACGAACTTTATCATCTAAGTTCAATCGTAGGTTATTAAATCGAGGTATAAACACAAAGTTTTGGTTCCCTTCGTTTGTTTTAATTGGATTGGCAGCAGTTATTTGCTGATTAGCTTGAGAATCACAAAGAGAAGATGAAAAAGGCGAATTAAATGATGTTATTTCTACTCTGGTATCTTCAAGGTTAATTTGTCCACCAATTATAGGTGCAAGGGCAGAACCAGTAATTGATACCTGACCATCAATGTTCCCTCGAAAAAGATTTTTATACCGTAACTTTTGATTATTCAGAGTAATGGTTAAGGGTTTGTTTTGTTCTAAAATAGTAGAATTTTCAGGCTTAAAAATAGGAAGAAAACCTTGAATCAATACATTCGCATTAGCGGCATTAGCTTGTAAGTTATCAAATTGAAGATGGTCAAAATTAAATAAGATGTTACCAGTCAAGTTTTCGATGATTTTTTGCATATTAGATGCTGCAAATGCCGCTTTGTCAAAATCAATAGCACCATTCATGAATGGTTTAATTTCTAAACCATTTGTTGTGTTACGCACAGTTCCTTTAGCATTGATTTGTACTGCTGCTTTGCCACCTGCCCAGTTCATTTGACCGTTTGTCAGAGCATTAATTAAAGATAATCCATCATCTTTAAGATTGACATCTAATCTGAATTCATCATTATTGGGAAATGCAGTTATAAAAGGCAAAGTATACGGAATACTACCACCTAACCGTAGCGGATTTTGTGAATTGGTAGCAAGCAATTCTCCATTAAAATTTAAGCGAGCATTATTATAGCTAAACAAAGTTTGAGCTTGATTAATTGGGGTTTGGTTGAGGCTTGCATTTGTTAGAAATAACTCTCCGGCTACTTGGGGATTTTTATAGTTACCTGCCAAATTCACATTACTGTTGAAGTCACCTTGAATATCAACAGGCAAATCAAAAAACTTACGTAGAGGTGATATGGGAATGTTCTGAGATACTAGCTGCCCAGATAGCTTGTCTAGCGCTGCTTGTCCTGAAAATGCTACCAGCGATCGCCCAGATTGTAATTTGAGAGGTGAAACTGCTAATAAGCCATTTTGGAAATTACCTTGGGCGATCGCCTGCTCGACTTGATACTCGCCCCAGTTCAAATCTTGACTGCGCAAGCCATAGTTGAATGTCAGCCCGGTGCGAGGAGAAAAGCCAACATTGACATTACCTAAAAACGTTCCTTGCAACTGTGAAAGTTCTGGTAATTGCAAAGCTGCTTGCTTCTGCGCTTGCTTTTGCTGTTGAGTGATGTCTGCAAGCAATTTTAGCTGTTCTGGCAGGTTAGTGTTATAGTTGCCCACTGGCGATAATCGCAATACTTTTGCAGAAGCATATTCAGGAGCTTTAAGTCCTCTAGAAAAATCTGAAAGTTCAAAAAAATGTAACGCTGCTAAAATATCTTGTAAATTGATAGGATGAGCAGTAATTTTTGCTCTTATTTGGGGCTCGCTTCTAAGATTCAAACTCCCAGTCATCGACACACGGCTTTGTGCCTTATGTAATTGACTTTGACTGAGGACGGCAGTACCGTTAGCATAGTGTAATTGTCCGGTAAATAAATCAGCCCCGATATAGCCAAGGGCTGGTTTAGTAACGCTTACAACTCCTACTACTGCTGGATTTAATAACTCTGTAAGATTCAAATCAAAGTTACCATTAAGGTTGCCCTTGACTACCCCTAAACCGAATGCATCTGCTGGGATGATCGCGAATTTTTCGAGCGGAAGATTGCGTACCTCTGCCAAGGTGCGATCGCCTTGATTAGCGATCGTGCGAGCAACAGTTTGCCCTTGTTGTAATAAGAAATTAATGGGACGATAAGTACGATCTAGCTGCAATGTAATTCGGTCTTGTTTACCAGCTAAATCTAAAGATAACCCTTGGTTTTGGACAAATTGCAACTGTCCTTTAAGTAAGGGTTCAAAGACAAAATCATTAACAGCAAATTGGTTTAACCCTAATTTACCTGCGAGATTGAGTATGTCTAAATTGCCAGTGATACGTCCGTTGAAGTTTACTTTTCCAGCGATACGGATGGCGTGATCAGGAATAGGAACTGGCAGCGCACCCAAGTTAAAGTTGATCAGTCGAGTATTCAAATCCAAGTTAGAGATACTAGGTATTATTTGTCCTGGTGCCTCCTGGACAAATACCCATCCATCTACTTTTACACCAGGAGCAGATGCTTGTTGAATTTGTAACCTATCTTTTTGCCAATGCAGTGAAGCTACAATAGGGCCGATTGGTTGGGGTTTTGCCACTGAAGGAAGTTGTGCTTTCCCCTGAGCCTGAATGGTAGCCTGGTTAAGATTATCCCAACTACCAGATACTTGCAAATTGCCATCAACCAGCCCTTGTGTATTGGCAGTAATTTTTTTCAATTGCAGATTACGTAAATTTACTAGTAAACGATAGTCTTGACCAAAATTCTTGGCTGTAGCGCGAGCAACAGTTTCGCCTTGCTGTAATAAAAAGTTAGCAGAACGATAGTCTTTATCTAATTGCAATTCAATTTTGTCTTGTTGCCCAGTCAAATTTACATTTAATCCTTGGTTTTGGGCAAACTGCAACTGCCCGTTAAGTTTGGGATCAAAGATAAAATCATTAACGGCAAACTGATTTAGTCCCAATTTACCTGCCAATTTGAGCGTTTTTAAATTGCCAGTGATGCGTCCGTTGAAATTCGCTTTTCCATTTAAACGAATAGCATCGGGAATCGGAACTGGCACAGTAGCTAAGTTAAAGTTTTGCAGTCGTGCATTTAAATCTAAATTAGAGATGGTAGGTATGCTTTTTCCTGGTGGCTGCTGAGTGAATATCAATCCATCTACCTCTAAACCAGGAATTGCTGCTTGTTGAATTTGCAGTTTATCCCCTAACCAACGTAGTGAAGCCTTAATCGGCGCTACCGACAACAATTTTTGATTGGTAGCAAGTTGGGCTTGTCCTTGCACAGACATGGTAGCTTGGTTGGCATGGTTCATACTGCCAGATAGTTGCAATCTTCCACTCGCTAGCCCTTGCATATTGACTGCAAACTGATTGAGCGAAATTTTTGATCCCTCTAAAAGTACCTGCCAGCGTTGCGGCAATACCCCCACGACTTGAGACAGTTCTGCCTGTAACCGAACATTCCCACCTGCAACAGAGAAAACCGTATCTTTAAATAAGAGATTATTACCTGCAATCACAATATTTCCTTGCCCTGGATAGGTTGCTTGAGGTGCTTGCCAGTGCAAATTGCCTCGAATATTGTTTAGATCACCGTAAATCTTCCCATCAGCAGTAATTTTACCGTAGGTTAAATTTGTACCTTTAATTCCATAAGAACTAGCAATACCATCTGTTGGTAAATCCTGTAGTTGCAAATTCAAGGTAACTGGCAGTTGTTTATCTAGTTGGATATTTCCCTTACCGACGATCGCACCACCATCTGCGGGAGTAACCAGAAACTTTTGTAAAATCAGAGCTTGGCGAGTCAACTGAAAATTAGCATTAGTTGTGGCAAAATTAACTTTATCTACTTTTACGGGTTTAGTATTTCTGGCGCTTCCTGTGATGATAGGTTGGGCGATCGCTCCCGTGATTCGCGTCTCAACCCCAAATTCTCCTGCAACTGATACAGGTGATTTGAGATCTAATGTTTTTAATAAAGCTTTGGCACTGACAGGAAGTACTTGGGCATTGAGATTATAACCATCTTGGGTGGTAAGGCTACCAGTAGCTCGTACTGGAATTTCTCCGTAACGCAAACTTACATTTCCTAAAGTGATGCGTTCTCCTTGCAGTTGGAGACTACCGTTGACAGATGTAATTGGTTTGGGAATACCATCAAACTTAGCTGCTAGATCGCGAAAACTCAAATTGCCACCAAACTGAAGCGGCTGGTTATGGGGAGGGAAATGAACATTTACATTGCTTGAGAGTCTGCCATTGAGGAGTTTCGCCGGCAGTGTGGGTAATAACAGCGTAATATCTGAAGCAAGAAAGTTTTGTGCTGTGGCTTGTAGCTTAATTTCTGGCAAGTTTAAATTAGCATTGCCTTGCAGTTGCAGACTTCCTCCGGTTGCTGGTTTTCCAGTCAAGTCGAATGCCATCAGTTGATAGTTGTCTTGCAATGAAAGATTGGCGTTAATATTGCCAATCTTGACAACACTTCTAACTTGATTTTGTAATTTAGAATTGAGATTAGGGGTTGATTGTTTTGGTGTTGCAAAAATTGAGGACAAATCCTCTGGTAAACTGTAAGGACGGTTGGGTTTTCCAATCGCAGACAAAGTAGCAGTACCATTTTGCACCGTAATACTAGGATTAATTTTGATTGAACTGTCTTTTAATCCTGTTTTTAGTTTTGATTGATTGATTTGTGGTATTATCCATTGTCCTTGTTGATTTTGTGACAAAAAGATATTGGGGCGTTCAAGAGTAATATTTAAAGGTAAGGTTTGAGTCAATAGAGCATCTAGTAGGTTGAAGTTGACTACAATGCGATCAATATTGACTTGATTTGGATCTTTTACAGTGGAAGAAATAGTAGAACGACCAAATGTGATATTTGTGAAGCTGAATTTTTGAACTTTGCCTACTTCTACAGGACGATCTAAAACATCTTCTAAGTTTTGAACAATCAAAGGCGAGAGTTGCTTGTCAATAAATTTGTATGCCCACCAACTTCCAGCAACCACTCCTACTAAAATGGCTCCAGTAATAGCGAAGCCACCTCCGATGAGAATTTGTCGAGTACGTCTACTTGTTCTTCGTTGAGGCTGATGATTTGGATGAGGTTGATTTGTCATTGGTTGCATCCTCTGTGCACAGAAGAAGGGAGCTTCTGAACTTGACCTGTTGATTTACACAAACGCACAAGGTAAAAATTATGATTGTGAAATGAATATTAGCATCATGCTTTTATGGTTGCGCGATCGCTATTTAAGTTAGTGGTGTGGCAAGGCTAAGAGGGTGCATTAAAACTGTGACTCATTCTAGTTTCAAAAAAATCAAACACAGAAGGACACAGATGTACACAGATTTTATGAATTTAAAATTTTCAGTATGTGATCAGCAGCAGCTAAACCTGATAAAACAGCACCCTCAATATTCGGTTGAACAAAACCATCTCCTGATATAACTAGTAATCCTGGCTTAGTTAGCGCAAACAAAGGCTCACCATATACTGTCTGTGGTTGGCTAAAGCGCCATCGATGCACCTGAAATTCTATTACCTGCGAGCCTAGCCATTCAGATGCAGCTTCTAGAAGTTGATTGGCGATCGCTAAATTGTCCATTTCCCAGTTGGTTGTGCTGAACTTGGGACTTGCGTGGAGTGTAACTGCATTGCCTTGTGGTGAAATTCCTTTTTTGTAATTGCAAGCTATCCAGCTTAGAGGTTCCCCATCCAACTTCATACCACCAGGATTTGGGATCAAAGAGGGCTGTGCTAATAGAGCAAGTACCGCAATACAGCGATGGTAGACTACCTGTTCCAATCTATGTCTCGATTGCGGTGCTAATTCAATTTGCGAACGATTTAGTAATTCTAGAGTTTGGGGTATCGGTGGTGTCAGCAATAGTACATCTGCTGAAAAGTTTTCGTTGTTTTCTGTCTTTACTTGCCAGCGATCGCTCTGCCATTCAAAACTAACGACTTTTGTATTTGTATGAACATTCAAGTTTTGAGCCAAATGTTGGGCAATGCTGCGATTACTATTGACTCCTCGATAGCAAACTTCACTATTGCTTGAGTGTTGATTGTGCCTTGAGTAACCTCGTGTCCATTCCTGAACAATTCCCTCTTGAATCCAACTGTTAACCCAATATTGAAACTTTGAATCAGTAACAGTAAAGTATTGAGCGCCGTAATCAAAGACACCTTCACCATACTCAGGATGTCTAATTCGACGAGTCGCCATTCTCCCGCCAATTCCTCGACCTTTGTCAACTACAGTAACGCGAATATTGTGACGTTGCAGAACTGTAGCAGCAATTAAACCAGAAATTCCACCTCCAATCACTAGGCAAGAGGATTGAGAAGACTTTTCAGCCATGAAGAAAAATATACATAATACCTGCTTAAGGATATCTCGAATTTGACTGAGATTTTTCCCACCAAAGAACAGTTGTTAAATTTTATTAAATTTAATTAAAATAATTAATGTGGCTTTTTAGCCTCACTTAAGACATGAATTGATTGAGAAATACTTATGTCCTCTTTAAACACTCAGTCCCATGAAGCCGTTGGAACTGCGGTACCGTCATGGCAAATCAAGTTACTCTATGACGGTGAATGTCCGTTGTGTATGCGAGAAGTCAACTTCTTGAAAAGGCGAGACGCGGGTAGAGGCTTGGTAGCATTTGTAGATATTGCAGACGAAAATTATACCCCCGAAGAGCATGGAGGTGTAGACTTTGCAACGGCGATGGGGCGCATTCACGCTGTTCTGCCTGATGGTAGTGTAATCAAAAATGTGGAAGTCTTTCGTCGAGTCTACGAAGCATTAGGTATGGGATGGGTATATGCTGCAACCCGTTGGCCTGTAATTGGCCCCATCGTTGATAGGCTGTATGGAATTTGGGCTGATTGGCGGCTTACTCTAACTGGACGACCAGATTTAGCAACAATCATAGCCGATCGCAACAAGCGGATTGAGTGTAGTACGCAGGGGCGCTGCCAACTAAGTGAGTAATGGTAAGTGGTTAGGCAAAATTAAACTTATCGGTGGAGGCAAGGGAACACAGAGAACTCTGTAGACGCGTTCGCCGTCAGGCGTTGCGTTAGCTAGCATCCCGGAGGGAACTTCAGAAGTTCGGAGCAATAGGGAACGGGGAACAGCAAAAAAAATGTGTAATTAATTTTGTTTAGGTACTTAATCAAAATTAGGGTGTGGTATTTAGGAAAAATTATTCTCCGTGTTCCCGTGTCCTCTTTCCTCCTCTTCCCTTGTATCTCTAAAAATATACGGTTATCCACCCTGTTTTTTAAATTTTTTTTGTAATAAATTATTAATAATATTTACAAAAGTTAATTTATATGATGGCGTAGGCTTTTAAATCAGTGGATTTTTGGTGTTCGTAATGCTTACAGCCTGGATTTTCTCAAAACCTATACCGAGTTTATTAAGTATCTTCCTTTTGTAGGGGAACGGAATTCTACTTATGCTTAAATTGCATGCATCTCAAGACTTGACGATGAACGTGCCTAATCAGGCAGTTCCAATTGAACACTATCTACGTCAACCACAACGTTTGGTTGAAGCTGTCACCGATCGCACTCAGGTAGAACCACTGAGTAAATCTGACTTTCGGCTCAAGCTTCGTCCTCTAAATTTTATGATGTTCAGTTTTAAACCGATAGTCGATTTGCAGGTTTTGGCACAGGCAGACGGAACAATCCATCTGCGATCGCTTGCTTGTGAGATTCATGGAGTCGAGTACCTACAAAAGTCTTTCAAATTCAATCTTACAGGTAATCTATCGCCTGAAAGTAGAGGAAGTGCCACATTGCTCAAGGGGAGAGCAGATTTGATAGTGCAAGTTGAGTTACCGCCAGCCCTTTTGCTAACACCCAAGTCAATTTTAGAGACTGCTGGTAATACTTTTCTCAATGGCATTCTTTTGACTATGAAGCACCGTTTGGAACGTCAACTAGTGCGGGATTATCAAGCTTGGGCTAAGGGGATGCAAGTTATTGCAAACACTTCTTCCATGATTCCAATCACAAATCCAGTTAGTTAGATTTGAGTTTTTTCCGAAATCAACAGCCTAAGTTTCGTAGTCATTATCAGCCTACAAATTAACTATGTATACTTAACCTCTTATATCTAAACCTCTAGGGAATATATCCCCACTCAAAAGCCCGGCATAATAGCTGGGCTTTTGTAATGGCTTGTGTGTAAGTTTGGATTTATTGGGTTCTAGCCGGGCGGGGTGCTGATTGTACAGTTATTTGCACGGTTTGTCCATTCCGTAGTAATTGCAGTTGTACATTACTACCTACCCCACTTTTGTCAACTGCCTGCTGCACTTGTTCGGCTGTTGTCACTGATTGATTATTGATTTGCTGGATTACATCTCCTGGGCGCAATCCAGCTCGCGCTGCTGGAGAACCTTGAGCAATGCGAACTATTAAAACGCCTGTATCGGTGCCAACCTGGATATTACTGTTGGGAAGATTGTTAATTTGTTGCCTAATCTCTGGCGTCAGGGCTATCATCTCAATACCAATGTAAGGATATTCAACTTTGCCCTCGGTAATTAATTGTTGGGCGATGCGTTGTGCTGTCTCAATTGGGATAGCAAAGCCAATGCCTTGAGCGCCCTGGATAATTGCAGTATTGACACCAATGACTTGCCCGCGAGCATTTAACAAAGGGCCACCCGAATTTCCAGGATTGATAGCTGCATCCGTCTGAATAAAGCCAATACCACGCTCAGAAATTCCTAAATCGCTTACAGAACGATCTATAGCACTAACAACACCAACTGTAACTGTTCTTTGCAAACCTAAAGGATTACCGATCGCGATCGCCCACTGTCCTGGTTGTACCTGCTTGGAATTTCCTAATTCTACTACTTGTAAATTGTTGGCAGGAACTTGCACCACCGCAACATCGCTGACGGTATCACTTCCAAGTACTTTACCCTCCAATCTGCGACCATCAGAAAAAGTAACCGTTACTCTATCAGCGTTGTTAACAACGTGAGCATTAGTCAAAATTTGACCATTTGCACTAATTATAAAACCAGAGCCAACACCGCGTACGACTCGTTCTTGTGGTTGTGTCGGTACGCGATCGCCAAAAAACCTGCGAATAAATGGATCTTGAAAAACGTCTGGAACTTGAGTGCGGACAGTGCGAGCAGTGTTAATTTGCACTACTGCCGGCTCTACTTTGTTTACGACTTCTACTACAAAATTGGTGTCTTCAGGAGTTGGTTCTAAGGGACGATTGTTTGTAGGTGTTGGCTGCTGAACTTGTTGAGTAGTATTATTTTCAGGAGTACTTCTGGGAACTTGTACCGAGCAGCCATTTAATAAACCTATGGCTGTTGCTATGAATGGTAGCAGTAAGTGTTTTGCTTCTTTGCGCCAAGGAAATTTGCCTAGAAAATGGTTTGTTTTCAAAGCTTCTTTCTTAAGAATGACTGGTTGTTCTTGAGTCTCGTAAAAGTTTAAATCAAAAGTATTCTGATTATTTTTTCTGCTTATTCTTTGCGTCATAGTTAGGCTTTAATTTAGATGTAAGTTATCCATTTGAGGATGTCTATTTTCAATTTTGATACTTTTTTAGTTTTTTTACCTCTGCCGGAAGAGAGCTATCAGCCATAAATTACCAAAAGTAATGATTTTACTGTGATTTTATGCATTTTTTTAATATTTGTAGTCATTTACTATATGGTATGAACTGATTTATAAAAAATTTTATAAAAATACTTATTTAATTTTTACTTACTTTTTATATTCACTCTTTAGGAATAGTTTTGATTCAGCTTCTTGTGAAGACGATAAAAATATTAGTAGCTACATTTCTTAGTAAGAGTAGCAATGAAACTAAATTATTTTTATAAGTTACTAGTAACATAATGTGGATTTCAGCATTTTTTTCGTCTGCCCAAGGCATACTTATTTTATCAGTATTAATTGCTATGGGTTTAGCATTAGCACACTTGTACTCTAGGAGGTTGAGATTCAAAAAACTTCCTCGTAGTCGCTGGTTAAGTGCTGCTGGTGGAGTATCGATTGCTTCTGTCCAAAATTCTTGTAGAGACGGGATGAATCGCGTCTCTACATCTGGGGTTTATATCGCGATTGGGCGATGCCAATTTTAGTCATCCTCATATTCTGCCCAAGAATTTGGAGTTTCTGACACCGCAACTTTTAGTTGTATATCCTGCGGCATCCGTTTTTTGGTTTCGTCGTAGATAAATTTAGCAATCATCTCAGCGGTGGTTTCGTACTCAGGAGGCAAGACTTCGTTGAGAACGCAATGATCGAGTCCTCCTTTGGAAACATCCTGTTTCGCCCAGCGTAAAGTTCTAAAATCGGCTACCATGACTGGATGCGGACAATATTCTGAGGAGTGCAATTTGGATGATATTGCTTCGATTCGTACTTTATAAGTGTGTCCATGCAACCTACCACAGGGGCCATCGTAATCTTTAATGAAATGAGCACTATCAAACGAGAATTCTGTTACTAGTTTCCATCTGGGCATTTTAACATCGCCTCAAAGCCAATCTTGAATATATTCTTTGTTGATCGTATACTCTGCTTCTAGGCATCTTGGGACAACAGGTTAGGTTTGTTATGCAAAGGCGATCGCCTTCAATTAAACCATACACTGAAGCTTCCATCGACTTCCTTTGGGGGATGTTAATACACAGATGACACACGTTGCACCAGAAAAGCCGCTTTATCCAAGACCAAGACTATCAGTTTCAGATACTAATAGTTTACCTTCACCACTATAAATCCAAATAAAACCTTCTCCACCTCCTTTGCCAAAATGACCTAATTTCCGGTAATCTTCTGTAATCCCATTTGTATATCCTTTGACCATGTCATAATCTGCAATCAAAGTTTCTCCTCTTTTTAATTCAATTACTTTGGCAGGTGCTAAAGTACCCGTGATCACTTTTGCTATTTGCCCTGGTAAAGCTTTGAGAGCAATTCTCCATTTCCCATCTCCAGAAGCAGCCATCTGGCGGAATTTTAATTTTCTTGCTCCTATGACTACATTGTCAGAACAAAACTGAAATACACCATCATCAAATTCCCATTGTTCTTGTTCTGAAAGTTCAATAGGTGTGTAATGCAAAAAATAACCTTTTTGTCTAGGTTCTAGGAAAACCATACCCAAACCTCTGTATACAGGCGCATTAAATTCTATCTCTGTTGTTAAAGACACCCATATATCTCTTAAACGATTATCAGTTTTATAAACATCATAAGTCAATTTTCCAATACAACTATGCAGTGTACCTTTTTGAATAATTACTCCAGAGTTTTCTAGTCTAATTTCCACTTGCTGAACAAGTGGAATATTTTTTGTAGGATGGTAATATTTATTTGTATCTTTGTTAATATTATTTTGCAAATACCATAAATCTGTTGGTTCCAAAATTTTGACTTCGTGGTGCATAATTTCTATCTCCGCTGACAA
Organism: Chlorogloeopsis sp. ULAP02; assembly: GCF_038404745.2. Taxonomy (NCBI): domain Bacteria; kingdom Bacillati; phylum Cyanobacteriota; class Cyanophyceae; order Nostocales; family Chlorogloeopsidaceae; genus Chlorogloeopsis; species Chlorogloeopsis sp. ULAP02. The sequence continues at coordinate 8,122 of NZ_JAYKTT020000072.1, read as the reverse complement.
TTAAGTTTAGGTGTATAAATTTTTTTAGTATTTGTCAATACTTGTAAGAATTTATAACGTTGCAGACAGAGAGTAGATATACACAAATGCTAGTTTGCTGACACTCAGGCGCAGGAAAGTCGTGCAGCGGCAGATAGATGCACAGCGATTCCAAAAACCGTAGCATTATATCTGTTTAATCGACTCAAAACTGAAAGTGCGATCGCTTTTTTACTATCTCATTGTTACTATCAACCTTAAGATAGGGTTTAATTTATAAATTAATGATTAAACTAGCACTAATGGCACGTTTACACACTCGCTTGAATGCACTGGCTCCTGTGTTAGGAGCTTTTTTATGAGATTTATTAGAAATTAGCAACTGTTTAATAACTGGATAAATAATGTAAGAGATTGTACTATGTATATGGCTAAATAGATGTTGCCCAATGGCGGTATCAATCCCAGATGTAGAGATGTGATTAATCGCTTCTCTATAGGAACTTTGGTTATGAGACAAAATTATTTTCACGCTATAACATCAGTAACGCCACCAAAGAAGTGAGTGGAAGTAAATACGCTTCAAGCTTTTACCAATGAACACAACTTACAAGAATAGACACTGCGCGATCGCGCTTTGCCGAGATTTTCTTGTGGTATGGGCAGTATGCTCCGAAATTCTAGGCTTCTAGTCTGTTCGGTGCAGATTAGATGGCCATATCCAAGCTTTATTTTACATTTATGCACTAAATTAGTTCGGTCACGCCACTACTACAGTTTAAGGTTTACTTTATAAATCATCTCTAAGCAGATATTTTTGGCTCTATCTATGGTAGAGTCAACAGGTATAATTTTATATTCCTTATGTAACTTTAGCTAGAAGAAATAATATAATTTTCTTATTATTATAAGAATTAGTTTAAATTTTGGGTTTAATTAATAATTAATTACTTTTTGAAAGTAAAAATCAAATTTTGAATAATCTTTAACAAGAACAATAAAAATCTATCTTATTTAGTAAATTTAATATTTTTCCCAAAATATTATTAAATAATTTTAATTATGATTAAACTTGACGAAAAACAGACTACCGAAAAGACTAATACTCAAAAAAATGGCATACTTCAAAGCCTTTGGAGAGCGAAAGTATTATTAGGCTTAGTAATGTTAGCAGTGATAGTAAGGGCTTGTTATAGTAACGGTCAACAAACAGTAGCTCCTCCAGGTTTAGTTACCACTACAGATGTAGTTAACAACACTGAGGAATTAATTGGTAAAAGTGTAACGATTAAAAGCAAACCTTTACAAACAGTTGGTTTGAGCTCATTTACAGTTAGCGATCGCCGTTTTTTTAGTGGGAAACCGATCATAGTTGTAAATGCCTCTGGAAAAGCCTTTGACTTACCCGAAGATCCAAATGTTGCAATTCAAGTCACAGGTGAGGTTCGCAACCTGATAATTTCAGAAATTGAACGGGAGTTTAAGCTCAGGTTGCAAGATGAAAATTATAGAGATAGCATCAACAAACCTGCGATTATAGCTCGCTCTATTATACTTTCTCCTACACCGACTCAAGTCCGTGCCAATATTGATGTATATTCAGGTAAAAGACTAGTAGTAATCGGTAAAGTTGAAAATATTCAAAGCCCAGTTTTATTTTCAATTAAGGAAAATCGACTGTTTGTCGGGGAAAATTTGCCAATTTTATTAAATACGCCGCCAGCGGTAGCTATTAACAAAGGGCAGACAATAGCAGTCGTCGGCATAGTTCGTCCGTTTATTGTGGCTGAGATTGAACGAGATTATAAGGTAACTTGGGATTTGCAGGTGAAAAGACAGTTAGAAGCACAATATAATAATATGCCTGTAATCGTTGCCGAAGCTGTATATCCTTCAGGGATTTAGTATAAATGCCGTTGCTACAACCCGGATCAGGCAGTCTTTGAGTACTTGAGCCAACAGTTCCGTTGCAACAAAGAAGCTGTGACTCAGGTGGGTGATGACGTATTTGGGAGCGATCGCCTAACTCCCACTTCTAGAGTTTGGATTTATTTACCAGTGATATAAAACACGAAAAAAAAGTTTTCTTGCGTCTTTTTACTTATATAATGATTTTGGTAATAATTATAGTCAATCACAACTAGATCTATTTCCCCTTAGCTGGGATAAGCAAGGTTTGGAACTTGCCTGGCAGAAACTATTGTACAGAAGCCACGTGCCAGGAAAAAGCTTTAGAAGTGGATGGTGTATTTGAAACATTGTGCCTGCACTAACTAGTGTTGGTACTGATTCTCAATTAGTTATTCTAATTGCAATGCTAGAAAGAATTACCTTCTTTTTGCCAAAGCCAAGTTATTTCTACCTAAAGGTAGGTGAGTAATATTTTGAAAATTTCCACAATCATGACTATTGGGTAAAAAACTCTCCAGTCTCAGGTTTTGCATCTTATCCTATTGTCCTAATACTTTAAAGCGATGTCTTGTCAAACATTTGACAAGCTTTTACTGGAGTTTCAAATCAGGGTGAAGTACAAGACTTTTGCAAACAAAATTTAGCTATATAGACTATGTCATGCTCAATCAAATCATCCAAGCTCTGCTCGCCAGTGCTGGTATTTTGTGGAAATCATTTTGGGCATTGGTGTTCGGGTACACGATTTCTGCTGTCATTCAGGTACTGGTTAACCGCTGTGGAATGGCAAGAGTTTTAGGTAAGCGCAGTTGGAAACAAGTGACTTTAGCTGGGTTATTTGGTTTGATCTCTTCATCATGTTCATTGCCAGCGATCGCTGTGTATGTCTGCATAATAGTAGCAGCAATTACAGTACATGAAATTTTTGCTCTGTGTGGCGTACTTCCTGTTGAACGATCTATGCTCACACAAGTGTATAGGTTTAGCATTGATTACACTTTGTGGCTCAATATGATCTTTGCTGTACTTGGTGGTGTATTGGTGTGGTTACACTGGCAAAACAAACACGTCTATCAAGCTGCCGATACTGAACAATACTCGCAACAGGAGGTAGCAAAATCATAATGCACAGTAGTAGTTAATACTAAAATTTATGAGTATTTAGTTATTAATGAGTTATATCAAGACAGGAAAGTAGCTGCAATGGAACACATATGGTATAAAAACGCAATTATTTACTCTCTAGATGTGGAGACGTTTGTAGATTCCAATGGAGATGGCGTAGGTGATTTTCCGGGGCTGACGAACCGACTTGATTATCTGGCTGGGTTAGGAATTACTTGTCTGTGGTTATTGCCATTTTATCCTTCTCCTAATCGTGACAATGGTTACGATGTAATGGACTACTACAATGTTGATTCTCGATTAGGAACTTTAGGAGATTTTGTAGAATTCATGCACGAAGCGCGAGAAAGGGGTATTCGCGTGATTGCGGATTTAGTAGTTAACCATACTTCCGATCGCCATCCCTGGTTTGTAGCAGCACGATCAGATCGGAACTCGAAGTACCGCAACTATTATGTTTGGACAGAAGAAGAACCTAAGGTAGACTCACACACAGTTATTTTCTCTGGAGAAAAAGAAAGTGTTTGGGAGTACGACGAACAATCAGGAGCTTATTACCTACATCATTTTTATAAAGAACAACCAGATCTAAATATTGCCAACCCGGCGGTACGAGAAGAAATTTGCAAAATCATGGGTTTTTGGTTAGAGTTAGGCGTTTCTGGTTTTCGCGTGGATGCTGCTCCCTACTTGATAGAAGGAATGGGCATTCCTGGTGCAGAACCATCCGATTTAGAAAATTTCCTATCCGAGATGCGGGAGTTTGTTTCATCTCGTCATGGTGATGCAGTACTACTAGGAGAGGCAAACGTTGAGCCAGATAAACTTTGTACCTATTTCGGAGATGGCGATCGGATGCAAATGCTATTCAACTTTTGGTTGAATCAGTATATGTTTTTGGCTCTTGCCCGTCAGGAAACAAAACCTTTATGTGATGCGCTCAAGTCTCTACCAAGTATTCCTCATACTGCACAGTGGGTAAACTTTGTCCGCCATCACGATGAGCTTTCTTTATCTGAACTTACCCCAGCTGAACGACAAGAAGTATTTGCGGCTTTTGCACCTCAAGAAAATATGCAGATTTACGGGCGGGGTATCCGTCGCCGACTACCACCCTTACTAGGAGGCGATCGCCGTCGTATAGAATTAACTTACAGTCTGTTATTTAGTTTACCTGGTACGCCTTTAGTCCGTTACGGTGAAGAAATTGGTATGGGTGATGACTTGTCTTTACCAGGTAGAAGCAGTGTTCGTACACCGATGCAATGGTCAAATGAAGAGAATGGAGGCTTTTCTACTGCCCCGACTTCTGCTTTGCCTCATCCTGTCATTTCTCAGGGTGAATACGGCTATGAGGATGTCAATGTTGCTACCCAGCAGCGTCAACCAGATTCTTTAATTAACTGGATGGAACGGGTAATTCGCATTCGCAAGCAGTGTCCGGAGTTAGGGCGGGGTCAATGGCATATTCTAGAAACAGATGAACCTAGCGTTTTTGCCCATTGTTGTGAGTGGAATGGCAATGCGGTAATAGCAGTTCATAACTTAGCAGATAAAGTCTGTAACGTTAGGCTCAAATCACCACAGTACCAACATTTGATAGATTTGTTTTGCAATTGTCAGTATGAACCACTCGACGGTGATGTTCACTCCATACCTTTATCAGCATACGGCTATCGCTGGTTCCGAGTTAACAGTATGCTCTCATTCGGCTAATCGCAATGATTAGTCATTACGATTTTGCCCAAGTTGGTAGAGCAACATTATTGCCACAATCGCTCCAACTAATCCGGCTGCGATCGCATTCACCATCGCTTGAATGGCAATAATAGTAGACGGTGGGATCATTGCTCCTTGGGTTACCATCGTCGCGCTTTGATTGGGAGTAATCACAGTCGAACCTTGAGGCAGCGTTAACATTTTGAAGCTCAATTCACCAACTCGCGCTAGGGCAATCAGTACTGCAAGCGCCATAATACTAAGATTGGCAAGTAGCCCGAATTTCAGATCTCGGCTAATCTCAGACTTAGCTGGGCGCAGTTCCCGAATCGTTAGCTTGTTTGCTAGTTGTGTATAGCGAAAACACCAGTAAATACTAAAAATGAGAATCCCTAAACAAGCGATCGCTAACCATATACCAAAGGAAAATCCACCTTGTCTAGGATTGAACAGCACAGATGTGACTACTACCAATAGCGGAATAAATCCCAGCAGGGCTTGCAACCAGAAGCCAGCCCATCCCAGCCAGCGCATAGAACGAGCGATCTGTTGGGGAGTAGAGCTAACAGTTTCAGTTTTAAGGAAGTCAAACATATACAATTTCGGATTTTGGATTTTGGATTAAAAATTGCTTTTGTATTCGGCTTTTGTGAATATATCTGTTGCAATCAATTTTTTAGTTCGTATTACTTGGGAAGAAAGATATAGGCTCAAGCAGAAGGAGATTTGCCTACCTTATTCATTGCCATTCCGCGACGGCTACCGAAAATATGGGCGTAAACATAGGAAAACACACAGCCAACTAGGAAAATTTGGCACGTCAGATAAATCCACAGCAACAGAATCATAACGCTTCCGATCATGCCATAGGATAGAAAATGACTACCGATCGTAATAATGCTATTGCTAACTAATTGTTGCAACGCCACCAGCAGTAAGGCAGTAAGTAGAGCACCTAACCAGACATCACGCCAACCTACATAAACGGATGGCAAAATTTTGAATAAAATACAGGCAGCCAAAGCCAAAATGAAAAAAGCCGAGCCGGCATAAAGCCCTTGGGATAAATGCAGTTCATTAACCTGGATAAAGGAAAAGGTTTCTTTAAAGGTTGCGACTAGCTTGAGGATTGTCTTAATGGCAATATTTGAGATTAATGAAGTCAACAACAATAAGGCAGTTGCAAAAACCAACATAAAAGACAGAAGTTGGTTCAGAAAAAATGAAAGTACCATTCTATGAATTGATGCTGATTCAGAAGCTGTATAATGCGATCGCCAGATTTTATTGACTGAATTTCTGAGAACGGCGAAAACTGTACTGGCTGCGGATAAGAGCAATCCAAAACCAATGATTCCAGCTCCGACACTGTTTTTGTTGAGGGCAACTACAGTTCCTTTCACCAGTTCGTGAACTTCTGGAGGTAAAAACCGATCTACGACTTCTTTGAGGTATTGAAATGCATCAGAATTGGGTTCAATCACCGAACTGATCACACTTAAGATTACTAATAGCATTGGAAACAGTGAGAAGAGGGCGTAGTACGATAGGGCAGCTGCCATACCGGGGCAATTATCTTGATCCCACTTCAGTCCTGTTTTGATGAGGAGTTGAGCTGGTTTTGACGGTATAATATTGGCTCGAATATATCGAATCATAAGAACTGATGTCTGGTGCAGAGTTACAAGTTTAATCAAGAGGAACTTTCAACTTAAAGTTTGTAACCAATCTTACGCAATAATTCCTGCCGTGCTTTGACATCATCAGCACTTTCTATACCCTTGGGTGAAAATCCATCGACAACACCTAAAATACCGCGACCTTGTTCTGTTTGAGCGACTATCATCTGTACAGGATTTGCTGTGGCGCAGTAGATATTACAAACCTCTGGACACTGTTTAATAGCATTCAAAAAATTGATGGGATATGCCTCTTTTAATAGAATAATAAAGCTATGACCAGCAGCCAAAGATTTGGCATTTTTTGTTGCTACTTCTTCCAAATTTCTATCATTACCTGTGACTCTAATTAGACAGGGGCCAGAAGCTTCACAAAAGGCTATTCCAAATTTAACTTGGGGAGATATTCCCACCATGATTTCATATAAATCTTCTACTGTTTTAATAAAATGGGTTTGACCAATAATGATATTACTTCCTTCCGGAATCTCCATTGCTACTGATTTTAATTCCATATTATTTTTCTCCAAATAGCAGGTAAAAGGTAGAGGACAAAAGACTTATGATATCTAGTAGGGTATTTACGGCTATGCAAAGATTTGAGAGTTTAAGAGAATGAAAAATTACCGTAACGTAGCATGATGGTGGTGCGTTACGCGTTACTTTAACACACTCTACAATTTATAAATAATTTTTAATAATTTTATATTTCATTCTGTCTATTTATGTTCATTTATTTAATTATAGTGAAGCCTATCTAATTGGTATATACTGTTTAAATTATGCTACATAATTTTTGTTAGATGAATATTGATAAAAAAGAGGCGATCGCATTTTCTACAGAAAAATTGCGCATATCTTTATAACCAACTATTATTAATTTGAGTTGAAAAAAGACGATAACTCTTGCTTTGTAAAGAAGTAAAGTTCTGAGTTACTACAATTGTGTAACATCAAAAAACAAAAAACATTTGCTAATTATTAAATTTTATTGATTGTATTGCAGACAATTGAGAACTAATACAGAAGTCTAAAGTTAAGTCTTAAAATCAAGTTTTCCACTTTTAATATAGGATAAAAATGCCTTATTTTTTACATACTGGGTACAACATTAGTTTTTGACTCAGACTAAATTTTGTCAATCTTTTTGTATGCCCGCTTGCAAGAGTGGGCTTTTTACTTCACTAACCGAGTTGACGGCGAAATAGGTGGCTTACTTACCCCTAAAAATATGACTGTAAAGATTAATAAAACAAAAGTATTGGGCAATAACACTTCTAAGTCAACTCTCTTGAGGAGTAAAGTGCGTGAAATCGTGACATAATCTCGTAGCGGATTTAGCCAAGACAAATATTGAAAGAATACAAGCATACTTTCAATCGGTGTGACAGCACCAGAGAGAGTATTGACTGGCATATTGGTGAAAAAAGTAGTAAGCTGAGTACTTTCGGCAGTTTATCCAGAAGTGTGGAGCCAAATAGTCATACTTACCACGGTTGAGAATGCAATTTCAGCAAGCCGTAAGCAATCTCTAAGCGATGACTATGATTTCTAAGCTAATAATCTATTCAAATTGCATCCCCGCGTCTCCCGTTCTCCGCGTCTTTGCGTCTTTCTAAGGCTAAGGATTATGCAACTTAAAGGCGGATTAGCTTATCAATTGCCCTGGCTGTTCTGCTTTAATCTATATGGGTGAACCTTAAGTAATA
>NZ_JAYKTT020000071.1:0-115891 GCF_038404745.2 Chlorogloeopsis sp. ULAP02 | reverse complement strand
AATTTCAACGATTTTAGAAAGTCGTTACCAACTTCTGTAAAGCGATGTTTCAATCCCTAATAGGGAGTAATTAGAATTTCAACCAGGGAGAACTGTTGATTATTTTGATGTGCCGCAGTTTCAATCCCTAATAGGGAGTAATTAGAATTTCAACGCTAATATGAAATCAGAATCAGAGAATAAAGAGCCGTTTCAATCCCTAATAGGGAGTAATTAGAATTTCAACGCAATCAGACAAATAAATATTAAGTTGCTAGAGAATGTTTCAATCCCTAATAGGGAGTAATTAGAATTTCAACCTCAGGCAATCACTGGTGGTTCTGATCTGGAGGATCTGTTTCAATCCCTAATAGGGAGTAATTAGAATTTCAACGATTAAAGAGGTTTTATCTCCTTATCGAGGTGTTTAGTTTCAATCCCTAATAGGGAGTAATTAGAATTTCAACACTCAAGTACCTCACAAAGCTTTGCCACGGTGCTAGTTTCAATCCCTAATAGGGAGTAATTAGAATTTCAACGCACTAGAGAGAAAGCGATAGCTATGATTAGAGCCGTTTCAATCCCTAATAGGGAGTAATTAGAATTTCAACAGCGGCAGCCCCAAAGCCAGTCAATATTAAGTTTTCAAGGTTCGTTTGCGCGGATGGGGCAATCATAGCATGAAAAATTTGGATTGAGTAGGGTATAAATCGCTCAAATCCACTCTGGGCAAGGAGCGCGGATGGTTGAGGTAGTGCGATCGCCCAACTGCCTGATTGCAAAAGCAATCCAGCGATTTTTTCTGGAACCGATTTTCCAACACCTACCCATCCGCGCATTTAGTCAAGCAAATGATGCGATCGCGCGATTGTTTATTACCGATAAATTTGACTTTAGCAAAACACTAGGCAAACAAAAAGCAAAAGCTAATACTACTCGGCATCCTGCTTCATCAGATTGTTCAGATGCGATCGCTTTTCAGATGGAAGAGTAAAAAATAATTTTTATTACTACTTAGAGTATTTACGTAATATTTATCATGAAGTTTTCTTAAGTACATCATTTTATGTTCGTACGAAGGGATTAATAGGTAAGGGTTTATTTAGGCCTGTTTCATTTTTACCTAATTGGTACGGTGTGAGATGAGATACAAAAATTACATGAACTCGGTTATTTTCAGTAAAGTAACTTCTATTGCTAGTTGTGTAGCTATTGTTTCGCAAATGGCACCAGCATTAGCTGCATCAGTAGTTCCTGACGCTATCGAGCTAAAACCGACTAATTCCACAGAGCAACTTTTAGCCGATCAGTCTGTTAGTGACTACGCAGGAAACAACGCGCCAGAAATTGTCAAAACTGCTGTTCTACAAGATATTACCCAGCGCACAAACTTAGGAATTTCTACTTTACGGATTGTAAAGGCAGAAAAGATAACTTGGCCTGATGGTTGTTTGGGTTTGAAAGGAAATGGGATTTGTTCTAAGCCTTTAGTACCTGGTTGGCAAGTTGTCGTAGCGAGCAGTAGGCAGATGTGGGTGTATCGTACAGACGAGGCTGGAACGTTAGCCATACTGGATGAAGAGTCATCGCAAGTAGCTAGCGCTATGATGGCAAAAGTACAATCTTTGACTCAGCAAAGCGGCAGTCGTACCACCAGGCAGCGCCGAACTGCAACCTTACATCAACGTAGTAGCCAAACAAGTGCTATGGGTATTGCAAACAGACAAGGCAGCACTCAGATTAGTGCGGCTACTGTTGCAGTTAAAACTAAAAAACCAGGTTTCACTCTCGCGATCTTGCAACCATCCGGTAACTTCTCGGAAGTTATTAGCCGTATTTCTGTTAAAACCAAACGTGGTAAAGGCTATGCCAAAGAGCGGTTTTTGGGCGACTATAAATACAAAATGAAGCACAAAGCGAAATTTGTAAGGGGGTTAAAAGCAGGCGATCGCGTTGTTGTGCGCTTGTACGATTTGCAAAATCGCTTTCTTGGTTACAGTGAATTTGAGTGCTTGTCGGCAAACACGATGGTAAATTTAATTTTGTCGGCGAACCCCACAGAATATAAAGTCATCCGTACAGTTTATGGTCTTGATACTGACTTTGATGGCAGGATTGATGAAGGTGCTACTACTTATGACTACTTTACGCAAGTTAGTGGTCAGCGTGTTAGTTTCCTTAGTAGTTCTAGAGAAGTTCAAGTTAACCAGTTCCAAATTCAAGGCTTGTCAGCAGTAGCCGCAAGTAGTGTTTATCCTACCTCTTTGACTAAAAGTGAGTTTGCTTTAGTTCGTCAGTCTATGAGCGTTACAAATTCCAATCTTGCACAGGCTTTGCAAGCTACTCCTGGCAGTTTGGTACAAGTGACTGAAGTTAATGATGACGGTAGTTCTACTTACGATATCACTCAGTTAATGATGGCTTATCGAGAGGTAGGTGTAGCTCCTAGTATCAAGGTAAAGTTTACTGATGTTTATTCAGATCACTGGGCGAAAGATTTTATTGCTGAATTGGCGGCGTTAGAAATTATCGAAGGTTTTCCCGATGGAAGTTTTCGCCCTGATGAGCAACTAACTCGCGCTCAATTTGCAGCAATGATTAGTCAAGCCTTTGACAGGGTAAAAGTTCGTAGCGCAATGTCATTCAAGGACGTCTCCACAGCTTTTTGGGCTTATAATGCGATCCGGGAAGCTTATCAAATGGGCTTTTTAAGAACTTATGGTAATCAGCTCAATCCTAATGAAGCCTTATCTCGCTTGGAAGTTTTGCTAGGCTTTGCTCAAGGACTAAATTACAGTGTTAGTGGTTCTACAGAGACAATTTTAGCTACTTACAGTGATGCTGCTATGATTCGCAGCGATGTCCGCAGTGCGATCGCTGCACTTACAGAAAGGGGTATTGTTGCCAATTATCCTGATGTTCAGACTCTCAATACCGAGAAAGTAGCAACCAGAGCGGAAGTGTGTGCTTTGTTATATAAAGCATTAGTCAGCACTGGCGAAGTTATGGATATATCCTCTCGGTATACTGTCGAAGGTAAAGACGCCGGATTTAGGAATATTGATAACGATGATGATGACGACGATGACGATGATGACGACGATACCAAAATCAGAAGACGTAATTGTAACCAAGGAATTGGTAACGGTGCTGAAGGGTGCGATCCTGGCAAATCTCGTCCGCATGGTGGTAGCAATGATGAAGGTGGACGTACACCAGGGCGTAAGTAACTAAATGCAATTTATGATGGGTAAGCTTGCACTCTACCCATCCGACAAAAATTGTTCTGACTATTTGTAATTATTGCTCCAGGCTTCCAACCTGCGGACATGTTTTTAAGAGTTAATCCTGATTGATAACCTTATTGCCATTATTTTGAACATAAACATCTCTAATCGGAAAAGGAATTTCGATTCTTTCTTGCTGATAGCGTTTATGTAATTTCTTAACTAAGAGATGCTTGGCAAGGCGCTGTTCAAAGAATTCATTAACACGCATATAAAGAGTATAATTTATACTAAAGTCACCAAAAGTATGAAATCTCATATAAGGTTGATTGTTCATTAAACCTGGTGCAATTTCTTGCATTACCTCTTGTGCTACTTCTAAAGTAACTCTTTCAACTTTATCCAAATCACTATCATAACTAACACCAACATTTAGAGTTAAGGTAATTTCTTTAACTGGTAAATGATAGTTAGTGAAAATGGAAGTTCCCAGCTTAGAGTTAGGTACAATAATTACGTTGTTTGAAAGCTCTTTGATTGTTGTATTTCGCCAGGTAATATCTGTAATATAACCTTCGTAACCACCATCTAATTTAACGTAATCTCCAGTTTTAACTTGTTTAGAAATAATTAAATATACACCAGAAAATAAATTAGCTAATGTGTCTTGAAGTGCCAAACCAACAGCAAGTCCACCAATACCTAAAGTAGTAATTAAAGGGGTAATTTGAATTCCTACTGTTTGTAATATAACTAAGATTCCAAAAATTAAAACTGCTATTTTAGTGATATTAGAAAATAATGATGCTGATACTCCTTCTGTTCTTTGCAAAAATAAATTAACAAAACCAGCAGTTAGTTTTGCAAAAACTAAAACGACTGAATAGAGAAAAACTATAGTAAGAACTTTTTTAATTACTTCTGAAATATTGGTATTTAAAGGATAACTCAGAGTGGCTCCAAAACAGCCAGCTAGTGTTAACCAAAGAAATGTCATTCGATACAGAGAGCTAAAGATGATTTCACTTCCTGGAATCTTTCTCCTGCTCACAAATTTTCTCAGCTTACTGAAAATTATTTTTTCACCAATAATTCCAGCAATTACACCAGCCATGATAAACACAACTGGCAAAATTATTTCCATCATATTCATGAGTAACGTGGAACTTTAAATGAAAGACTTTAGTTGATATTACATCTTTAAATTAACTTTTTAGTAATTTTTGTAGTAAGGGCATTGTCAACTTTCCTCAAACCCTTATTTTTAAGTTGTGAACAATGCCCACCTTACGCTTCTAAAATCTCTCTATATCAAGTCTCTATATCAAGCGGAAAGTGTTCCTGAGTTGATTATGTATGAAAAGCATTTTTATCTTTGTGATTTTGGTGATTGTTGTTTTAGCAGTCATACTTTTTTGCAATCGATTACGGGGGAAAAGTCTCTCATACTTGAGCGATCCTAAAAATAGGCAATTGCAAAAAGAGCTACTCACTCTCCTTGGTGGTGATGTATCTACAGCCAAGCGCCTACTCAAGCATCAACGGCAATTACATCCGGGTAAATCAGATAACTGGTACTTAGAAAAAGTTATTTATGATTTACAGCGCGATCGCAGATTCTAAAAAACTGCTTAAAATACCGAATGGGTTAAGAAATAGCTAATAGCCGAACAATGGATTTACCGCTGGTTTATCATCCAGATTACATTGCTCCTTTGCCAGAAGGACACCGTTTTCCTATGCCCAAGTTCCGGCAACTCTATGAACTATTGTTAACAGATGGAGTGGCTTCTCCTCACCAATTTCGCATTCCTCTACGCCCAGAACAAAAGCTAATCGAATTAATTCACACGCCAGAGTATGTTCAAGCTTACTATGACGGAACCTTAACTCCAAAAGCACAACGCCGGATTGGTTTGCCTTGGAGTCCGCTATTAGTGAATCGTACCTGTGTGGCAGTAGGTGGTACAATCCTGACAGCCCAACTCGCACTTAGTCATGGTTTAGCTTGCAATACTGCTGGTGGTACGCATCACGCTTTTCCTAGTTATGGTTCTGGTTTTTGTATTTTCAACGATTTAGCTATTGCCTCCCGTGCCTTGCAAAAATTTGGGTTAGTCCGAAAAGTTCTCATCGTAGATTTGGATGTTCATCAAGGGGATGGCACCGCTTTTATTTTTCAAGGTGACGATAGTGTTTTCACCTTTTCAATGCACTGTGAAGTAAACTTTCCTGGTACTAAGCAAAAAAGCGATTTAGATGTTCCTCTCCCGGTGGGAATGGAAGATGATGCCTATTTACAAACTTTGGCAGATTACTTGCCAGATTTATTGTCGGATGTCAAACCAGATTTAGTTTTTTATGATGCGGGTGTCGATCCCCATATTGGCGATCGCCTCGGCAAATTAGCCCTCACAGATACTGGCATTTATCGGCGGGAAATGCAGGTTTTGAGTACCTGTGTTGCAGCTGGCATTCCCGTTGCCTGTGTGATCGGTGGTGGTTATGCTGAGGATCTCAATGCACTAGTCTATCGCCACTCTCTCCTACACCGAGCGGCGAGTGAAGTTTATCAACAATTTCGATTGTGAAGCACTAAAGTCGTCTCCTTCGATACAATTTATAAATAAGGAGAGCCGAGGAGAAAGAATAAGGTGCTATTGAAAGGCTTTGAGATTGAGATGTACACAGGCACACCTAATGGTGATATAGTCGGTCTCTCCGACAAGATTACCGCCTCTTTAGATGGGTATGTGCGGGAACCAGATAGCCGAAATGTAGAATACACAACCGCACCAATCAGCAATTATGAACAGTTATTGTGTGCCTTAGTGCGTCCTCGCCTCAAATTGCGAGAATATCTGAAACAGTTAGGCAACTATACTTTAATTCCAGGTAGTACTCTATCTTTGGGTGGTAGCGATCGCTTTTTTCGCTCCGATCCCACAAATCCCTATCACGACTATATAGAGAATACCTACGGCACTAAAGTAGTCACTGCCAGCGTTCACATCAATATTGGTATTAGCGATCCTGAGTTGTTAATGCGGGCTTGTCGGTTAATTCGGGTGGAAGCACCATTATTCCTCGCCCTTAGTGCCTCTTCTCCTTTCTTAGATAGCAAAGCCACAGGCTACCATTCCACTCGTTGGCGTGTCTTTCCCCATACTCCTGCTTACGTTCCATTATTTGAAAGCCATGCACACCATATTGAATGGGTAGAACAGCAACTCGTAGCAGGAACAATGCAAAATGTTCGTCATTTATGGACATCTGTACGACCAAATGGCGATCGCCGCCCTTACGATTTAAATCGGCTTGAATTGCGAATTTGTGATTTAGTTACAGATCCAATTGCGTTGTTGGCAATCACTGCCTTACTAGAAGCACGTCTGTTGCAACTCTCAGAAAATCCAAAACTTGATCCGTTAACCCAAAGCAGTTTCTCTAATGAGGAACTCATCTCTCTTACCACTGCCAACGAAATCGCAGCAGCAACTTCAAGCCTTGATGCTCAACTATTGCATTGGCAAGACGGAAGAACCATTGTTGCTAGAGATTGGATTGAGGAACTTTATCAGGAAGTGTGGACACTAGCCAAGCAACAAGGTTTTAGTTGTTTTCTGTCGCCTCTGCAAAAAATTCTCCGTGAAGGTAATGAAGCCCAGCAGTGGCTGCAACTACACAAAGTTGGTTTTAGTGTTCGTAACACGATTATCCAGGCTATTAGTGCTACTCAAGAGCGGGAAATGGAGCTAGCAGACAAATTGTGTTCTAGCTTGGTGGCATAACACCGTATTTGATATCTCCAGGAAAGTGGTAGATTTTTCTGGAGAGAATTTCAACTGCTATGAGACAGAAAAGTTTGCTTTTCTTAGACAGAATGCATCATTATTCTCAAATTCACCTTTAAGTAGGAATTTATTGTTTATTTTAATTTTCTAATCAATTATAGTAATTTGATAAATATTAAAAAATTCTATATCAACTACTAATTTACTTAGATTCAGTTGTAAAAAAATATACTTTATTTTTAAAGTTCTGATAAAGTTGTCCAGAAAATGCCTCAGGTAGTTTTAGTTAATCCCCAAATCCCTCCAAATACAGGTAACATCGCTCGTACTTGCGCTGCAACGGGTACAGAATTACATTTAGTAGGGCCTTTAGGATTTGAAATTAGCGATCGCTATCTTAAAAGAGCTGGCTTAGATTACTGGCCTTATGTCAAGCTGCACTATCACGAATCTGTTGAAGCCTTTAAAATCGTACACCAGCAACTTGGGGGAAGATGGCTAGGATTTAGTGTGAAGGGAAGCTTTGACTACACCAGCTTTGAGTTTCAAGCAAACGACTGGTTACTATTTGGCAGTGAAACTACAGGTTTACCACCAAGCGTTCTCTCGGCTTGTGATGCCACTCTCTACATTCCAATGAGCCAACCCAAGGTACGCAGCTTAAATCTTTCAGTCAGCGTAGCAGTAGGCTTGTTTGAAGCACGGCGTCAGTTGGGCGATTTCCAAAAAGTTCAATAAGTGCTCACAAAGAAAGGGTACGTTAAATAATACTCTAGGTATTATTGCCTAGAAAAGCTGAACAGATTCGATGTTCTAAGTTCTTTTTGCAAGTAAAATTTCCTTCTGAATCATGCCGTAAACGCAATTATATTCCTACACCTAATTCACCTAAATTTTAAATTTTTAGCAAAATGTAGTCAAAAATACTTAGATGGCGAGTAGGATAATATAAGAAATTTGTATATTAAAAACTAGGTTAAGGTCACACCCAACGATAGATTTTCGTGAATCTAATTCTTTTCCTGGAGGGAACAAAAAAACTGTAAGTCTGTCATAACAACCATTTGAATGCATTTGTAGCTCGTTGACTTTTCATAATCATGAAAATTGCATGGAAGTTATTACGGTGATTTTTTAGGGAATAATCAACTTAAAGTCTCGTGTTGGGTTGCAGATTGAGTGAAAAAACCTTGAAAATGTCTATAGCAAGGGAAAAAGCTCTTTTAGAAACCCTGACAGGAGAAATACTTGCAGATTATGAAGGCTTGGTTAAATATATTATGTTTATCAGCCATAGTTTTTGAAGCAAGATTCAGTGAAAAAATCACGGTAACGACTGTCAAAGGTTATGAGGAGTAATAGACAAGTAAACGGCAAAATTTCATTTTTACCAAATTTAAAAGATGTAAACTTGTCTAAATTACAGAAGCAAGTTAATCTTGCCTAAGTATCTCTGGAGAGTGTGATCTTGATCTACAGTTCGATGTGATCTAAATCATTGACTAGTATCCGACCTAAATATTGAGGTCAGTTAAGCGCTAGTGATCATAGGAGGTCGTCTTTGAAACGAGCATTAAAGAAAAAAGAGAAGGCTGTGCTAGAAAACGCCCAAAGCGAGGATGTACCGGTGGAACACCAGAACGTAGTTAATCCACGTAATCATCACCGTGTACCGACAAAAGCCGCCATGATTGGTTTGGCAATCTCAATGGGAGCAACCAGCCTTTTGGTGACTCGACAAAGCGATCGAGCCCTTGCAGCAGAACCTGTAGGCAACCAAAATACAGCCTCAACAATTCCTGCTCTTGCGGAGTCAGAGGTAAAACTTGCTTCCGCAACTCGTTGGGAGTCTAAAACTGCTTCTTTGACAGGCAAGCCTGAAAATCCTGTCTTTGTTGAGCCAAAAGCCGCTTCACAAGTACCTGGATTTGGTGCACAATGGCAACCTGTACAAGTTACTGCACCATTAGCAGTAAAACAAGGTGCTTCTTCAGAAAACGCGAATGCACAAACAGTCAAAAAACAACTGCAAACAGTAGAGAAACTCTCTAGGGCTTACGGTGTTGATGCGAATCAAACTACCTTGCCTGCTGTTCAACCACAAATTTTAACTACAACAGATGCGGTTAGCAGTGAAGTCAATGCTCAACTAAAAGCACAACAAGAGTTTGCGCTCTACCGTTTACAAGAAAAATCGAATCGATTAAGAGCAAGTTTGACACAATTGCGCTCTAATCAGACTCAGGGGTTCTCACAGATTGCTGCAAATACAGTTCCATCAGCAAGTGCGCTAGAAAACTCGTCACAAGACAATACAAGCAATACTTTTACACTACAGTCAGAAACAGATTCTAAAAAAGCTAATCTGATATCTAAATTAAAGCGAGCAACTGCAACGAATCTATCTAATTCAGCAACAGCGCCAGCAGCAGTTGTACCCACACTGACAACACCGACTTTAGAGTCAACAGTAGCTTCACCAATACCTGCAACACCAGTTTTAGAGCCAACGGCAGCTTCACCAACACTTGTAGCGCTATCCACTACAGCAAAATATAAAGTCAAACGTGGGGATACGTTAGCAGCGATCGCCAGAGCATACGGCACTTCAATCTCAGAACTAGTTAAAGCCAATAATCTTACAGATCCCAATCAACTACTGGTTGATCAAAAGCTGATTATTCCTCAAATTCCAGTAAAAAATACTTCAACTCAAACAGCAGTCACACCTTATTCCCCAACTTTTAATTGGAATAGCACTTCCAAGGTTGTCAATACAAATACGAGTTCAGTTATTGCTAACAAAAATGTTCCGATGATTGGAGTTTGGCAACAAACCAGTAGCCAGATTTCGATGAATCCAGAGCCAACTCCCACCAATGTTGCAGCCCCAGTTGTCATCAATACTAGTAATACTGCGGGCATAGGTGGTGATACTCCCCTACCGAAAGTTACAAACCAGACACGGCTAGCTAAACAAGAAGATAGCACCACAATCACAAACACTAAAAGTAATCAAGGTTTACGCAGCTTACAAGCAGAAATCGAAAAACTACGAGCCAAATACCGCTCTCAACAATCTGGTAATTCAACAGTTACAGAAAATACCACTGATACTGCTGCTTTCCAAAGCTCTCCATCTAAACCGAGTGAGAATTTATCAGTACCAATTCCAGTTGCTACACCGAATCATGTAGCTGCACCTTTAATTCAAAGGTCAGTATCAATTCCTGTCCCTCAGGTTAGGGCATCTAATCAACCAGAGCCGATTAAGCCTTCTTTTCGCGCTACCCAACCAACTAACGAACCAATTAATCCTGAGTTCCAGTCTAACCGAGGTACCAAGGTAGCAACACCTTCTGTGGATGTAGATGCCTCTCGCTCTCTTGGCGTAAGACGAGGAACCAAAGTTTCTCCAGAATTACCACCTCTAGCCTCAGTTGACATATACCTGCCTAAACCGATCGAGGAAATTACACCGACATCCACAGGCTATATTTGGCCAACAAAAGGTGTTCTTACTTCTGGCTATGGTTGGCGTTGGGGACGGATGCACAAAGGTATTGACATAGCTAACGGAACTGGCACACAAATTGTTGCAGCAGCGGCTGGTGTAGTGGAAAAAGCAGGATGGAATCCTGGTGGCTATGGCAATCTTGTCGATATCCGTCATGGTGATGGAACCTTAACACGCTATGCTCACAATAGCAAGGTTCTAGTACGGGCTGGACAACAAGTACAGCAAGGTCAACCTATTTCCTTAATGGGTAGCACTGGCTTTAGTACTGGGCCTCATTTACATTTTGAAGTTCATTCCTCAGGCAAGGGAGCTGTTAATCCGATTGCTTATTTACCACAAGAGCGGCTCTAGTTCTTTTTTCTTTGTTAACTAAATGTTTCTCTGGTGTTTGAGGGAGCTTTATCTCCCTCATTTGCTTTTTAGTTAAGAAACTTTTGCTGATGAGTTCTTTGTTTTGAATACAACAAATTTATGTATGAGACTAGCCATGACAAAACTTGTGTGCTATATTTAAAAATCGGTGAGAAAAGTTTGGCTCAGTAGCTCAGTAGGTTAGAGCGGGGGACTCATAAGCCCTAGGCCGTGTGTTCGAATCACACCTGAGCCATTCAAGCAAAAATATTTTATGAAGCGTCCGGGAACACTAGGTTTAAAAGCCTTGTCTCTTTAAGAAGTGCTTGTGATTAGAGATCTAAAGAAATATTCACAGGTGATATACCTGAACCGCGATCGCTACTGAAAATAGCCTCGTAACTTTTAACTTGAGCGGAGTTGTGACGGGCTGGTTGTGTAGCCCCTACTCCTTATGAAGATAAAAAGTGGTGCTTTTTGCTAGTAACCATCCAAATCGCCTATCCATAGCATAGCAGCATCCCAGAACGGTATTGGATTTTGTTCAAGGTATTGAGTTTTTGTGCAGAAATATTTTATATCAGTTCAAAATGGCTCGGAAGAGTCGTCATCAATTTCTGCATCCCATCTAGCTGAAAGAACCTGCTCCATCATCGCTTCTATGGCACTAACATTTAACGAACGCTCCTGTCGTTCTTGCATAGGAGTAGAAAGAGGAATTAATCGCAGACAGTTTCCTTCTTGTACTAAATCGAAGCAGGTTTCTTGTTCTGGTAGCTGTTTTAATTCTAGGTAATCAAAACTATAAAGATTGAGATATAGAGTATGGTTAGCCACTAAGGTTGAACGCCGTGGGTTGGCAAACACTTCCATCACATCTCCTTCACCCTCGCTCCGCAATTCACCATCTTGGGTGTAGATATAGCGGACACGACCTAAATCGGCTAGCAATCGCCGCATATCCAACTTATTTACAACTACACCTGTGTTGATGATGCATGGAGCTGGGATCTGACTTTCGGGTAGATGATGACTCATAATCAAATTACTTTACGAGCGCAGATGGAACAAGACTAAACAGTCGATTTCGCCGCTTTCTCGTCCCTTCCATTTATTATCAACTTTGTAGGGCGATCGCCTGATCAACTGCAATAAATTATTAAATTATTTCACTAAGAAAACACTATAGAAGTGCCACTAACGAAATTGTACTTACGTAATCTTATTTAAGTAATCATTTATACTTATTTTTAATAGGAATTGAACTTTTAGCATAGCAAAATTTTATGGTGAAGTTTGTAGTCTCATTAAATCTTATTTAAATTTTTTAGTCAGAACGTAAATATATGTAAAGAAATGATCAGCAACATCTTTACAACTCAGTTTTGCAAACTCAGGATTTTAAAGTGCATATTTCACTTTAGAATTCTAGACTATTGTACAGGTGTAATTCATCGCATCTCTACTTTGCATTAGCGTAACTAACATGACAAATAAATGTCAGTGGTGGAAACAACTAGTGTTAGATTTAGGAGCATCTATCACCTTCTATACAACTATTCCACTGCCATATATAGATGCTTTCAACTTTCAAGGGGTGGCGCGACTTGCACCAGTGGTAGGGGCAATGGTTGGAGTAATTTTAGGGCTATTTGATGCTCTAATGCATTATGTGGGCATGACAATACTGACTCGCAGTGCTTTAGTAGTTTGTGTTTGGATTGCCATGACTGGAGGATTGCACTTGGATGGGGCAATGGATACTGCTGATGGGTTGGCAGTGGGTGATCCGAAGCGAAGATTAGAGGTAATGGCAGATAGTGCCACAGGTGCCTTTGGGGCAATGGTAGCAATCGCTTTAGTGCTACTCAAAACAGTGGCATTAACTGATTTACAGGAAAACCGTTGGTTGGTTTTGAGTGCAGCAATGGGTTGGGGGCGTTGGGGGCAAGTGCTGGCGATTATTCGCTACCCTTACTTAAAACCGACTGGCAAGGGAGCATTTCACAAACAAGCTATTCGTTCTGATCGAGATTGGTTGCCAACACTGTTATTTTTGGTGGGCTTGAGTATTTGGCCAATTTTAATGGAGCGAAGTAAATTATTTGAAAGTTTGGTAATAGTAATTGCAGGTAGTGCGATCGCCCTCAGCGTTGGTGCTTGGTTCAATCACAAACTAGGTGGGCATACAGGCGATACATATGGTGCAGTTGTAGAGTGGACTGAAGCTTTGTTCTTGTGCGTATTGACCACTATTTTTTAGGTTACTATTTAACTGGCTGCAATCGTGTAACTTTTAACTTGAAAGCTCCTACACCTGTTTCGCCAAAAGAGCGGACGCGGACAATATACATCCCTGCCTGGGTAATACGGGTAAATAATAAAGAATTGCTGCTGCCATCAGGCCCATCATCGTTTTCTGCTACTGTTGTACCATCTGGGCCTAGCAGTGTGACAATGCTATCGAAGTTATCAGAACTAAGATCAATAGCTAAATTATCACCCTTATTTAATTTCACCATATAATCACGAGCAAATCCACCCTGACCGGTGGGTATATCTTTATCTGATAGCGTATCGGCAACTTCATAAGTGCTGGGCAAAGGAATTGGATTGTACAGCTTATTAAGTTGGGCAAAAACTGCTGTTGAGCTCATGCCAATTACCAGCAAAGAGGTAGGAATGAAAATAGTTTGTTTCAAACCCACCGCGAAAGCTTTACTTAACATCCCCAAGAGTGTTTCCACAAAAATAGCGTAATTTGGTCAATTATAGTTTTGTTTAGCAGAGATTGCTATTTGTTCACCTTGTTAACAATCTTTAACAGCAGCAGCAACTGCTACTAAGCTAGAAACTGCGATTCCTTTTTGACGAAGTGTTTGCACAGCGGCTCTGGCGGTTGCACCTGTAGTATAAATATCATCCACTAACAAAACTTGAGCATCTGGACGATGGTAAAAGCCTTGCCCTAATTCAAAGGCTGCAACTAAGTTTCTTTCTCGTTCAGATGCAGATAAGCCGAACTGTGCGTCTGTTGCTTTAACTCTTTCTAAACCATTCTGTTTCAATTTTAATCCAGTTATTTGGCAGAAGCTCTGGGCGATGAGTGTAGCTTGGTTATAGCCACGCTGTTTTAGTTTATGGGGATGGAGTGGAATCGGAACTACTGTTAGTTTGCGATCGCATCCGTGTTGTAATAACCATGCTTCTCCTAACCATTTACCCAAAGGACGAGCAATTTGTGGCTGGTTTTCGTATTTCATGATGGTGATGGCTCGTTTGAGCATACCACCATAGGCTCCCCAAACAAATATAGGCACACAGTCTTGTCTCAAACTGCTATTGATAGGAAGACGAAATTTTTGTAACTTTTGAGTGCAGTTTTGACAAAATTCCTCTGGAGCGGAACGTTGACATAAGGGGCAATCAGATTGGAGAAATAAATTTAGCAAAGATGCGATCGCTCTGTTCCAGACTTGCATAACATTATCAACAGCTATATGGCTAAGGGGAATTAGTCATTAAGGATTTGACGTAGACACGATCGCACCGAGTTGTTTCTACACCTGTTGCCGATATATATCCGTTGCTTTCATACAACTTAACTGCTTGGGCTAAAACGCTGGCAGTTTCTATCCAGATTGAGAGAAAACCACGGGAGGCGATCGCCTCTTCTAGCTGTTGTAACAAATATTTCCCAAGTCCCAAACCTCTAACAGAGGGTAAAAAATACATTTTGCGGATTTCGACAGCATTTTCGCTACGTTTGATCGGGTAGTATGCCCCCGTGCCTACCAGTTTATTTTGGTGTTCAATTATCCAAAACTCTCCCCCTGTGGCTAAGTAATATTCCTCGACTTGCAGTACATCTTGATCTGCACCGTTTGGCTCCCAACCCAAACCATATTCTGATAATACTGATCGAATCACTTCCGCAGCGGGAATACGATCGCACTCCTGCCAGTCACGAATTAAAAAATCTTGGTAATATTTTTTCATCCCAACTCAAGTAAATAATGAACACCTAAATAAAGAACTCCATCTCCTCATTATGTTTTTAAGTAGAGTTGTAAGATCCCCGACTTCTTCGAGAAGTCGGGGATCTGTGTTTTTAATTTATTTATTTATTTATTTATATTGACTCACTTAACTGTGAATTCTCGGTTCAGGATGCAAATTTGCCAGTAATTCACTTTCAATCACCGCGAGTTCCTCTAAGCGTTGCTTGACAATTTCACGGTCAAAATAAGTATCAGCTAGTACCCAATATGTACCAAAGTGTCTCGCTTCTGAAGCCATCAAACCCGCATAAAATCTTGCTAATTCTGGCTCAGGGCAGTGAGTAGCCAATAAGCCTAAGCGTTCGTGACTGCGAGCTTCAATTAATCCACTGACAAGCAAGGAATCTAAAAAGCGATCAGGTTCTTGAGGACGAATTTGGGCTTTCAAACCCGCACCATAAGGAGGCGGTGTTAAGGAGCGCATAGGTATATTTCGGCGTTCCAGCCATTGATTTACTTGCTCGAAGTGTTCTAGTTCTTCACGAGCAATTTTAGTTAGTTCCCTTACCATCCGAGCACTAGAGGGGTAGCGAAATATCAAATTCAAAGCGACACCAGCAGCTTTACGTTCGCATTGAGCATGATCGAGGAGAATGGTGTCTAGATTTGATATAGCTTGCTCTACCCAATTGGCACTAGTGGGTTGTTTCAAAATGTTGATAGTCGGCAACACAGAAGAAAGCACGGCAAAATGTTAGAAAACTCCAGATATATCGTATCTTGTACTATTGATATTTACGGATGAATAGCTACGTTAAGATTGAGAGCGTATATAGGAGCTAGGAGTTGGAATTAAAATTTATGTATAAAGTTGCATTTATTTATATTTATGCTTAAATCCAAAATAATACAAAAATTGATTTTGTTGTTAATTACATCATAGATTTGCTGTCCCAAATATTTCTAGATGTGAGGAAGTTTCCTAAGGACAGTTTGTAAATTTATGGTAAATTGATTTATTTCTCATTAGGATTTTTTTGCAAATGAATTAGCATATTATAAATTTGACGTTTTAAGTCTTCATTATTTTGTAATTCAACAGTAATTTTATTAAATTGCTCTGGTGTGAGACCATTTTCTTTAACTATCTCTTGGGAGCGATTACAGTAATTAACTGCTATATCTCTAGCTTCACTGGGAATGCTATTTAAACTATTTGGATCGTTACAAGTCATTTTAGGAACTTCTCTATTCCCAATTATTTTCTTGATGTTTTCAAAAGCTTGTTGACGTGCTGACTCGATTTTGATGAGAGCTCTAGAGTAGCCAATTATTTCAGGATTTTTATCTGATGGGATAGTTTGTGATGGGCTTTGAGCATCCACTTTTGTATTCCATACAAACATAGTAGCTCCCAAACTAACAATACTAAGAGAACCGACAAGTAAGGAGTGAAAAATTATCTTAGCTAGGCTTGGTTTGCGAAAAGGATAATCAGATCTGTTCATTATGCTATGTACAAAACAACTATACTGAGACTTCTGTTAACCACAATGAATTATTTTATAAGAGAGAAGTTCCAGAAATTTACTGAATTTCTTCTTTGAATAAAACTTTTATCTCACATCTGTCTTTTTTATTATTTCCCTTGGCATACTTGACAAAGTTCAATGACTTTCGTTTGCAGGGCTAAGATCTCAGTTGCTCCTTGCTTTAAACTAACTTCTAACTCTAGTAGTAAAGGTAAACAAGCAATTAGTTGCTTTACAGAAAGGAGTTTGACTTCTTGTTGTAAAAAGTAGATACGCTTGGGGTTGCTGACTTCAGCAGCTTGAGCGATCGCTTGTGGGTTTTTTTCACCACTTTCCACAATCATCTTTACCCATAACCAGGTACGAAATTGACCAATGAGTGTGGCAACTATGCGCAAAGATGGCTCACAAGCATTGATCAGATCTGCCAAGATTGCTAAAGCTTTGGCTACATCCCCCGTCTTGATGGCGGCTGCCAGTTGCAAGCTATTTTGACTAGTATTTCTGACTAACTGGGCAACGGTGTCTATATCTTGTGGTTTGTTATTGTTGCCAGCATACAGCAGTATTTTTTCTAGCTCATTGTACAGCAATCGCGTATCATTACCTACAGCTTCTGCTAACATCTGCGCAGCTTTAGAAGTTAATTTTACGCCTACAACTTGAGCAGCCTGTTGAACTGATTGCAGCAGTAATTCTGTTTTCCAAGGGGGGATGAGCGAGAATTCACGGAATTCAGCAGCAAATTTTTTTAAAAGCTTTGTAGATTTAAGTCTTTCGTCAGGTTTGGCGCGGCTTGTCAGCAATAAAAACGAATCTTCGGGAATGATTGGCAAAGTGCGTGTCAATTCTGATAACACATTTTCTGGACAATGCTGGCAGATTGTAGAATTTACAAGCCATACCAAGCGTCCTCCAGCACCAAAGGGTGGTGTCATAGCTTGATTTAAACCAGCAATAACGGCATCAGATTGCTCTGGAGGAAAAACGGTATAGTTGAAATTTGTCCACAAAGGATCGAGGATGCGATCGCGCAAAGCGGTAATTGCTTTTTCAATCGCAAAATCATCCTCACCCCAGTAAACATAGATTGGCATAGGGAACCTCAATAAAAAGGGAATCTGGGGATTGGGGACTAGTTACTGGGTGTCGAATTTGGGCATTAGATTCTGTACAATCTATATTTTATATTCCCACTAAGGGCGGCGTTTTTTCGTCAATCCTCTCTCTGACGGTGGGGGTTATTCACCGAAACCAGTTAATTTTTAATTTATGTTCTCCTTCACACCAAAAAGCTAAATACTTTTTAAGTCACTCAATCAATGCGGATAAGTTTGCCTAAAATCAATAAGCGTAAGAACATGAGGATATGAAGATTGGACGACAACTATCAAACATACTTAAACCGGGTAGCACGGATGACGCTCCCAGAAGCGTACAAATCCCAAGTCCAGCATATCCAGGAATCCTCTAAATTTCAGCCTACACCGGATGGGGCAAGACAAGCTGCACCTTTTCCTGGTTATACGGTTATGACTCCACCTTGGGAAGAAGAAACAGAAAACTCTAATTTCTATGCCAAGTTAGAGGTCTACCAACAAGAACTCTTGCAATTGCCTATTGGTTCTAATCTGATTGTACCTGTACCACCTGCTAGCTTTCATTTAACCTTAGCAGATTTAATTTGGGACAGCGCTTTTCGAGACGCTTGTGACAAAAATCCTGAATTTGAACAGCAGCTACGCTCTTGCTTTACCGAAATTTTCCAGCAGTATCAACAATCGTTGACAGGCTTTACTGCTCCGATTCACTGGCAAACATTGGGGCTGATGATTATGCCAAGAGCTGTGGGTGTTTGTTTAGTTCCTCAAGAAGAAAGATTTTACGAGCAAGTTGTAAATTTACGCCGGGCAATTTATCAAAATCCTCAATTAATTGGTTTAGGTATTGAACAACAGTACCATTTTACTGCCCACATTACATTGGGCTATTTTGGAGACGTACCTCTTGAATTAGATCGCGATCGCCTTGTAAATGTGTTTTCACAAATAAATCAACAATGGTTAATGAATTCGTTAGATTTTGTGGTAAATCGTGCTGAACTACGAAAATTTGATGACATGACACGGTATTATCGTGAGCCAGACTGGCCATTTTTAAATTTTAGTTAGTGGTTAGTGGTTAGTAGGGGTGGGTTTTGTAGATGATCTTGCGGCATAGACAACTTATCTTCTAAGCCCGCCCGTACTAGTTGTTAATTAAATAACTCTTGCTCAATAACTAATGACTATCAACTATTGACCAAAATTTGAAGATTGTTGATACGCAAGGTAAATAGCTTCTAAAAATATATCAGGGTTAATAGCTTCTGGTAATTTTTCCAAATTAATAATACTTTTAACTTGTTTGGCTAGTTGCAGAGCTACCGACTCTCTACCTTTTTGTGACATTCCTTTACGTCTAAGTAAATACTCACGAATTACGGCAAAGTCATCAGGTAACATTGCTGATAAGTTTGCTGTTTCTAGCAACTCTTGACATATTGACTTTGCCTGTTCAGAAATAGTAAAAGTCGTGGATATAGAAGGTGGTTGAGCTTGGATCACAATTGTACCAGCTATCCAATCGCCCACGCGTTTTTCACGACGACCAAAAATAATAAAAAATGTACCTAAAAATAAAGTATCGTCTATAGGTCGTAGTAAAGCACGTAGCGCTGCTTGCTGCAATCCAATCGGACTTCCGTTGTCTTTAAGAACACGAATTTTGGCTATGCGTTTGCCAGGAGTTTGCCCTTGCCATATTGTCTCAAAGAAGACAAAATATCCTGTGTAAATAAAATAATTAACTAATAAAGCGATCGCGTATAACCAAATACCAACTTTCTCACTGCTAAAAATATTTGTTAACCAATCTATGAGCTGTACTGAAATAAATAACCATGCACTTATAAAAGTAATAAAAATTAAGGCCAAAACATGATAATCAATTAGTAAGGCCCATGCACGACTGCCTATTCCTGCTAAAACAAATTCTAATTCTACACTTTCTGGAGTTTGGTATTTAATACGATTAAAAATATGCATGGCAGTCAAATCAAATGATATTTAAATATCGTGGTCGCGTAACTTTAAACCTAAACCTTCTTTTCGACTTCTAATATCATAGTAAACAACAGCTTTTAGAGCCTGCCAAAATGGTAAAATAAGTGCTCCACTACCAAAGCTTAAAATTATGGTTAATACAAAAAAAATCAAGCCAAAAATTATCGGTTCTTGTCTGATTAGGGGTGCAAAAATTCCTTGGAGAATAAAGCTAATAATTTGCGCGAATATCTGAATAGGTATTGTAATTAAAAATCCAATTAGTGAAATTGACAGAATTCGCCATATATAACCTTGAGTTAACTCCCAGCTTCTAGTAATTGTTGAGGTGCTATTAACATTATCTTCAATAGAAAGAGGAACTTCCACTAAATAAAACCGTGTCATTAACCATAAAATAGCTACCATGATCAAAAACATAAATACAATAGCTATTAAACCAAATATGTTATATATAGTTGGATTTGCTTGTTGACCTATTCCACCAACTAGTAATGCTGATAAAACACTAAAAATTAAGAATAAAATTATAATACCAATAACAATTCCCACACCTAAAAGTAACATTAACAGCATTGTAATTAGATACTGCCATAATCTAGAATTAACAAAACGCTGCCCAGAGGGAATGCTTTCGGGTTGATTAACCAACTCGGCAAATGCTAAACGGGAAATTAGAGCTGTTAGGGCAAAAAACTTTGCCCAGCCATAAATTGGAACAAAAAGCCATACATAAGCCTTGAGAGCAAGTAAAAAATATTTCTTCAAGTGAGAACGATATAGTAAAAATCCCGTACTAACCACATTACCTATATTTAATGGTTGTAGAGAACTATAAGAACCCCGATTAAAAGACATGATGTCTTATGCTCCTGTGATATCAGTAGTAAACTTGAGGCTATCTTAAGTTAACTTAAACTCAGTGTTCCCAAAATTTATGAATATTCAACGTTGGATTTCGCGACGAGAACCAAATTGGCAACGTCTGGAGGCACTGTTAAGACAAGTAGAAAAAAAAGGACTTAAATCTTTGCAGGCTGCCCAAATCAAAGATTTAGCTAGCTTATACCGTTCGATATCGGCAGATTTGGCACGTGCTCGCACTCAGCAACTCGGTGATACATTGATACAAAATTTACAATCGTTAACAACTCGTGCCTATACGCAAATATACCAAGGTTCGCGCCGACAAGAATGGGATGCAGTATTAAATTTTTACCGCTGGGGATTACCAACTGTAATCCAAAAAACATTCCCATATATTGCTTTTGCTACAGCTTTATTTATGCTGGGGGCGCTAGTTGCTTGGTGGTATGCTTGGCAAGATCCCAGTTTTATGTCGCTGATTGTGCCTGAAAGTCTGATTACTAGGGTGCGCGATCGCCGTGAATTGTGGATGGGTTCTATTGTTGGTATTGAACCTCTGGCATCTAGCAACATTATGACGAATAACCTGTCGGTATCTTTTGCTGCGGTGGCTGGTGGCATGACGGCTGGGCTATACACAGCGTTTTTAATGGTATTTAACGGCTTGATGATTGGTGCGATCGGCACTTTAGTAGGACAAAATAATCTTGCCTATCCGTTTTGGGGGTTTGTATTTCCCCACGGTTCTTTAGAATTACCAGCGATTTTTTTTGCTGGTGGTGCTGGATTTTTATTAGCAAAAGCAATTTTATTTCCTGGAAAGTATCGCCGTGCCGACGCATTAAAGTTCTATGGTTCTCAGGCTGTGCAGTTAGTGTTTGCTATTGTGCCTATGTTGATTATTGCAGGTATAATTGAAGGATTTATATCTCCTAATCCCCTCGTGCCAACACCCTTTAAATATTTGTTTGGGATGGGATTATTTGTGTTTTTGGTTGCTTATTGTATTCGTAGAAAAAAAGGATAATTTTTTGAAATTTACGTTTGAAATGAATTGAAATGGTAAGCAAAAATCATATTTTAGAAATCGACCACAGATGGACACAGATAAACACAGATAATTTATCCGTGTGGATCTGTGTTTATCTGCGGAAAGTTTGTAGACGCTTTGCGGCTACGCGCAGATCCCGGAGGGAACTTCAAAGCTTTCCAAGACAGTGTTCGTTCTCACCTACGATTGGATTTTGCAATCAATCTATTATTTACTGCGACTCAAGGTGAGTTCGGCTGATGTATTATTAAATATTAACTGCTCGCCAATCGCCACAGAACCATCGTTAATTACCTGTGCCAAAACTCCAGTCTGCGTATGATGAAAATGCTTTTGTAATAAAGAAAGTAGATTTATATCTCTTTCCCCAGTTTCAGGATTTACATTAATATTTAAACAACGATTAATTCTCGCTGTGATAGCAATTCGTGCTGTTCCTATTTGGATTTCTTGCCCCACCCAATCAAATTCTTGCCAAGCGGGTACACTTTCAACAACAATATTAGGACGGAACCTGAGTACATCTATTGGTTGTATAGCTAACTCACTTAAATGATTAATAGTTTCTCGACTGACAAGAGAAATATGTACTGCTTCTCGGTCGGGATAGCGGGTTTTATGAAATTCTCCCACAAGTTGTAAAGGTGCGCGGTGAGGATGTCTCGCGGCTTGGCTGGGGTAAATTCCTGCTAGGTAGCCAGTGAAAAAGGCAGAAATTAAATCGCGTCCCTTGGTAGTGTTGGTATTGGCAAATAATAACTCTACACCTTTACGCTTAACTGTTAAATTGCCGCTAGCCGACTCGTAGAAACAATCCAACGCCGCCAGCCCATGCCAATCATTTTGGATAGCGAAGTTATGCTTCTTCATCCAAGGCACAGTTGTAGAATCGGTATCTGTTATATCTTGCTTGTACATCAAAGCAAAAGCGCGATCGCCTGGTATGCCATGCCCTACTTGCAGGTTGACGCGATCGCACTGGTGGGCGCTTAACCCTTTAAATGGATAAATAAATAATTGGTGAACGAAAATTTTGTGCATTGGAAATGGTTACTGGGTACTGATGATTGGGGATCGGGGATTAGATCTATAATTTTATCTCCCACGCCCTAGCACGCCAGTCGCTACCCTCCGGGAAGCCGCCCTGACGGGCGTCTACAAGTCGGCAAAGCCGCCCAACGCGCTGGCTCCCCTAGTCCCTAGTTTCCAGTCTTGACTGGGATTTTGCCAGCAGCAGATCCTGTTGTGATGCTGCGCAAATACAAACCCCCAACTGTCAACAGAAATAAAACATATCCTACCGCTTGTACGAGATAGAGATGTTGTCTGTAACCAAATAAAGCTTTGAGTACAATACCAGGGAATTTTTCATCGGGCAAAATGTTGGCAGTGTTCCAAACCATTGGCCCTAAAATGCAAGAGTGGATTTTGGTAAACCTTTCATAATAAAAACAAAGGCTTTCCGAAGCACGGTTACTAAGGGCAAGGTTAGCAACAGCTTCATCAAAATTATGCAATGCTGAAACAACTAATCCACCCACAATCAATACCAACAAAATACCCATCACTTGGAAAAATTGCTTGATATTGATTTTGACACCCCATTTAAACAGAAGTACACCCACTAGGGCAGCAACCACAATCCCAGCAATTGCACCGAGGCTGGGAATTAACCCTTGTTGAAAATTGGCAGCGATGAACAGAACTGTTTCAAAGCCTTCGCGTACAACTGCAATTAAAATTAAGCTAAAAATGCCCCAACCAGCATTAGAGTTACTTTTTAAGGCATCTGTCACCGCTCCTTCAACTTGGGCTTTCATAAATCTGGCTTGTTTAGTCATCCAGATGAGCATCCAACTGAGCATGGCGATCGCCAAAACGCTGAAGGTAGCTTCCATTAATGGTTCAACTACAGAAGTGTACTGGGGATTAATAGTCCCTAGTACTTGAATCAAAAAACTGAACAGCACACCTATAAGTGCGCTAATGACAATGCCAACGCCAACACCAGCATATACCCAAGGGTTGAGCCGAGTAGCTTTTGCTTTTTTGAGCAAAGCCATGACAATACCAACAACTAAGGCAGCCTCCACTCCTTCTCGGAGCGTAATCACAAAAGTAGGTAATGCAGTACTAAAATCCATCAATTATCCTTTGTCCTTTGTCTTTTGTCATTAGTCAAAAGCCATAAATAATAACTAGTACGGGCGGGTTTAGAAGATAAATTAGCAGTTTGAACGGCAAGATTATCAACAAAACCCGCCCCTACCAATGACTAATGACTACTGACTATTAACCGAAATCGCGTAACATTTTTTTCAGTTCAAGATTATGCATCTCTTCCTGTCCAATCATAGTTCGAGCGAATTCTTCTAAATAAATACTGGCATTAGTAACAGCATCTAGCAATTTTTTATACAAATCTAGAGCTTTCTTTTCGTGTGCCAAGCTTTCTTCCAAGATGTCTTTAACAGAGTGCTTGTAAGATTCTTCCATCGGCGCAATTTTAAGACTGGGATGCCCATCTAAACCTGTGAGAATTTCTCCTACCTGTTGGGCATGAAGTAAAGACTCACTTGCTTGCGCTTTGAAAAAATCTACGATGGGAATACGATAAGGCCCGTTCACCATCAAGGAATAATGTGTATAACGTACAACTCCTGCTAGTTCAAATTCCATGATGGAGTTTAGCAGGTCGATTGTCTTTTTGTGGTCAAGTTCTTCCATTAGTAGTTAATTCACGCTAAAAGCCAAAGTTATCATTGAGGAGTTATAAGTAAGGTGAAAAATTATGAGTTATCAATAATACTATTAACTTTTACACGGACAAATTTAATCGAAGCTTGCTTTTATTAAAAGCTCTTGACTAAATCAGCCATTTTCTTCTACTCATAATTCTTCACTTCTGACTAAATTTTAAACTCCTAACCTTAAGATTAAAACCAAGGCTAATCTAGCTTCCGTTCATTTCGACTATTATGATTTTTGTGCTTAGGTACCAGAAGCATCAATCACTTTTTGTGATTCCAGTCCAATGGTTTTCACCAGCTTGGTTACTTCTTCTGGTGTTTTGACTGGTTTTGCAGGTGGAGTAACACTAGGCCAAACTTTCAACAGTTCAGCCATATTCGTCTCAATAGCTTTGTGTGCTGTGGGATTTTTTTTCGCTACTTGACTAGAAATACCTTTGTACAAGTCGTTAGCATACACTACAAAGCCACGGGAGTCTTGATATTCAATTGCTGCCGACACTTTGCCGCCGGCTATTGCTGCGCCATATTCCGAATTGGCAGCATCAAGCAAGCCATTAATCACTTGGAGAACGAATTGAGGATTAGTACGTTCAGTTTCGCTTAAAGCCGCGATCGCTCCATCCACTGCTTGCATGGAAGAACTCAAATCGGTTTTCACCTTGGCATCTTTAGGTTTAGCTTTTACCAAATCTTGTAAGCTGATCAAAGTAGTCTTGAATTCCTTGACTTTACGCTCTTTGAGTTGATCTTCTACATCAACATAAATTTCTTCTACTGGATGCCCAATATGTGGTTCTGCCTGTTTTGGCTGATTTTTATCTAAAAGTTCTTGTGCTACTATCAGATGCCCTTTCATCAACCCCAATTTGGTCATATAATCTACATCTTTAGCTTCACCAGTAAGAACCACTTCCTCAATAGTGACTTGGTCTTTGATTTTGTCAAACTGCTCCTGGGTAATCACCTTTTTAGTCACTAAATCCTCTGGACTACCATAAGGACGGCTTGCCTGAATTTTATGCGATAACGCAGGTATACCTAACTGCCCTTCAAATTTATCCAACTCGGATAAAATCGCAGTATTAATATTAACTTTCTTATTGCTGCTATGTCCGCTATGACTTCCTATATGTGTGGTTTGCGTTGCAGGATTAGCATTACTAGATGCAGGTGAATTTTCTGCTGTGGGTGTGCCGCTATTACAGGCACTCAAAGTCACAATTCACAGGCAGTGACGCTTAAGCAAATATAACGGAATTTTATCATCTTTGCTCCTAAGTGATGTTTAAAAGCTAGTCATAGAAAGACTATGAAGCTATACCAGCAGTTAAATTTGACATCTTGTCGTATTTTTTGCTATGTCAATTTTGCACGTAATGAGATTTTTTATCAACTAGCTTTCTGATTTTAACGAGCAAGTTTAATAAATTATTTGAATTTGCTGATCAAGGATTAGAGCCTGTCGAAAATCTTTAGCAATTACAGTCTAAAATGATATCAGTAAATTAATTAAGTACTCACACAGAATTAACTACACACATTGTTTTGCCCAACTCTGTTCCCCGCCCCCTGTCTCCACGAGTGAGTTTAATTTTGCCCAATTAATTATATTTGTGTATTCCCAAACAAACTCTTTCACCAATAACTAGAAACAAACGGCAAATTTCCAAAATACATCTGTCAACGGAAGCTGGTAAAATTTCACACTAGAGACTTTTTCGTTGATTTGATAGAGTCATGCTCATCAATAACTTCAAATTGTCCCATGCATCCATGTTCTGCGATCACATCTTGATGAGGATGAAACATATATTTTCCCGGATAGCGAAAAGCAAACTCTAAGATATGTCGTTCTGCTACACCCATTGTGATTACGTCTGTTTTTTGGTTAGGAGTTAGAGTCATCCCTAAAGGGTAAACATCAAAAAAGTTGGCATGCAGGTGAAAGGTAACAGCAGGATCGAATTCAATAATGTTGAGGACGTATAACCGAATTAACTGATTTTGGTAAATGCGGATCGGATGCTCGATGTAGTAATCGGGCAAGCCGTTAAATGCATAGTATTCATTGTGGTTATCATCATTGACGTCATACCCAGCCATTACCAGGGCAATTTCATCTGCGGGTGGACGCGGAGTGGGTGGATCGATAATAAACATCCCATACAACCCTTTAGCAATATGCCGGGTAACTGGTTCAATGTGGCAGTGATAAAGGTGAACGCCAAAAGGTTCAGCATCAAATTCATAAATCGCCGCACTACCGTTACTAACTGGACGAATACCATCCATTGCCGCAGGATGGATACCATGAAAATGCAGAGAGTGAGAATGCCCTGCCTGATTGAGAAACAACACCCGCACGTGATCGCCTTGTTTTGCCCTCAGTGTCGGCCCTGGAATGCGGCCATTTAAATCCCATATATTGTAAGAAATAGCACTATTTAGCTGTATGGCCGAAGTCCCCGCAGTTAAGCTAAATTCTCGAATTGTCCGCCCATTTTCTCGCTTTAGCGTTCCATAATCAAAATCTCGAATGAACTGTACAGGATTAGCAGCACTTTTTGCAGATGCCTCCATCTCCAAGGGTGGTATTCTTACCAACGATTTCTGGGTAGTTAGCCGATGCCACACTGCCGCTGCTCCTGCAACACCAGCTCCTGCTAACCCAAGTTTCAATAGCTGACGACGACTTACTATTTTTTCTTGGCTAAGACTCAAGTGATTGGGCATAGCAGATGTAAGATTGCAATTCAAAATAAACTGCAATTTTTGCAATTAATTTTATTGAAGAGCAATTAAGAATTAATGTCAATAATTTCTAAATGTTTTCATAATTGTATATAAAACTCAATTTACATTCTCCAGCCAGCCACAGAGATGAGACTTTGCTCGGTTATAGAAATTACAAGGAGTTAAGTAAGTTACTGTTAATAATCATAATTAGTTTTGAGTAGTGCTTTAACAAAGACAGTACTACTATGAGCTGCATACAAGTATCTTACTTTTTGTTAGGTAGCTTGGTTTCGCCTCGATAACATACTTGATAGTGTGCTTATTTCAACAGTTTTTTAACAAAAAAGGTTTTTATTTATCTAAACTAAGCTGTTATTAACCAGATGCAGGTAATGTAATTAGAACATGATGATTTAGTAATTATCTATACTTAATATTGGTTCTGTGGATACTCGTTAAATAATTTATTGGTTAGTTGAAACGAGTATGTTTGTAAATGTTCGACACAAATTTTGTAAATTATCAAAAGTAAATTATTATATTTTTACAATTAATAAAAATGTAATAAAAATGTAAATTAATTGATAAAAAGATTATTGTCAATAATCCTCTAGGAATACTAGTAAATCCCCCAATAGGGCATTGTAAAAGAGACCAAAAATTTGTTTTTTATTAATTTGTGCTGTAGTTTTATTAATTACTAAACACAATGCAAATAAAAACAAAAATGGAGGCACATAGTGCATATTCCTGATGGTTTTGTTTCTGTGCCGGTAGCAGCAGCAACTGGTGCATTGAGTGTGGCAGCACTGGGTATTGCCTTAGGGCGATCGCGAGATGCTTTTGGTATCAGACGCGCACCGGTGCTGGGTTTAACTACTGCCTTCATTTTTGCTGCCCAAATGATTAATTTTCCTGTAGCAGGTGGCACTAGCGGTCACTTATTGGGAGGAACTTTAGCAGCGATCGTCCTTGGCAGCCCTTGGGCAGGTACGTTGTGCATCGCTACAGTTTTAATTATTCAGGCTGTGCTGTTTGCCGATGGAGGCATCACTGCTTTAGGAGCAAATATTTTTAACATGGCAGTAGTTGGCGTGTGGGTAGGCTGGGGCTTAACTCAAACTTTGCAGCGTTTGCTGGGAGGAGCTAGAGGAAGGTTGCCCTTAGCTGCTGGGATTGCCGCTGGCGTAAGCGTAGTCGCAGCCGCTATAGTTGCTGCTATTGAGTTGGCACTTTCAGGAACTGCACCTGTTAACATAGTTTTACCAGCAATGACAGGTGTGCATATTTTGATTGGTGTCGGCGAAGGTTTGATCACCGGAGGTGTATTAGCTTATCTGTCTACAGCACGGCCAGATTTGTTACCAGGAACACAAGAGCAGTTACAAGGATGGTTAGTACCAGTAGTGAGTATTCTACTTATTGCTGGTATATTGTCTTTAATAGCTTCAGCATGGCCAGATGGTTTGGAGAGAGTTGCTGAAGACTTGGGCTTTATTAATTTAGCAGAACAAATACGAGTATCAGTACCAACACCCTTTGCAGATTACAGCATAGAGGGTCTAGGCCCCATCGGCACAAGTATCGCTGGAATTATTGGATCTGGTGTTTGCTTTGCTGTTGCCTTTGGTATTGCACAAGTGGTGAAACCGAATAATGCTTAGACTTTCATTACCGTTGCGCTTACAGCTATCTTTAGTGATTGTAGTTGGCACAGCCTTGCTAAAATACCATGCTTGGTATTGGCTGGCTATATATGGTGCGATCGCATTTATTTGGGCTATTCTTTTACGTGTACCCATTCGTAAACTGACAGGATTATTGGGTGCAGAATTAATTTTTCTATCCTTTTTAGCATTACCTTTGGGATGGGAACGAGCTAGTTTTCTGCTTGTTCGTTCCTTAATTTGCTTGCTTACAATGAATAGTTTTTTGTTAACTTTGCCGCCACACAGCTTTGGCATTGCTCTCAAGAGTTTGCCTGTTCCAGGTGGTTTAAAGGAAAGCTTACTATTATCTGGACAATATATAGAAATTTTGCTGGATGAAGTAACGCGGATGCAGCGTGCAGCACAACTTAGAGGTATGAATGGCACTGCTGGATGGTTACGCTACACCAGCGCTGCCATGATCGGTAGCTTGTATCTGCGGAGTTTAGACAGGGCAGAAAGAGTTTATGCTGCAATGGTAGCTCGTGGTTATCAAGGTACATTACCAGTAGATTCCACATTAAAAGCAAAAGAGCGTTTTGTCGTGCTGGCAGCTTGTGCGATCGCTTTTTGTTTGACGCTAACTTCTCATCGAATATTGAGTTTTGAACTCATAACTCACAATTAGTCATTAGTTTTCTCTGCTAAATACTAACCACTGTACGGGCGGGTTTAAAAGATAAGTTGTCGGTTTTAACCGTTCATATAATCAACAAAACCCGCCCCTACTAATTACTAAATACTATACGGGCGGGTTTAGAAGATAAATTGTCTTTTTCAGCCCAAAAATCATCAGCAAAACCCGCCTCTACTAACCACTAACTCCAAGAATGTCACAAGCCTTAGTAGTTCAAAATTTAGTTTATACTTATTCCAACTCTAAACCTGTTTTACAAGAAATTTCTTTTACCCTCAATGCAGGCGATCGTGTAGCTTTAATGGGGCCAACCGGTTCTGGGAAAAGCACCTTGCTTGAAAATATTATCGGCTTAAAACAACCCCAAAGCGGGAAGATTTGGATTAATGGCATTCCCGTAGAACCAAAAACTTTACCACAAGTGCGTCGTCAAATCGGTTTTGGTTTTCAAGATGCCAATGACCAACTTTTCATGCCAACAATACTAGAAGATATTACCTTCGGGCCACGTAATTACGGTGTATCACCAGCAATAGCAATTGACAAAGCCAGGCAACTTTTAGCTGATTTTGGTTTAGAAGCTTACGCCAACCGTTCTGCTCACGAATTGTCTGGAGGGCAAAGACGCCTTGCTGCTTTAGCTGCAATTTTAGCCCTCGAACCCGAAATTTTGATTTTAGACGAGCCGACAAATGGACTTGATCCGTCATGGCGTCGTCAATTTGCTCAACTATTATTACAGTGGCGAGGAAAGGTGATGTTAATCGCATCACATGATTTGCATTGGTTAGGCAAGGTTACTCAACGTGCTTTAGTCTTGTCTGGGGGTTGCATTCAAATAGACACTGAGATTCAGCCACTGTTAAAAGAAGCAGATACTTTGGAAAGGTTGGGTTTACCTGTAGATTGGTGAAGTTATTCAGAAGGCAGATGGCAGAAGGAAAAGATATCTAATTTCTAGAAATAATACTTACTTAACAGTCTAATAACTGGTTAGTAGAGGCAGGTATATTTTAAATTTATTTGTCATCCTAAAATTGGCTTGAGTAATGAATAGCCAAGAACGCCTATTGCTGTGCGATTTGTTGACAAGCTAGGCGTTCTTGACAAGAATCATCTAAAGAAATCAAGTTGATAGAGCTAGTTATTGCCAGCTTCTAGCGGCATATTTTTACTTAGCTGTCTCTAATGGTTCGTTTGTGACTTGCGCGTCCTCTACGAAGACACCATCTTCACTGGTGAGGATACCGCTGAATTGAGTTCCTTGGGGTGTCTGAGCCACGCGACCAACTCCTGATGCGATTGTGCCGCTACCTGCGGTATACAGCACGTTGCCACCTGCACTTAACTGCTCGGCAATATCTGCCTTGAGCGAATCGCGGACGACTCTTTCGGCTTCTTCTGCCAGTGCAGTTTCTAAAGCTTCCAATTGTGCCTCCTGGTTGTGCTCAATCGCTGCTACAATCGCCGAACTGCCTGGAGGTAAGGCTGAACCAATTTCTTTCATTTCAGCCTTGAGTGGAGCGTTCTTCAACTTACCAATGAGTGCTCCGATCGCACCACCGCCCGCCGCAATCGCTGCAACCGACGGTGCAGCTAGTAGCCCAACCAAGCCACCGAGTATACCACCGGTAACCAAGCCTTTGGCTGTGCGATGTTTTGCATCAGTAATCTTAACTTTACCGTTAGTGTCTTTAACAACAACTGCGGCATCTTGGATACCGATTAACCCTGCCTTTTTACCCTGCTTGAGATCTGTCATGACTTTACCTGCACCGTCGGGTGTGCTGAACGCTGCCACAATAACTTGAACTGGATTGTTACTCATGATTCATTTCTCCTTTTTTGCTCTTGATTAAAAGGTATGAATTGTCGAAATCTACGCTAGCCAAATACTGTGACATCAGGCTTGAAGGCAGTTGTGTTAGACAAGTAGCTTAACGGAGCATATTCTGAACAGAATCTAACTAGACAGTCAGGGCTTCTTTCGCTAAGGTAGATGCCTGCTTAAGCTTTTCCTGCCGTTGTGCTACATCAGACTGAGTTTCTGCAATCTGCTTCTGTATCTGAGCTTTTCTTCTGTCGCTAGCAATTTTTGCCTGCTCTTGCAGTACATTGACTTTGTCTTGAAACTGACGATTGGTTTCTTCCATCCACTTGTTTGCCGCATCAACCTTGGATTGGAGTTTGCTGCGAGTGGCATCAATTTTGGCTTGGAGTTTAGCCTGCTGTTCTGCCGTTGCTGCATTGAATTCTTCCTCCAATGCTTGCAGTTCTGCTTGAGTCTCTCGGATTTCGCGATCAAGCTGATCGTCAATGACTTCGGTGCGGAGTTTACGGAATACTGTTCCTGCCAGTGGTTCCATTGATGTGTCGAGAGGAGTTGTCCAGTATTCATCAATGGATGCCACAACCGCTGCTTTACCTGGAGTTAGAACTCTGCTGACATCATCGAGAAACTCAAGGTCAATACCCATCTGGGATATATCGCTCACTGCTCCGCCAAGAGAGCCGCTAGCCATTCCTACAGCCATGCCAACAGGGCCTGCAAGCATACCCACCATGCTGCCTAGGGCTGCACCGAAGAGGGTTCCAAGGGGGCCTGCATCGGCTTGGCGCACATCAACTTTACCGTCTGTATCCTTAGCAATGACTGCGATCGCATAGAGGACTATATCTGCCTGCTGATGCAGCTTTCTAAGTTCGTTCAAACCACTGTAAGCTTTGCTTTCGTTGTCGAAAACGACTACAACCATTTTTTCCATGTTGGTTTGCTCCTTAGTTTGAGTTGGAGAGTAATCATTGGATTAGCTTTCAGATTTGAGCTAACCCAAAAACAGCTGTGTAGGCGTTCTCGGAGCATGGGTTTTGAGGTGAAATAAATCTCCGACGTAGAACCCCTATTAAATTTTCTTGTCGCTCACTGCCACAGATTAAAGATGTAGTATCTAGAGCAGTTAAATAGGTGTCACCGAATTTCATGATGCTGAGACCAAATTTTCTAAAGGGTGTTGGAGCAAACTCACGGGCTGCAAGTCAAACACATGGTAGCCCCATCCCGGTATATCAAAATACAGACCAGAGACTAGACTGTCACCGGAGCGCTCATAAACAATAGGATTCATTAAATCCTTGAGGTGAAATGACTTGCCTGTTAAGTCGTCGTCAGGCAGAGTTACATAACACTGGCTCTGATAGGATGCGTAGTTCACAATCACCAGCAACCGATTTTGTCCGGG
This sequence comes from Chlorogloeopsis sp. ULAP02, assembly GCF_038404745.2. Classification (NCBI taxonomy): domain Bacteria; kingdom Bacillati; phylum Cyanobacteriota; class Cyanophyceae; order Nostocales; family Chlorogloeopsidaceae; genus Chlorogloeopsis; species Chlorogloeopsis sp. ULAP02. The sequence continues at coordinate 83,391 of NZ_JAYKTT020000071.1, read as the reverse complement.
TTCTTGCCAAGAAAAGCTGATGAAATTATTCCACGTCCAGTTGCCATCCCAGGCGGGAGTGCAGTTGAGCAGTCGCCAGGAGCCTTCTCGTAAAATTGGCAGCCGCAAACAGGTTAGCAGTTTGTAGTAGAAGGTATGTAGTTCTTCGTTAATAATTTCGCTGGGGCCTCTTTGGAGATGCACCGAAATCTTATGGATAAAGCCCTCTAGCTGCCCCTGATGCAGGAAGCGCAAACCCGGACTCAAAAAGGTGAGGATGGCGGCAGCACGATGCACATCGGGTGGAAAGGTAGCAGCAGCACGAGGTTCGTCGTGATTTTCTAGAAATCGAGCAGACTTGTTCTGATAGTCTAAGTCTGCCCAAAAATGTTCGCGCACGGGTTGGGCGTGTTGTTCGCGCAGGCGATCGTAGAGACGTTTGTCGTAGGTGTAGTCGAAACCGTGTTGTTGTAAAGTCCATTCCAAATCCCAGTAAACTTCTGCCATAAAGACGAAGCCGGGATGATATTGCCGTACTTTTGGGATGGCAATTTGCCAGAATGGTTCGGCTGCAATGCCCCAGGTGCGCTGAAAAATTTCTGGTAAAATCAGCATCGCCATATCGCACCGCACTCCATCACAGAATTGAGCAATTGTCAATAATTCACCTAGCATTGCCGCTTGCAGTAAAGGGTTCCCATAGTTGAGTTGGAGTGTATCCGGCCAACCAGCAAAGTAGGGATCGCGTCCATAGGCAAAGATGGTTTCACCAGAGGGTAAGGTGATTTGGCAATAGTTTTGAGGTTCTTGTGCTAGTAGCGCCTCGGTTCCCTGGACAAAAAAATCGGGATGGGTTTGCACCCAGGCATGATCAACAGCCATGTGGTTGGGAACGAAATCCAACATCAGTTTGAGTCCGCGCTGGTGGAGACGATCGCGCAGTCGTTCCATTGCTGTATTACCACCTAAGCGATCGCTGACAGCATAATTTTTAATGGCGAAACAAGAACCGCAGATATCCTCATCGGACAAGTCAATTAACAGTCGTCGATATTCCTCTAACCACTCTGGGTTTGACAGAGAAACACCTCGCCCCGCATCCCCTGTTTGCCAAACTCCCAGGAAATAAACCCAATCAAATCCCAAGCTGGCTATTTCATCGAGGGCTTTGTCAGGAATATCATCTAGTGTTGCTGGACGATGCAATTGCTTGGATAGCAATTGTATCCAGACACGAGTATTGACCTGGTATAAAAGGGGATACATAGGCGTTGACATGGCTTGGAACCTCCCATTTTTATCGTCGCTTTGCTCCTGGATGTGGGAAATGGCTTGAAAATTGGGAACACCTGCTCCCTACACCCTGTTTATCAATGACTCTACCATTCACGCTGCTGGGTCGATTCAAGAAAAAGCTGTAGCAAAGTTTGCTTAAGGACAATTCTGTTGTTCGATGCAGGTAAGCAACTTAAGCCCGATACCTTGAGAGTTCTCCAGGTGTTGTGATATCTGATACTCTTTCTTTAGTAAAGTAGCCCAAAGCGTGGATAATACGCGCAACGCAGCCCGTCCATCCAGTTTGGTGACTAGCACCGATGCCTGCACCATTATCCCCGTGGAAATATTCGTAGAACAAAATTAGATCGTGCCAATGGGGATCTGTCTGGAATTTCTCGGCACCGCCATAAACTGGACGACGACCAGATTTATCCTTGAGAAAAATACTCACAATTCGCTCGCTGATTTGCTGGGCGACATCAAATAGCGATAGGTGCTTACCAGATCCTGTGGGGTATTCTACGGTAAAAGAATCGCCGTAATAGGCATAGAGATGGAAAAGTGCTCGCAGCAGTAAGAGATTGACAGGCATCCAGATGGGGCCACGCCAGTTAGAATTGCCACCAAACATACCTGAGGTAGAGTCACCAGGAACGTATCCTACTTTGTACTCTTGTCCCGCGTGATAGAAGCTGTAAGGATGCTCTAAGTGATAGCGGGAAAGGGAACGAATGCCATAATCGCTGAGAAACTCAGATTCATCTAGCATTTTCGAGAGCACATGGCGTAGTTTATTTTCGTTTAAGATAGACAGCATTAGCCGATTTCGATGTCCGGGCTGATTAGGTAGATGAATATTATGAGTAAGTTCGGGGTGCTGCATAATGAACTTTTGTGCTTCTGCCTTAAAGCGTGGCAGTTTTGCAAAAGCTTCACTAGGGAAAACAACAACTGCCATCAAAGACAATAAACCTACTAGCGATCGCACTTTGAGACGAGTGGAGTTGCCATCGGGAAAACGCAGTACATCGTAGAAGAAACCATCTTCTTCGTCCCACAATTCGTCTTGATGTTCACCCATCCGATCCATTGCTCCAGCAATCCACATGGTGTGTTCTAAGAACTTAATCGCAAAGTCTTCGTAGAGTTGATCGTGGAGTGCTAGTTCAATTGCAATCTCAAACATCTGCTGACTAAAAAAAACCATCCAGGCAGTGCCGTCTGCTTGATCGAGATAGCCGCCTGTGGGTAACTGTGAACTGCGATCAAACACTCCAATGTTGTCCAATCCCAGGAATCCACCTTGAAACAAGTTGTCTCCGCCTTCGTCTTTGCGATTGACCCACCAAGTAAAATTGATCAGTAATTTGGAAAAGGCGTATTTGAGAAATTCAATATCCCCGACGCCGTTGTTGAGTTCGCGATCGCGGATATAAATTTCCCAGGTTGCCCAAGCGTGTACTGGCGGATTCACATCGCTAAAATTCCATTCATAGGCAGGGATTTGACCATTTGGATGCAAGTAATCTTCCTTCAGCATCAGCATCAGTTGATTTTTGGCAAAGTCCGGATCGATCAAGCTGATCGGAATGACGTGGAATGCCAGATCCCAGGCTGCGTACCAGGGATATTCCCACTTGTCTGGCATAGAAATAATATCGTCGTTATGCATATGGAACCAATCGCTGTTGCGCACATGCTTTCTTTGGGCTGCCAGCGTCCAAGGGGTGACGTTGCGCTCCCTTAGCCATTTATCGAGATCGTAATAGAAGTATTGTTTCGTCCACATCATCCCAGCTAGTGCTTGCCGCATAACATTCGTGCGATCGCTATCCGCTAGAACCGATGGTGGAGTCACGGCTTTATAGAACTCATCTGCTTCTTTTAGACGAGTCATAAAAATTTGGTCAAATTCAGCGCCAAATTCCTCACTGATATCAATCGGAGCAGATTTGGAAAGGCGCAATCGAATTACCTTTGTCTCCCCGGCTCCAATATTGATTTCGTAATGGGGTGAAACTTTTGTGCCAATTTTGTGGGGATTAACGGCGTCCCGCTGTCCATGTACAATGTAATTATTGATGCCATCTTTTACATAAAGACTGGCGTTAGGTGTGTTAAACAGCCGCTGATTGTTTGTTTCATTTTCCGTGAATAGCAGCGGAACTAAACCATCGCAGTAGAAGTAATAGTCGCTAATATATTGATTGAGCAAGGAATCTGTGATGTGAGCATGCACTACACTGTTATTCGTTCCCTCAACTTTTTTGAGTACAGGCTTTGTTCCACCGTCTGTCCAAGACCAAGTGTTGCGGAACCACAAAGTCGGGAGCACATGAATAGGATCTGTTTGTGATCCTCGATTAATAATACTGATTTTAATCAAAATATCTTCGACATCTGCTTTGGCGTATTCTACAAACACATCAAAGTAGCGATCATCGTCAAAAATGCCCGTATCCAAAAGTTCGTATTCCAGTTCATAACGACTGCGACGACGATTGGTGCTGAGTAAATCATCGTAAGGAAACTCTGCTTGCGGGTATTTGTAGAGGTACTTCATGTAAGAATGGGTGGGCGTACTATCGATGTAGAAGTAGTACTCTTTCACATCTTCGCCGTGGTTGCCTTCACCGTTAGTCAACCCAAACAACCGCTCTTTGAGAATAGGATCTTTGCCATTCCATAGTGCCAGTGCAAAGCAAAGCAAGTTATGGTTGTCGGTGATACCACCCAAACCGTCTTCTCCCCAGCGATATGCTCGCGATCGCGCGTGATCGTGTGGGAAATAATTCCAGGCGTTCCCATCAGAACTGTAGTCTTCGCGTACAGTACCCCACTGCCGCTCACTCAAATACGGCCCCCATTTGTACCAATCGGTTTTGCCAGTGCGGTTTTGCTCAAGCCTTTGTTCTTCCGCAGTCATAGATGTCTCCCGATCGTGTGAATCTTAGATTTTCAGCAGTGTGAAATCTCTAGACAGTTAATGCTGATATCATCTTTTTAATTTATTAAACAAATGCCAGTTAGGTACAGATAATTTTTCTAGCCAAAAATTAATAACTCTTATCTTTGAGTTTATAAACATTCTGAACTTTAAAGATTAAATTATTCTAAAAAATCCAAAAAGAATATACCCTAGACTACATAAATCTCAATTGAAAATAATACATTGGTCTGAAATTTATAACTCAACCGAACTGAGAAAAATTAAGGAATAAATTAATAGCTGAGTTCATCACTAGATTAGCTGGATTGTAAGCAAACAAGAAAAAATAAAGTATGACAGGCGTTTGAAAAAGCAGACATGGCAAGCCTATCAGTCCAATTATCTTCAAGAGTATTGAAGTAAGACTGTGCCACAAACCTAAAAAAGATTTAATAAAAATATGAAATCTTTAAACTCAGCAACTTAACACTTAGTTGCGAATAAACTTGTTAATTAAAATCATTTTTTTTCACAATATATGCGAACACCAACACCAATTACATCTGGTTGAAGGTGAGATGCATTGAAAAAATAGCTTTGATTGATGTTATTTTGTAACAGATTTAACATTACAGCAAAGAAATAAGAATGTGATAAGTAATAAATAAGGTGATTTTGCTAAAAATATGTAAATTACAGCGGATGAGAACGCTTTTGTCTGAGGAGCATCCCAAATGTTTGAGTTTATTTTTCAACGCAGAGAGAAGTTTGTAGACGCGCAAGCGGCTTCCGGCGATCAAAGCTTCGGTGGGAACGCAGAGTTTAACACTTTAGGCGCTGAGTCGCAAAGGGACACGCTACACGAACGCCTTCTCGCAGGGTAGGAATACAGAGCATTAATCTGAGCTAGTTCTTTTGCAGTGGCGATCGCCTCATAATCTTGTCAATGTCTAATGCGCCAAAATGACTTCTAGCTCTGAATTAGAATCTATTCTGAGGATTCTGCTCATTCCACACCTGCCTCGGCAGATATTTGTTTCATTACAACGACACCACTATCTTAGGTGAAAGATTATATCAGTATGTGTAGTGTAAAAATTGTAGAGGAGCCAGTGAGTAGAACAGGAGCATTAGGAGAAATTGAATCTCTTTATTTACGCGATCCTGATGGTAATTTGATTGAGGTTTCAAATTATCGGAACACACCCCAATCATACTGAATCATTGGTTACTATGATTTAGATTTTATTGGTAGTAAAGTATAAATGTCTGTTTGGCGTAAATATACCCTTATTATTCCTGTTAGCGTCAGCTTAGTTCTATTTCTTACCAGTTGTGACGACAGCAAAGCTTCTCAATGCCAGCGACTAATTACGGCTGTAAATGATGGAACCTCTCTTTTAGAGACAAATAAAGGCACTCAAGTGATCACAAGTTTGAAATTAGCTCAAGATTTGGAAGCTGTGGCTAAAAATATTGGAGAAAAAAACTTTAAAGATCCTAAGCTTCAAGAATTTCAAACCCGTTTTGTCAAAGTGTTTGCAACTCTTAGTCAAAATATTAACAAGGCTGGTAAGGCTCTTGGTGCAGCAAAGCTAACAGAAGCTTCATCATCTGGTAGAGATAAACTACAAAAGACTAGAGATGAAATTGATAATGCTTTAAAAGTAGCCACGATCGCTGCTAAACAGTCTGATATCTTAGCAGGTGAGGTGAATAAGTATTGTAGTCAGACTGAGTAGTACCACTGCTAAAAATATCTAGATTTCAAGAAGCGAGGTGTAACGCACGGATGGCGACAAATACAATTGCATTTTTCTGCCTGTGCTGCACCCGCCACGAGTGCGATCGCCATAGTTTCTTGCTACTGTGTGAGTGAATACTTTCTGGAATATCACTTAAATAAGATGAAATTGATAACATAGTTAAGATAATGGTAATATTCCACAATAAAAAATTTTGTGTGAAAGATTTGCCTATAGTGTTGTTATCGCTATACTAGATGATTAACACAAGGATTCCGAACCACCCCCTTCCTAACTATACTGTCACAGATTCAGTTTTCATATATACACGACTCTTTATTTAGAGTGAAATGAAACTGATTCACTGTTGGCAGAAAAAATAGTCAGCTTTTAGTTGTTTTATCTGTCAACAATGTAGGTTCACGCTCACAAGGAAATAACCAATCTTCACACACATCTTCAGAGGAAGTAGCAATGAAAGCGGATCTGATTGAATTGATGGACAGAATTATACAAGTCTTACAAATAAATATACGTTGGATGACTTGGAATTTATTTCTGGCGTTTATACCTTTGGCTCTAAGTATTTGGTTATTTCGGATTAAACGTGGACGTTCTTGGGTTTGGTGGTTGGGTTTGGTGGTATTTTACGCTTTCTTACCAAATGCGCCTTATTTGTTGACTGATGTCATTCACCTAATTCATGATATCCGTACAATTCAATCTGTGTGGATAATTAGCCTCGTGTTAATCCCGGTATATGTGTTAGTGATTTTGGCTGGTTTTGAAGCTTACGTCATCTCTCTAATTAATTTGGGTTACTATTTGCATCGTATTGGTAAGAGTCAATGGATTTTTTGGGTTGAAATCATTACCCATGCTTTATGTGCTATTGGTATTTATTGGGGGCGTTTTTTACGTTTCAATAGTTGGGACTTTGTAACTCAACCAGATGCTTTATTAACTAAAGGGATAGAGGAAATTCTTGGTAAACAACCATTAGTTATTATCACTATAACTTTTGGCATACTTGTTGGCTTGTATTGGTTGATGAAACGAGTGACTCTTGGTTTTATAAAGCAAAGAAACAATAGTATAGATATTCCTTCTCAAAGTATCAATACTAACAATTAACTCTCAAGATTAAGCAGCAAACACTGAGCATACAGACACGATGTTCGTCGCGTCTGTACTTACTAACTATTGTATTTGTCGCCGTGCAGCTTCTAAAAGCAGGCGTTTTTCAGCACGAGTAATGGCTTGATATGTCCTAGAAACGGCTTCTGGTTCTACGGAAATAGAAGTAATACCCCATTTAACTAGGCTCTCAACAATCTCTGGATACAACGTTGGAGCTTGCCCACAGATTGAGCAAGGAATTCCCCCTTCTGTTGCCATGCGAATAAGTTGAGCTATGGCACCTATTACCGCCGGATGACGTTCATCAAATGCTTGTGCTAGCTGCCCTTGCTCTCTATCTACTCCTAACAGTAGTTGAGTTAGATCATTTGTTCCAATTGAAATACCTTGCACCCCAGCTTTGATATATTCTGGCAATAAAAACAGCACACTTGGTACTTCTGCCATTATCCATAATTGAAACTGAGGTACTTGAGTCAATTTTGCTTGTTCGACTTTTTGCCGACAAAAGCGAAATTCCTCTAAAGTACGAACAAAGGGCAAAAGTAGGTGGATGTTAGTATAACCAGCTTTTTGTACGGTTGCCAAAGCAGTGAGTTCTATTTCAAAAAGGGCGGGATTCGCTAGATAACTAAAAGTACCTCGCTCTCCGAGCATTGATGCTGGAGAAGATGGTAAATTATCTCTTAAAGATGAGAATTCGTGCGATCGCCAATCCAAAGAGCGATAAAAAATCGGTCGTGGTGCAAAAGCACGAGCAAACTGCATAATAGTTTCGCACCAACGCTCTAACAATTGTGTTTGATGCCCCTCGTTCAACCAAGTATTAGGATGCTCTCCATTTAAGATATTGAGCGACATCAGTTCTGAGCGCAATAATCCAACTCCATCCACAGGCAAGGATTGCACTTGCTCAATCAGACTCGGTTGACTCAAGTTAACTAGTAACTTAGTAGCAGTCATCGGTTGCTCGAAGTTAATCGAGTGGGTAGGGTGATGAGGAGAGAGTTCTTCTAGGTGTTTTCTTGTCTGATTTTCTTGTTGTTTGTTTACATCTTCTACTGTGTTCATGCCGAGCCGATAAACTTCTCCTTTTTCACCATCTATCAGCACTCGTTCACCGTTTTGAATGAAAGTTGTGGCATTTGCTAAATTCACTATTGCTGGAATTCCCAATTCTCTTGCCAGTATCGCAGCATGGCTAGTTAATCCTCCTTGCTCAGTGATGATGCCGCCTGCTTGTTGCAAGATTGGTAACCAATCTGGTGTAATAACTGGTGTGACTAAAATTACTCCTTTGGGTATTTGTGCTGGTTTTTGTCGGGAATTAGCAATCACATGGGCAGTGGCTGTGACACGTCCTGCTGCTGTTCCCAATCCTTTGAGAAAATGAAAATTAGAAATACCTAATTGAGGGGCGATGACTTGGGTTAGATAAAGCGCTCTAGAGGATTCTTGTTGTGGAATTGTCCATTTTAAGGTAAAGTTTTTGCCAAACTCTTTGGCAATTTGTTTCGCTAATCCAATTAATTGTTGTAAATTTTCTTCTGGTAGAGCATACTGTTTTTGTTGAACTTCTTCTATAAAGTTGGTTTGTAAACATGAGCACTCTGGTATTTCTCCAGACAAAGTTATGTGTTGCAAATCAACTCTATAATTTGTTTTGTCAATTTGATATGCTAAGGTTTTGTTCCCCAATTGTTGCTCCAACACTGCACCAGTTTCCGGATGAATGTAGTAAGAATCTGGTAGAACTTCACCGTAAGCGATCGCCATTCCCAATCCCCAAGTAGCTTGAATTTCCCATCCTGAAGAGTTAGCAACGAGCAAGCCAGAGGCGATCGCATTTTGAATTGGTTGTACTAGAATTGCGAAATTAATTTGTTGCAAATCAATCTCTACCTGCTGCCAATATAGTAAACTTCTAGCTCGAAACAGCTGACTCCAAGTTTGCTTGAGTACCATGGCGATCGCTTCTGGCTCACAACAACAAACTTGTGACTCCAGCAATCCAGATATGCTCCCAACAGACTGTTTCATATTTGGAAGCATCAAGCTGGGGCGAAAAATCAGATATTTAGTTTCTAATTGCCTAGCTGCTTTGAGGATTGTGTTCAACAATTGGGGTGGTACCGTAGCATTAATTATCTCCTGACGCAGACCACTAGCTACCTGCCGAAGTTGACGCCAATTATTCACATCTAAATGTAAGGAGGAGTGAGGTAAGTCAGCAACTAGCGCCTCTGAACTATTGAGGTTTTCTAGAAATTTTCGCAAAACTGATGCTGCAATCACAAAACCAGGTAGCACCGGATAACTACGATGCATGATTCTGCTTAAATAAAAAGCTTTATCACCAACTTCGGCGCGATCTTGCAGTTTAATTTTCTCAAGCCAGTAGAGTTTGTCCACTCAGTTAGTCAGTTGTCAGTTATCGGTTGTCATCATCTCTAGTTAAAACCAGAGAAATCCATTTTTAGTGGTGTTTCGTTATTTATCAAAATTACTGCTAGCTAATGTATGAGCGGGTTTAACTATGATAATTGCAGGCTTCTGTTTATTAAATTAAATCACCACAATGGCAGCACGTATGTGCTAATAAAATTTTTACTAACTTTTCTAGAGAGCCTCTTGATGTCCAAGCTGGTAAATTCTCTCGTCTGCTTGCTCAGAATGATCTTAGCTCTTAGAGTTGTGAATTAGCTATACTGAAAATGCTAAAGATGGTATTTATCTAATTAGCGATTTTGTTTTTACCCTGACATTTGTATGTCTGTAATCAACACATCTGGAAGCGTAGCAAAGAGCCGAGGTAAACTCTTGGGTGTTTTCCCGTGAGCTTTGCTCTGTTGGTCTGCTTGCAGGGCATCTGAGAAAAGAAAATCTATACCGGAACTTTCCAGATTATACCAGAATAACAGTAGCAAGGGGAGAGTTTGAGAACTAAAAAAGACAAATTGTACAGAATATTCCTCCTCTTTACTAAAGACATCCCTTGACTAGTTCCGTATGCTGGCATGAAGTCAGCTTTAGTAATTGCAAAACATTAGATATGTGGATTTTATACCGTCGTGATCGCTTTTGAATCGCGTCTTTTGAATAAAAAATATGACATCCCAATCATTATTACTGATTAATACATACTACCTTTCACCTCATGATTGGTTTAACCTAACCTTTAGGTTGTGTCTCGCTTTGCTATTTGGGGCAGTTATCGGCTTAGAACGTGAACTAAGACGTAAACCCGCCGGTTTAAGAACTCATATGTTGGTTAGTGTTGGTTCGGCATTATTTGTTCTTGTCATCTTGCAAACGGCTGCTGTTTCAGCAGATTACGATCCTCTCAGTCGTGTCATCCAAGGTGTTGCAGCTGGTATCGGTTTTCTTGGCGCTGGAGAAATCTTACGTGAATCGCCTGAAGAATCCCAACGTACTAAAATTCGTGGACTTACCTCAGCAGCAGCTATCTGGATATCAGCAGCTTTGGGAATAGCGGCTGGATGTGGTTTATGGCAATTAGGATTAATTAGTACTGTGTTGTCTTTTTTGGTTCTGAACGTCTTAAAAAGGTTGCAATAATTATAGTAACTTTGTATCTTTTTTTATACTATACATTACTAAACATCGTAATTTTTATACTATAAGCTAAGTATCGTATCGCTTTGAACTAGTTGATATGGTGTGTGAGCGAGGTATTAATTAAGGATGCGCGGATGAAAAAGCTGATTTCAACAATTGCGATCGCTTCTAGCCTAATTTTAATTTCTAGCTGCGATAATCCTCAGAATAATACTTCTACAGAAACTCAAAAAGACACCATTACTCAAGTCAAAAAAGATACTCCCCAGAGTAATTCTGTCAAAACCACTACTGCTAATCAAGACAACGCTAATACCACAAAGCCAGCTTCATCCAAACAACCAACAGTTGGTACAGTCAAAAGTATACAAAATGGCGACCTTCTTTGTTACGTAAGTTTAGTAGACGAAAATGGAAAAGAGCATAACGTTGGTGCAGATTTTGAGATGTGTGCGCAAGAAAAAACTTTTTTGAATCAGAAAGTACGCATCTATTATGAAATAGCATCGGTTAGTGATTGTCAAAGTGCTGAACCGTGTGGGAAAAGTCGTCAAGAATCCATTATTACCAAGATGGAAATCATAGGGAAAAAATCATAAAGCCATCTCCCTTCTTGAAATTTACGATTAATTGTATTAAATATTACCGCGTTTGCTGTGTCCATCAATACTGACAACCAATGTCGCGATCACTTGGACTAATTCTTCAGGATCAACGGGTTTGGACAGATGCTTTTGAAATCCTGTTTCCAGGGCTTTTTGCTGATCGTACTCTGTGGCATAGGCAGTTAGGGCAATTGCTGGAATTGCTCCTCCTTTTTCGGGCGGTCTATTCCTGATTTGTCGCATTAGCATATAACCATCGATATCAGGCATCCCAATATCGCTAATTAACAAGTCTAGTTGGGAAATATCTAACAGTGCCAATGCTTGAGTAGCCGATGCTGCAACCCTCACCTGCGCTCCATATTGTTCCAAAATGGTGAGTACTAAGTCTCGCATATCAGCTTCATCATCAACTATGAGAATTTGTAGTTGACTAAAATCAAAGGTGCTAACAGGAAATAGGTTGTCCTGAGTTGTTTTCCCAACAACGGTTATTAACGGTAATCTGACCGTAAACGTTGCACCTAAAGCCTCACCAGGACTTTCTGCATACACAGTTCCTCCATGCAGTTCTACTAAGTGACGGACGATTGCCAATCCCAATCCTAGCCCGCCAAATTTCCTCGTTATTGTCGCATCTGCTTGTCGAAAGTACTCAAATACGTACGGCAAAAAGTCACAATCAATACCTTGACCCGTGTCGCTGACTTTAATTTCAGCCTGTGAATCAATACACCTCAGTCTAATTTCAACCCGTCCGCCCGATGGAGTAAATTTAACGGCATTTGTAAGTAGATTCCAAATTACTTGCTGTAGGCGAGCAGAATCACCCAAAACTTGCCCAGCATTTGGCTCAAACACAGTCTCAATTTGAATTGATTTAGCTTGGGCTGCTAACTGCACAGTTTCAATAGCTGCTTCAATTGTCGGAGCCAAATCCACAGGAGCCTTGTTGAAACTAAGCTTACCTTGCAAAATGCGTGAGACATCCAAAAGATCCTCTATGAGTTGGGTTTGGAGTTTAGCGTTACGCTCAATTGTTTCTAAGGCATAATCTATTTTGGCAGCATCTAATTTTCCAGCACGAAGCAATTTAGACCAACCCAAGATCGGATTGAGCGGCGTTCGCAACTCATGAGACAATACCGCCAAGAACTCATCTTTGACTCGGTTGGCAGCTTCTGCTGTATTTCTTGCTGTTCGTTCAGCTTCGTAGAGGCGAGCATTATCAATGGCGATCGCGGCTCGATGGGCAATGTCTTCTGCCAAGGCTAGATCTGCTTGACTGTAACGGCGATCGGATTGGGCAGTGACAAAGGAAATTGCTCCCAAAATCTGCCCACGGGCAAGCAACGGTGAGATAATGCCAGACTTTAAGCCCAGTTCACGCAAAATTCGCAGATGTTCAGCGTCTTGAGCCATCATCACCAATGTAGCATCTGGTATTTCAGTTGCCATTTCGGTTTTCCCAGTTCGCAGCACTTTGGGTACTCCCTCCGTGGCGTTGATTTGTCTAGGATATCGGCGATGAATTTCCCAACCCAATTCCACTTTGTTTGGAGCGTGGTGAGCCACTGCAACCCGATGAATAAATTGATTGTCTTGCAGTAGGTCGATCGCACACCAATCTGCAAAGAACGGCACCACCAAATTTGCAACACTTGCCAAAGTACATTCATAATCCAAGGAGGATGCCAATGCTGTGCTAACTTCTGCAAGAAATGCCGATCGCCACTGCTCGGATTCTGCTTCTAGACGCGCAGTTTGCTCTTGAACTTGCTGCCGCATCAATTGGGCGCGTTCCGCTTCCGAGCGTTTGCGCTCGGTAATGTCTTTGTTGATACTAATGAAAAAGATTGGATTTCCGGCTTTGTCGTACACAGTTTTAGCTGTTGTTTCAATTGGCACTGCGGAGCCATCTTTTCGTAGACAGAGAACTTCACCACAAAAGGCTCCTGTTTCTTGAATGGAGCGAATCATTTGAGCCATCATCCTCGGTTTGATATTTGGGTGATGGAGAAAGTTTACGGGTTTGCCGATCGCCTCTTTTGCTGTGTAGTTAAAAATTTGCTCGGCATTGCCTAACCAGCGTTGAATCTTACCCTCCAAATCGGTTAACAAAATGGCATCAGGCATCTGTTGCAAAGCAGCATCGGAAATCAGTAGCTCTGCTTCGGCTTGTTTACGTTCAGTGATGTCGTGCATTACGACAACTGCCCCCTGTTTTTTGCCCTGACTATCGGCGATCGTCTGTCCACTAGCAAGTAAAGTCTTTGCGGTTCCATATTTGGGTGCAATTACCATTTCGACATTCTCGATTGTCTGTTCTTGTAGCGCTCGAAATAGTGGGATCTCGTTTTTGGACATCCGCGTTTTACCATCAGGCAAATATAGATCATAGTGTTCTGCCCATTCTTCAGGTGGCAGTGGTTGCTCCGGCAAGCCATGAAATTCTCGTGCGGCTCGATTAAATAGAGTCAAAATCCCCTCGGCGTTACAGGCTACAATTCCTGCTTGAACATTATCAAGCAGCACTCTGAGTAACTCTTGTTCTTTTTGCAGGGCTGCTTGAGCTTGCTGGCGCTCGCCAATTTCCGACTGAAGTAATTCGTTTGCTTGGGATAATTCAGCTGTTCGTTGTTCAACTAAACGCTCCAACTCATACTGGACTTGTTGCCGTACTTCCTCTGTTTGCTGTCGCTCTAGTTCGGTGGCGATGCGGAGGGCAAAGATAGTCAATAGAGATTCTGTAAGCTGAACATTCGTCAAAGCATTGCTATCCATCACGCCCAGTAAGCCAAGGGGTACACCCGTGGAGTCAAAAAACGGAACCGCGACATAACTTTCCACATTTAGAGGTTCTAACAGTGGTGCGTTGGGAAACAAAGCTTGGACTCGATGGGGATAGCAGCACAATTTTCGTGTCTGAAGGACTTCCTGGCAGGGGGTATCATGCAGCAGGTATGCAAAGTTGTCGATGATTTGACCCTTCGCGCAAGTGGCGATCGTCTGGATTGCTTCCTGGTTATCTCCATCTACTAAACCAATATAGGTATAATCTACTCCCAACACTTTGCTCAAATGTTGCACCAAAGCAAAGAAAAAAGCTTCACCCGTGGCAACAGAAACGCCTTGAGTCACCTCTAACAACGCTACATCGATTTGAGCAATTTTACGGGCTGCCAGCCGTAGTTCTAGTTCATCCATCACCATTGCGGCAAGATCTGCCAGAACAGCCTTTTGCTCATCGCTTAAGCCATCACGCGGTTTAGTATCTAACAAACAAAGAGTACCTAAGTTGAAGCCATCTTGGGTTAGCAATGGCGCACCAGCATAGAACCGCAGCCCTGGTTCATTTTGTACAAATGGATTACAGATAAGGCGATTGTCTAGCCTGGTGTCGGGAATAACTAAAACTTCATCAGATAAGAGCGCAAAGCTACAAATAGTCGCATCTCGTTGCACTTCCCGTATCTCAAAGCCATGGGCAGATTTAAACCAGCCTCTCGATTCATCAATTAGCGAAACCAGCGCGATCGGCACATTCAATAAACGTGCTGCTAAGGAGGTGATGCGATCAAAAGCAGCTTCTGGTGGTGTATCGAGAATGTTGTATCGCCGCAGTGCCTCTAAGCGTTCTACCTCATTTGCAGGTACAGGGGCAGTTGTTGCAATGGCTTTAGGGAAAATTTCAGTCATGAACTTTGAGGAGTAGGAGCGAGTAGAGGGCTGGAAATGCAACGGGAATTATATTATCATTATTGGACTTAAGGACGCCTAACCAGGTGAGGTGAAAAGCAATGCTAAATGGAGTGATTTCCGAAGCCTCCAGAGGTTGCTTGTTGCTGATTTATTTCTTCTGTATAAGCACTCAAGGCGAGCCTCTTGAAGAGGAGCTTGGCTAATACCGGAATTTGTCTACCTTGCTCTCAGTCTCTGGCATTGCGATGTCGTACCAACTTCGGTTAATCACTTATCAGCATTTCTCCGCGTCCCCGCGTCTGTGTTTCTCCACGTCAGCCTCATTGATAAGTCTTTAAACTGACACGATATCACTGAGTTAATGTCTGGTGTTGATTGCACTAATACTTCTAGTGCTTCATCTGTTGTAAAGACTTACCAAGCTGTTTGGTAAGATTTTCTAGCTTTTCTAAAATAGTAGGATCTAAATTTCTAACTCAGATTTGAGCCTTCTTTTAAGGTTATTTTTTAGCTACTTCTATTTGAGATTTTAAGTTAGTTTCAGTAAAGTTGGAAAATACACAAAAATATTAAGCTTCTGGTTCAATCCCAAGTGATCGCAATTGGGCAGCTAGGCGATCGGCTCTTTGACGTTCTTGTTCTGCTCTTTGGCGTTCTTGTTCTGCCCTTTCATTGCCAGTCAACAACAAATTACCTTGAAAATCCCACCAGCGCAGCCAGGGTAATTCCACGTTCTGAAATTGTCCTTGCCAAATACCTAACTCAACTCCTAAAGGAGGTATGGGATAATGTCCTCGCTCATTTGCTGCTAATAGCTGATATTGCCCACCAACAAATTCATAAAATTCTATATTCGCTTTCTTCGCTTCATAAATGCCGTAGAATGCAGGACGAATTACTTGCTCATAAATCCAAAATTTACCTGTCCAAGGAGTTTGATCTCGTTCCTCGCTTCCATCTCCAGAGACAAATTCTAAGACAATCATCGGAGCAATATACTCTCGCCACAAAACATAAGACCTTCGTGTTTGTCCATCAAGCAAGGGTGGTACATTTGGGACATAAAACCAATCTGGTGCTTCTGCACCTTTCTCTGGAGGATCGCTCAAGCGCCAATAAATGCCCAAGTCTTGTCCAATACAATATTGACCACCGGGATGTAATTGCTGGAGTATAGGTGTAATTGAGTCAGTCAGTAAAATACTTTGCGGGTGTTCTTGCCAGTTCTTCACAAAGGTGCCATTGGAATCTGGTAGCTGTGTATGATCAGGGAAAGGAGTGAGATCGGTGGTTGAATTGGTTGCAGAGGTCATAAGGCTACCTTTGCTTGGGAGTGAGGGTTGTATTTTAGTTTAGCAATCTGAAGGTAAGGGAGGCGATCGCTATGTGCGCACCTTTGAACCAAAGTCAGAAAACATTAAGCTTCTGGTTCAATCCCAAGCGATCGCAATTGGGCAGCTAGGCGATCGGCTCTTTGACGTTCTTTTTCAGCTCTTTCCTCGCCAGTCAACAACAAATTGCCTTGCAAATCCCACCAGCGCAACCAGGGTAATTCCATATTCTGATATTCCCCCTGCCATATACCTAATTCAACACCTAAAGGATGGATGGGATAATGTCCGCGCTCATTTACTGCTAATTGCTGATACTGTCCCTCAATTTGGTGATAAACTTCCACACTGGCTTTATTTACTTCATAAATGCCGTAAAAAGCCGGGTGAATCACTTGTTCATAAATCCAAAATTTCCCCTTCCAAGGGGTTTGATCTCGTTCTTCGCTTCCATCTCCAGAGACAAATTCTAAGACAATCATCGGGGCAATAAATTCTTGCCACAATACATAAGACCTCCGTGTTTGCCCATTGAGCAATGGTGGTACATTTGGTACATAGAACCAGTCGGGAGCTTCTGCACCTTTCTCTGGAGGATCGGTTATGCGCCAATAGATACCGCAATCTTGACCAATACAGTATTGCCCATCAGGATGACGTTTTTGCAATATGGGTTTAATAGAGTCGGTTAGTAGAATGCTTTGTGGATGTTCCTGGAAATTTTTCACAAAAGTGCCGTCAGACTCTGGTAACTGTGTATGGTCAGGGAAAGGAGTAAGATCGGTGGTTGGATTGGTTGCAGAGGTCATAAGGCTACCTTTGCTTGGGAGTGAGGGTTGTATTTTAGTTTAGCAATCTGAAGATAAGGGAGGCGATCGCACTGAATTTGTTAAAGTGAGGTACAAGCATTAAAGTAAGTTATAAAAAAAATAGATGATTACCTCAAAATTGTCTAAACTCCCAGCTTTGATGAGTAAATCAGACAGTTTTAGGATTATAAATTTTTAAGGGGGTCGTGGAGTGCCTAAAACCACGATAAATGCACAGGAAGCGAAAGCATCAGAGATTTATTCAGAGGAATTTTCATGGCCGTTTTGGCCAGTTGTACCACTTTATCCATACGGTCAACGGCGAACAATCCGCAAAGAAGTGGTTCAGGATACCATCTGGACTTTCGACCAGATGCAAGGCATTTTCTATGTTGTTGTACCTATTCGGATGACGGTGGTGAAGTTGGCTCAGGGAGGTCTTTTGGTTTATGCACCTGTTGCACCAACCACCGAGTGTATTCGACTTATGCAAGAATTAGTGGCAGAACACGGAGATGTCAAATATATTATTCTACCAACTACTTCTGGTATAGAACATAAGGTTTTCGTTGGCCCTTTTTCTAGATGCTTTCCAAAATCACTGGTATTTGTAGCTCCCAATCAGTGGAGTTTTCCCCTAAATCTGCCCCTCAGTTGGCTTGGCTTGCCCTCTCGGCGCACTCAGCAGCTACCAAAAGACAGCACTACAACACCCTTCGCCGACGAGTTTGACTATGCGATTTTGGGTTCTATTGAGCTTGGGCTAGGTAAATTTACAGAAGTTGCATTCTTCCATAAGCGATCGCACACACTATTGATTACAGATTCAGTCGTTTCTATACCGGAAGAACCACCTGCGATCGTCCAATTAGATCCATATCCGTTGCTATTCCATGCTAAGGATAATGCATCTGATGTTGTTGCAGACAATCAAGCAAACCGCTGTAAAGGCTGGCAACGCATCTCGCTGTTTGCTATGTACTTTCAACCAAGTGTGCTGGAGGTTCTTGGTTGGGGTGAGGTATTTCGCAATGCCTTAAAAGCACCAGAACGTTCAAAAAAAGCTTATTTTGGTTTGTTTCCTTTTAAGTGGAAGGACGACTGGAAACGCTCATTTGATCTGTTGCGAGGAGATGGTCGTCTGATTGTAGCCCCAATTTTACAGACTCTAATTCTAAATCGAGCGCCAAAGGAAACTATTGAATGGGCAAATCAGGTGGCAAGTTGGGATTTTCAGTGGATTATTCCCTCTCACTTTAACTCACCCATCAAAGCAGAAGCGCATCAATTTCGACAAGCATTCTCTTTTCTGGAAAAGTACCTTACAAAGGATGCAGGTTTGTTAGGAAGTGGCAATTATTCATTACCAGAGCAGGATTTTAAAATACTTAGAGAAATCGACGCAGGTTTAAATAAATTTGGGATTGTACCGCCACCGAAAGACAAGGTGTAAGCGACTCAATATTAACAAAAAGACTTGGTGAAGAATAGCATAAAAAGCTATGTAATTCTTGGGGACGGCAGTAAAATCATCAGGAAAATTATGCTGCCAATTTTATGTTCTGGCTCCGTTAATTCTACAAAAGCTAAGTGTATGAGAATTTATAAGGTTAATATCAAAGTTCCTCGAATTTTACCTTCTGCTTCTGGTTGTATAGTCAATACTTTTTCAACTGCTTTGTCTAAAAAATCACCTTTATTGAAACCTCCACGAATACTTTCAGTTTGCTGCTCATTTAGCTCTTGCCAAAAAAATTGTGTTGTTTCAACATCGATTTCAATATTTAAATTAGATTGTGATGAATTTTTAAATAAATTTTTATAGAACATATTTCAACTCCTTTTGATAATTGATTCTATATTAACCAAATAGACTTACGAAATATTCATTAATTTTCAAGGGGCTGATTTTAGTATAAACTTCGCTGATTTATGGATAGATTTATATTAATTTTTCTCAGCCGATATTCAAAATAAAATAATAATTAGTAAATACTGACATTTAAGCATAATATTAGGTGATTTTTCTTCATTTTTTAAGATTTTTTATCCTCAAAAATTTGTAAAGATTTTTGGTTTGTTATGTTGTTTTTGAACTGTATCAATAACTCAAGGGGATTGATACAGTTTCTAATTTTACTTTTGAGTAAGATGGTATGGTTTATGTAAGTATTTAAGCAATTTTCTGCTCCCACACAAACACTTTGATATCTGAAACACCACCACGTCCAATACATGGAGCACCCCAATGCCCTGGTGGTAAATCATCTGTACAGGGTATTCCTTGGGGAATGCTGCCTCCAGAAATTATTTCTTGTTCATCCTCTGAAAGTTCTGTAAACAAATTTTCAGAATCAAAAGATAAATTACAAGCTTTGACACTGGCCATGTGTTAATTAACTCCTATGACAATTATGTTTTTGAAAAAACTTTTTAACTAACCAAAAAGTACATATTAGACGCGTATCAGCTTCCCGTAAGGGTAGCATACAAAGAAAAAGATAGGTGATTTTGTAACGCTAAGATAGTAATTATGTGAGACTTTTTGAGTTAGGAAAAGTAGAAATATTGATGGCAAGAATTTACTTAAACAACTTAATTTTTGCAAGTCGTCAGCTAAATGTCTTGCACGTTTGTGCTGCTTTTGCATAATTTTGCTATGATTTGAGCAAATTTTTGGGTGTCACTCCGGTTAATCGTTTGAAGTGGCGATTAAGATGGCTTTGATGGGAAAAGCCACAGGCTTGAGCAACATACGCAATACTCATCTCACCTTGCAGTAATAGTTGCTTCGCCCGTTCTATGCGCTGTTGAATCACATACTGGTGGGGACTAAGTCCCGTAGATTGCTTGAATAATCGGCAAAAGTGATAGCGACTGATACCGAGATAATTAGCGATCGCATCTAGAGAGATTTTTTGTGTTAGGTGATCTTGAATATAATCAACTGCTTGTTTTAGCTGCTGTTGCGGTAAACCTCCTGCATACTCCCAAAGCAAAGATTTTCGAGTTGAATAGTTTTGCAGGAGATGAACAGCTAAAAATGTTGCGGCTGATTCGGCGTAGAGACGGCTATCTAAACCATTGGTTTTAAGTTGTGCTTTCAATCCTAGCCCAATTTGATGAACCAGCAGATCTTGAGCGATCAGATGCGGTAAAATCTCAAATTTATCTGTATCAAGTAACTCTACAGCATTACGACTGAGTAATGCATAATCCAGATAGAGAAAAAGAACATTGGCATTCCTATCCCAACGGATTGTTTGGGGAATATGCATTGGACAAAGTGCCACTGCACCTGTAAACATTAATCCTGCTTGCAGATGTCTATCTAGGGTTCGCTCTACCTGAAAACTCTGCCCAAGATTAATAGTAATGACAAATTGGTTGAGAGAATATTCAGGAGTCTCCCCTGGTGGTAGGTAGCGCTGCTCTAAACTGATTCCGCTCCATATGTTTCTACCGCTAGAAAGTATGGGTGTTTCACAGAAAACTTGTGAAAAAAAATTTTCGCAGTTTGTACCAATCTCCGGCAGATCATCGCCTGACATAGTTCACCTCACAGCAATCGCATATATTCAGTCATGTTTTGGAATTTCTGGATTAGGCAGGTTAAGTAAAGCCTTAGGCAATCCCATGACTGATTAAGTGCTTATGACTAATCTTTAATTCCTCTAATTAAATTGGTGAATAATAGCCTCGGCTTTTATACCTCTACACCAGATCTCTATTAAATTTCGCTTGGTTGATGGTAATATGTAGTTATACTTGCTCAAATCCTGCAAATTTAAGATGCACTATGAGTCTTATTCATAACTTGAGCGATCGCACTAACTAGTTTTTGTGGCTCTACAGGCTTGGAAATATGTAAGTCAAATCCAACAGCAAGTGCTTGACGTCGATTGTATTCTCCAGCGTAGGCAGTTAGGGCAATAGCTGGAATCTGTCTACCTTGTTCTGTTGAGCGATGTTTGATTTGCCGCATTAGCGTGTAGCCATCCATATCTGGCATACCAATATCGCTAATTAATACATCTGGTTGATATTGCTCTAAGGTAGACAATGCTTGTGCTGCTGATGCTGCGACTGTTACCTTCGCTCCATACAATTCTAAAATCATCACCAGTAACTCTCGCATATCAGCTTCATCATCTATGACTAAAATCTGCAAATTGCTCAGATCGCAGTTTTGATCAGGTTGTGTACAGTTGTGAGTTACCTCTGTGTTATTTGCTACTAAAGGTAATCTAATTGTGAAGGTTGCTCCTAATCCCTCACCAGGGCTTTTTGCCTCAATTGTGCCACCATGCAGTTCAGTGAGGTGACGAGCGATCGCAAGTCCAAGCCCTAGTCCGCCAAATTGTCGGGTGATAGTCCCATCTTCTTGACGAAAATATTCAAATACATGAGGCAAAAATTTTTGACAAATGCCTTTACCTGTATCTGTGACTTGAATTTGGGCATAGTTAGTGATTGGGGATTGAGAAGAAGAGGATGCGGGGACGCGGGGACGCGGGGACACGGAGAATCGTGCTTGACGTTCTTGCCCCTCTGCTTCTTCCCCAGTCCCCAATTCCTTTGACAATCTTACTTCCACTCGCCCACCTGGGGGTGTGAATTTGATGGCGTTAGAGAGCAAATTCCACACCACTTGTTGCAAACGGTTAGCATCACCATAAACTTGTCTAATATCGGTTGCAAAAACCTTCTCTATCGTGATGTTTTTTGCCTCCGCTGCCAGGTGTACGGTTTCCAAAGCAGCTTCAATCACCCCTACTAAATCAACTGGGCAAACATTCAAGACTAGTTTGCCACGCAGAATACGCGAGACATCAAGTAAGTCTTCAATAAGTTGAGTTTGCAATTTAGCATTGCGCTCAATCGCTTCTAGGGCGCGACTGGTTGCTTGCTGATCAAACTGGCGAGTTTGCAGAAGTTGCGTCCAACCTAAAATTGGGTTGAGGGGAGAACGCAACTCATGAGAAAGTACAGCCAAAAACTCATCTTTGATTCTATTAGCAGCTTCAGCTTGTTCACGAGCTGCCCGTTCTCGTTTTTCAATTTGTTTACGAATAGTGATGTCAAATATTGCACCCTCAACGCTGACAAGACGCCCCATCTCATCGCAGGTAATTTTTCCCCGCTCTTCCACCCAGATCACTTTACCATTGTCAGGACGGATAACGCGAAATTCAGACACATAGCTATCCTTAGAGTTAATCGCCGCCTGTACTGTTGCCTGGTGATGGGCAAGATCTTCTGGGTGAACCAATTGCCATCCTTGTGCTCCTGTACCGTTGAGGGTGTCGGGTGTTAGTCCTAAAACTTCGCAGGCAGTTGCGGAACGAACGATCACATCAGTGCTAGCATTCCAAGTCCAAGCAACCATTCTGGCAGCATTCAATGCTAGTCGCAGACATTCTTCACTCTGGCGTAAAGCTTCTTCTAAGCGCTTGCGCTCAGTGATATTCATAACGCTCGCCAGTACGCTATCGAATGTTGCTGTCGCAGGCGGGAATGTAACTGTAAAAATTACATTCAGGCATTCTCCCTGTAGAGTTTTGACAATAGTTTCTGATTCAAATGAAGTTTTTCCTTCAACAATGGTAAGGAGTTTTTCGACAAACACCTCAAAGGTTTCTGGCAGAAATATTTGCTTGAATGAAGTTAAAAGTTCGTTTTTATCCTGCGCTCCAAACATTCGTACTGTTGTATGGTTAATATTTACCAACCTCACCATGCCAACAGCCTTTTGCACAAACTCAGGATGTTCGGCAAAAAAGGTGCGAAAATCTTTAATACCTTGGGCTTTCAATTGTTCTAGCGCTGCTTTCACCTCAGAAAAATCTTCTTCCCAAATTGATACACCTGCATTCTCAAAAATTGTGCGGTATTTCTCCTCACTCTTGCGCAAAGCTGCTTCTGCTCGAATGCGATCGCTAATTTCAACAGACATTCCTGCTAGAAATTTTCGCCCAGCAGCATTCTGGAAAGGGAATTTAAAGGACATATAGTAGTGTTCCCCATCCTGCATTTGAAGCGTTTCTAATACTTGGATTGCTTGATTTTTTGTCAGTACTGCTGCATCATTAGCACGCATCTGCGTTGCTTGATCGGGTACCAACTCAAAATCTGTTTTGCCCACCAATTCAGACTGACTACGTTGTAATAATTGTTCTACAAACGCATTTACATAAATGTACTTCCCAGCCTCATCCTTAATAAAGGCAGCGATCGGGCAGTTGTTCATGAAACTTTGGAACAATGCTTGACTTTCTTGTAGTGCTTCTTCTGTACGCTTGCGCTCCATGAATTGTCCAATTTGACTACCGATCGCTGCCATCATTTGTAGTAAATCTTCATCGGGTGCTTGGGCGCGATCGCTAAAGCATTCAATTACGCCTAAAATCTCGCTGCCAAGCAAAATTGGAAAGCCAAATACAGATTGCAAACCACTTTTGCTTGCTGATGCAGATCTTGTAAAGTTTTTCTCTTCATTAATTTTTGAAATCCAAGCGGGTTGACGGTTTACCCAAATCATACCTGGAAGTCCAATACCAGGTGCAAAAGTTGTTTGTTGATTAACCGCGATAAATTCTTGTAGATTATTTGTGGAAGCGTGCCAGCTATTGACGTAGCGCAAAACGTTATGGTGTTTATCTATGCTCCAAATCGATCCTAGTTGCCATTGGAGGCTTTCACACAAAGACTGTAAAATCGCTGGAACAGCATCAACCAAAGTAGTCGCCTCAGCTAAAACACAAGTTACTGCATACCGTGCTGCTTTGCGTCGCTCCTGTTGTTTGCGATCGCTAATGTCACGAAAATAAACCGCTAGTCCATCTGGGAAAGGAAAAGCAGATATTTCCAGCCAACGATTGGCAGCAAAGGAAAAACTTTCAAATTTAACTGTGACTTGTGCAGTTACAGATCGATTCAGTTGTTGATAAATCTGCGGATTCAGACGATCTGCTTCGGGAAAGACATCTTGCCAACGTTTCCCAAGTAATTCTTCAGGCGATCGTTGTAATAATCGTGACGCTTCTTGATTAACGTAGGTGTAGTGCCATTGCCGATCAAATGCCACAAATGCATCTGTGATACTTTCTAAAATGTTGGAGATACGTTGGTTGGCTGCCTGGAGAGATTGCTCATATTGCTTACGTTCTGTAATATCCAAGGTAACACCAACCATACGCACAGGAGTACCATCAGAACTATAAATCAAACGTCCCTGTGCAATTAACCAGTGCAAGCTGCCATCTGCCCAAAAGCAACGTAACTCAATCTCGTAATCGCTTCGCTCTTCTATTGCCTGTTGCATTGCTGCTTGTACGCGATCACGATCATCCGGATGTAGTGCAGAAAATAGAGTTTGATGAGAAAAATCAATATCAGGTGCTAGTCCAAAGTTTACCTTGCACTGCTGTGAGCAAGTTAGTGTATCACTTGCTAAGTCTAATTGCCAGGTACCAAGTTTAGCTGTCTGTAAGGCGATGTTGAAATGTTGTTCCTTTTCGCGGAGTGTTGCTTCTGCTCGTATCTGCTCAGTGATATCTTCAGCTGTGCCTAAAATCTGGCAAACTTGTCCGTCTGCTGTCCGCTTAAATACAGCATCGCGACTACTAAACCAGTGCCATTCGCCATTGGCGTGCTGCATTCGATACTGAATGTTATGAAAACTGCCATCACAAGAAGTGTTGAGCCGTTCAAGATGTGCAGGCATTTGAGCCAAATCGTCTGGATGCATGACTTGAAGCATGAAGTCACTTCCCATCGCCAAAACGGTTTCGGGTGGGTAGCCCAGTAATTGGAGCGATCGCGCGTTGATGTAGAGATTTCGCTGCTCAATCACATCATACAGATACAACAATCCCGGACTCATATCGGCTAATTGTTTGATTGGGATTTCCCTATCTAGTGATGTTTCTTCTGCTTGCTTGCAATTGTTATGTAAAGAAGTCATTGTTAAATCTGCCCCACCAAACCTTGCTGCTGTTGTTTAAGTAGTCTCAGATACAGTTTTTCCTTCCTCAGTCAAAGGTTGTCTCTGTTTTAGCAGTGAGGTGTATTTGAGGTTTACGGTTTAAACACTGAACTACACATAAACTAAAGATATGACTAAATGATTGTTACAGTCTATTATTTAACTATTCTCTAAGAAAATTCCTATCCCCCTATAGGTTGGAGACAGTAAACAGCAAAGGCTGAATGTTTACTATATTTATAGTTGAAAGCCTTAACTGTTGTTATTGAAGCAAGATTAGCCATCAGGATAAGAAATATAGGAATCCGGTTTAATTACTGAAAAATTAAGTCTTTTTAGGGGAGACAGTTTGCGGTGTAGATTTTCTTCCTGCAAAACGCCGTTGTGTTATAAATTTAGTCTCACGCACCCAACCCTTGAAAACGGTGCGTTACGCTTCGCGACAACACACCCTACTAGCGTGACTACGTGTTTTTCAAAAATCAAATATGAGTCCTATACATACAGTTATTGTCAAGCAATTAGGTCTACATATCTACCATAAATCATAAGTATTCAGGAAGCTTGTAAATAATTGCAAAGAGGTTGCTCATGAATAATTTAGATGTAAAAAACATGGGTAAATAAGGGGATAAGAACTGTATAGCCTATGCCGTAGCATCTGAGCAGTTAACACTATTAGAGATAATTTAAATTTTTAGTGGAAACGATTAAGAGGTCTTTGGCGTCATAAAATTGGAATTTAAAGTAGTTCTATATTTATGAAGAAAGCTCTCGCATCCCGCATCTTAACTTTGGGACTTTGTACAACTTTATTAGCAGTTGTTACTCGTATCAGTACTAACCAAGAATTAGGATTTCTCAATATAAATGCTGCCATAGCTGGCAATAATACTAATGTTGAAGAATTTATTAGTCGAGGAACCGAACCATTTTGGAGTGTGACTGTCAGTAAAAGCGGAATTGTTTACTCTTCACTAGACACTCGCAAGCTCACATTTCCATATGTTGCACCATTAACAGCAACAGGTCGTCCTACAGATTTAGTCAGAGTATACAGATTGAAGGGCAAAGACAACAATATACTTATGATTAAAAAAGTTGATAGCTGTAGTGATGGGATGTCTGATAATAATTATCCTTACTCAGCAACTTTAGTCTTGGGTGATAGAGTTTTAGAAGGTTGCGCCCAAAGAAAGTGAAGTTTTTTAGAGGATGTTTGAGAAGTATTAAATATTTCTCCTGATATCCTCTACTCATCTTTTTCAGGAGGGAATTATCCCTCTTGTGTGACTTTCCAGATTACTCATTTGCCTCTTGAAGAATACTTAATCGAACTAGGAGGTTTTTTAACAAACCACAAAGAGCACATTTAGACGCGTAGCGGTGAGGGGAGCGCAGTCTTGGACGCCACATGACGCCAGGTACTACCCTGCGGGGAGCCCTTCGGGCGTCTACAACGCGCTTAACCCGCAAGGGCGCACTGGCTCCCCTACTTAATATTAACTTTATAAATCGCCTCTAAATTTTTCTATTTTTATAGATACAGATATACAAATCATAAATTTTATGGATGCACCTTCAAAATTATTACTAAGACTCACTAAACGTTTATTTGATAACATAGATGAACAAGAAAGCTTTGTTGAAGCTTTAATTAATCCCAAACCTTTTCACCCTTGTATACTTTGGTGTCAAGAACAACTAGAAATTTCTGGTTTTAGCGTGGAAAAACCAGAGCCTTGGCAACCAAATTTTGTAAACCGTTTATTACTAGGAGAAAAACCTGGTCAAACTATACTGCATCAGCAAGGATATTTCTATTGTTTAGATTTTTCTTCTGTATTTGCCGCTTCAACATTATTAGAAATTAATCAATCAGTGAAGTTAGTTTTTGATATGTGTGCAGCACCAGGAGGTAAAAGTATATTTGCTTGGAAACTTTTTCAACCAGAGTTACTTATTAGTAATGAGGTGATTGGTAAACGTCTTGGAATGTTAATTTCTAATTTAAAACGTTGCCATATTAGTCCTTCTATTGTTGTTAGTAGAGATTCTAGTTTTTTTGCAGAAAAGATGCTATCGTCTATTGATGTAGTTATAGTCGATGCTCCTTGTACTGGACAGTCATTGCTTGCTAAAGGTGAAAAAGTACCAGGATGCTTTCACCCAAATGCTATTAATAAAAGTGCAAATCGGCAAAAACGTATCATAGCAAACTCGGCTCAAATTGTGTCACCACAAGGCTATCTTGCCTATATGACTTGTACCTATTCACCAGAGGAAAACGAGGAAGTTGGTGAATGGTTATTAAAAAAATTTCCTCATTTTCAAGCAGTAGAAGTTCAGCACTTAAAAAGCTATCAATCTCATTTGATAAAAATTCCTTGTTACCGAATGTTTCCTCAAGATGGCTTAGGTGCAGGTGCATTTACAATGCTATTTAAAAATACACATAAGGGAGAGAATAATCAAATAGATAGAGAGTTTATATCTGGAGTTTGGACAAATTAAAAGTAACGCTCTTAGTGAACAATTACCAGTATGCAACTATTTTTTAGATGAAGTGGATTTTTGAACAAAAGAATGTTTGTATCCGGATTTCTCACTTGTAATAAATCCGGGTTTAATATCTATAGTTGTCAATTCCATGATTTCCTGAAACTGAAAATTTTGAGCTAAATCTTTGAGCCAATTTCCTAATAGAGATTTTTCTGTAGGTATTTGCTTAAGCAATTCTAAAATTAAATCATCACTACATTGAGCTGCGGCATGATGCACTTTTATTAACCATTCTGGCGGCATTGTAGATAATAAAGCTACTAAATCACCAGAGTTCAATATTTGTTCTGTACTAATATTCTTTTCTTGTAGTTTTTGACGATTGTCTGTTTGGTAAAGATACCTCACTCCTAAATATTGGCTCAATTTTTCAAGGATGATTTGTTCATGAAAAGGCTTATGAATAGAATCAGTACAACCAGCCAATATCATTGCTTGTCTTTGTTCTTCAAATACATTTGCTGACAGAGCAATAATGACAGTATCGGTTCTAGACGCCAAAAGATTTTCTCCATCTGCCCTGATCTTCCTCTCCCTCGCTCTAATTTCTCTTGTTGCTTCATAGCCATCCATAACGGGCATCCGCATATCCATAAGAATTACATGTGGTTGCCAAGATTCCCAAATGTATACGGCTTCAGTACCATTTGCTGCTTCCATAACAGCATAACCAATATTTTCCAGTAATTTTACTAATAAAATGCGGCTATCTTTGGCATCATCAACTACTAGAATGCGATATTCGGATTGACCAGGTGCTAAACTTTTAACTCGGCAGTGTGGGGTAGCAGTAGTCTGAATTTCGCTAGGGGAAGGAAGAGTAACTTGAATATCAAAAGCAAATGTACTACCTACACCAACGGTACTGCTGACACTAATTTCACCGCCCATTAATTGTACATACTTGCGGCTAATAGCTAAACCCAGCCCAGTTCCCTGTTGAGATTTTCTACCAATTTCAGTTTGCCCAAAAGCTTCAAAAAGTAGCTCAAGTTCTTCTGGGGAAATACCATGCCCAGTGTCAATGACTTGGAAGTGCAGACAGACTGAATTAGAAGAAGAAGCAAACAGGGAAGCCACTGTTTCTTGAACAGAAGATTTTGGGGTTTCTACCAATAAGCCAGTCTCGCTGTGAACCGAAGTTCTAAATTGATGTAGATGTGCAGTAGCTTCCGTAGGTGCGGCTTGTTCTTTGACTTTTAGAGTCGCGTAGCACGGCTTCTGTGAGAGTAGATGGCTTTGTGTGAAGTGGTGACTGACATCAAGACACGAAGAGGTGGAGAGTAAATTACCTGTACCCTCCTTTTTATTACTAATGCTCACTTTCAACTTCACACTACCACTGTCTGTGAATTTAATGGCATTTCCCAAAAGATTAAGTAAAACTTGTCGCAGTTTACTAGAGTCGGTAATTATGTGCCTGGGAACTTCGGATGCATATTCAAATACAAGTTTTAAGTCTTTGGCAGCGGCACGAATATGTAACATCTGTTGGAGACTATCCAACAGGAGAATTAAATCAAAGCTATTAAAATTTAAGGTGGTTCTACCAGCTTCGATTTTGGACATTTCCAATATGTCGTTGATTAAGTTGAGCAGATGTTCACCAGCACGATTAATGATTGCTAAGTTTTGCTGATGTTCGCTAGATAGACTACTGTCACGGTTCATAACTTGTGTAAAGCCAAGGATGACATTAAGGGGAGTACGCAACTCATGGCTCATATTTGTCAGAAATTCACTTTTGGCGCGATTAGCAGCATCAGCAGATGTCACAGCTTTTTGGAGTGCTTGTGATTGTCTTTGAGTCTGTGCTAGTAATTCTGCTTGTTGCAGAGCGACTCCTAAGTGATTACCTATTTGTATGGCAATGTTGATTTCTTCTTTTTTCCATTGGCGAGGAGTAGAGTTTTGATAACTTGCCAGTAATCCCCAAAGTTGATTGCCACAAAAGATCGGAACCGTAATATGAGCTTTGGCTTGAAACTCTTCTAAGAGGTTAATATGACAAGAATCTAATCCGGCTTTGTAAATGTCTGGTATACAAAGAAAATCTTGACTACGTGTGGAAATTCTACTTTTAATTGCTTGCAAATAAGTATCTAGTATCGGATTCTTTACACTCTTAGCAGTTTGTAGAAAGCAGCTTTCGTTTTGAAGGGTACTTTCTGTTCGATCAGGATGATGATTATTTTTCTCAATCAGCGAAACCCAACCATGCTCGACTGATTCGGCTACAAACTCGCCACTCCCATCGGGATGAAAACGAAACACAACGACGCGATCGCAGTTTAGAACTTGCCGTAATTCTTGGGTGGTAGCAGTAAATATGGTTTCTAAATCCAATGTCTGGCGCATCCTTTGAATAACTTGGGTGATGGCTTGTTCCCTTTCTGCACTCTCTCGTAAGGCATCTTCAGCTAGTTTGCGATCGGTAATATCTGTAATTGTGCCGATGCAACCTTTTAATTTCCCATCTTTGGCTATTTCTGGAAAAGTTTGACTGATTACCCAAACAATTCTGCCATCTGTGTGTGTAAAGCGACACTCCGATTTAAAAGGTTCTTTCGCTGCTAATTTGCTGTTCCATTCGGCAAAGATGCGATCGCGATCATTTATATGTAAAGCACATGTCCAACCATTACCTAAGGCAACTGTTGGAGAAAGTCCAGTAATTTCGCTCCAACGCTGATTCACATATAAGCAATTGCCTACAGAGTCTGTGTGAAAAATTCCTACAGGTGAAGCTTCTGCTAAAGTTTGATACCGTTGTTGACTTTCTTGCAATGCTATTTCAGTTTGTTTGCGTAAACGTGTAGCGTCATGACTGATTTCTACCAACACTGCTCCTACGCCAGAAAGGTTATTAATCTGTTCTGAAATGGGAAAGTAAGAAGCAAGAAAGTAACGCAAACCATCTGGCTGATGAGTTGATGGATAGCTTACTTCCACATTCAGAATGGGTTTGCCTGTCTGGAGTACTTGCTCGTAGAATGGCACGATCGAAGGTGCTGTCTCTGGTATCACCTCATACAGAGTCTTGCCCAGATGCTCTGCTTGAGAACAACCGTGAATCTCTGCTAGAAGTTCGTTGATTTGTACAAACCGCAATTGGTGATCTAAAATATTCATGCCAAGAGGAGCGCCACAAAAAAAGGTATTAAGGTAAGCTTCTTGCCATGCCAACTCTCGTTTTTTATACTCTTTTACTTGCTTTTGCAATGTTTTAAGTTTGAGCTGATTTTCTATACGCGCTATAACTTCTTCAGCCTGTAATGGTTCTGTGAAATAATCAACGCCACCGGATTGAAAAACTTTTACTTTTTCTGTTTCTGTGTTTAAAACATTGAAAAAAATTATTGGAATGTTCTGAGTTATTACATGAGATTTTAGTTGCTTACAAATTTCGTAACTATCTATCCTCAACTTGATAATATCTAGCAAAATTAAATCAGGAATACAGGTTAGTGCGGTATTAACCGCCATTTTTGTAGATTTTTCTATTTGAATTTTATATCCTTGTTTAATGATGATATCAGATAAAAGTTGTATGTTATTTGAATTATCATTAACTAACAATATTGTGAACTGTTGAGCATCCATTATCATAGGAAATTAGAAATCAATAATTTTTTATATAAAGAATCCGAAAGCAGAAACTATTTATTTTGTTTGCTAAATAAAAATTTATAAATAAAACTATCACAGTCTAGTATCTATTTTTTGAGCAATCAATAGATATATTTGATAGTTAGATGTAGTTTAATTACTAATGATAGTAGAATATAATTACATCCTTGTTTGCTTTGTTTTTCTTTTCAAGTAGAAATACACAAAGACAGGGAGACTTAAAAGCACGGATGCTCTCCACTTAACTCAAACACAATTCAGCTTACTTTCATAAATGTCTAGCGCTTAGAAACGCCACCAAGTTCTTTGCACGTAGCTAAGTATAGCTATCGCGATCGCCAAAAC
The DNA here is from genome assembly GCF_038404745.2 of Chlorogloeopsis sp. ULAP02. Taxonomy (NCBI): domain Bacteria; kingdom Bacillati; phylum Cyanobacteriota; class Cyanophyceae; order Nostocales; family Chlorogloeopsidaceae; genus Chlorogloeopsis; species Chlorogloeopsis sp. ULAP02. The sequence continues at coordinate 51,770 of NZ_JAYKTT020000071.1, read as the reverse complement.
AAACAGTAGTAAAATAATTCCTCCAGGAATAAAAGTCAGTATGCCAAAACCTCTCAATACCCAAACAGCGATGGCAATACCGAGAAAAAGACCAAAAGCTTGGGTTAATGCACGATTAAGTTTGGAAGAAGATTGACTCACGTAGCTTGCCTCTTAACTTAACAGCCCTTCGATTTGAGATATAGCCATCTTAGATCGGCTAAGAGTGAATGGGAGCGTTGTTGAAAATGCAATCTGCATGAAATTAGTATAATTGAGCATTTGTCCCATTTTGCGGGATTAAAAAGCAAAATTCTCGATTTTCCAATCAACCTTCGTATCCACTTTCCAGCATCATTCCAACTCTACTTGCCGCTGTATCTAAAATTAGAAATCGCCCGGATGGGTGTCTACAGCATGAGTTCTATGTGGCTGGTGGACAAATAGATGGGTTTAAGGCTCCGCTAAATTTTCAATGAGCGCCTTCTACAATTAGTGGTGGGTGACAAGACGCAGAGCAGATAGAAGTAGGTATCCCCCACGAATTGATTCTGAATTCTTCTTCAAACCTTGCTCGGATTTGAGGTTGGTACGAGTAATAGTAGTATCGATTAATCTGGCAATATGATAATTGTTGCAAGCTTTAAGGTAATTTTACTGAAAAACCTGGCAGATATTATTTAATATTAGTAAAAATTAGAACATAATTAACTATAAATATTTATTTTCGGGAATTTTGTTTATTGGACTGGAATTGTAATTGATGGAATACACTTAATCAATAATTAAGTAGTTCCGAGTTTGAATCTCTGGAATGTGAGGAGTTTAGGAGTGACAGAAAACATGATATTTGCATCCAATATCTCAGGCTCATATACCCCAGGTTTGCAAATGGCTTGGAGTCAAGATGAGCAAAATAAAGTCATACAACAAGGTGAAATTTTATTAGAAACGCGATCGCATACAGCTTGGGGTGGTGCGGTAACTGCTTGGATGTATGTACCACTGGTGCGATCGCAAGTCTGGCAACAACTCACAGATTACCCTCGTTGGGTACAGTATTTCCCTGACATTACCAAAAGCGAAGTGTTGCACAGACGAGGAGAAGTCAAGCGTCTGTATCAAGCAGCACAAAAAGCTTTCTTCTTTTTTACTGCCCATGTAGAAATTTACTTAAACGTTGTGGAAGAACTGGGGCAGAAAATCCAATTTCGGCTAGAACAAGGTACTTTCCACGATTTCAGTGCGGAATTGAAACTCTTGGATTACGGTAGTGGGACTTTGCTTAGTTATGCTGTACAAGCAACCCCGAATATTCCCATCCCGTCAATTTTAATTCAACAAGCAATCAATTTTGAATTACCAGCTAATATGCGTAAAATGCGACAAGTTCTTTGTAGTGTTCAGTAAAAGCAATGACACAGGCACAAGAAATATTAGACTTTTGGTTTGGCAAACCCGAACAGCCAGATTATGGAAAACCAATAAATATTTGGTTTACTAAAAAGCCAGAGTTTGATGAACAAGTGCGAACCCAGTTTTTTAAATATTACCAAAAGGCAGCCGGAGGATACTTAGACGACTGGATGGAATTTCCCGATAGTTGTTTAGCACTAATTTTGCTGCTAGATCAATTTCCCCGCAATATGTTTCGCAATACTCCAGATGCCTTTGCCACAGATTGGGAAGCACTTTCAACCGCACAGCACGCTGTTGCCCAAGGTTATGACCGAAAATTACTATCGGTACAACGCTGGTTTATTTACTTCCCATTTGAACACAGTGAAAATCTTGAGCATCAACGTCAAGCAGTAAAGCTATTTCAACAACTTAGTAGCGATCCTGATAGTACTAGTTGTATTGACTACGCTATTCGTCATATGGGAATTATTGAGCGTTTTGGGCGCTTTCCTCATCGGAATGCAATTTTAGGAAGAAACTCTACATCCGAAGAAAAGGAGTTTTTGAAGCAGCCTGGTTCAAGGTTTTAGGGGTTGGAGAAAGAGGACACGGGGACAACGAGAGGATATTTCTCCCACTCTCCCACTCCTCTTCCTCATTCCTCATCCCCAGTCACCAATCCCCAATCCCTAATTAGGCTGTAAATTTGAGTCTGAGTAAAAACTACCAGAGTTACCTATAGTTTTTTGGCAACGCTGAATATCATCTCCGAAAACCCAACCTTGTGTTCCATCAGCAAGTTTTACTTGGACAAAATCTCCTCGTACTTTCATAAATAAAACTTTTTCACCAAGATTTAATTGCTTCATTGCGCCAATCTCTGTTTGGGGTTCAGAGCGTAATTTTGCCAATAACTTGCCGCCAGAAGGAGAAACAACACGACATAATTGAGGTTGTTGTAATATCAAATTCTGTTGTGCTTGATTTTTGTTTAAATTACCAGTATTCAATAAAAATATACCGGCGATCGCACTAACTGCAACTGCTGTACCTACCTTTAATTTAGGTTGTATTCTCTTCGGCGCAATCGAAGCTGGAACTATAATCGGACTCACTGATGTTACTTTTCTGCCACCGTTTTCAGACTTTTTAATTTGTGATACCCGCATAGTCTTAGGTGCAGGTTGTGCTGATGCAAGTGTAATCGCAAAGCACCTGGCATAATCCATCGGGGTATAGCCACTAGGATATTGCTTGCAGCTAATTTCCCTAACTCTGAAATTCTGTTGCCCCAAACGCAGAGTGCTGCCAGATGCTAAAGGCATCTCTCCAGCCAAGAGCAATTGTCCGTCAATAATAGGAGGATTCTGCTGACGTAAGTTCCGTAAATAAAATCTCTGTTTTGGTGAATGAAAAAAGATTTCTACGTGTAGTCCAGATATTGTCGGATCTGGTAAAACAATATCGCATTGTTCAGGGTCACGACCAATACGGATTTTGCCAGAATTTTTACTTTGTTGCTTCTCCAAAATCGTGCGATATTTTACCTGACCATCTTCTACCCACTCTAAAGTTAACTGATGTAGGCTGGTTGCAGAAGACTCAACGCTTGCGATCGCACTATTAATCGCACTATTAATCGAATTACCTAACCCTCGTAACGCCGCTAATACTTCGCTTGCTGTTTGATAGCGTTCTTTGAAATGATAACGCGTCATCTTCGCGAGAATAGCAGTTAATTCCGGAGTGATAGAAGCTAAATCCTGCCAAAGAATTTCTCCCGTATTTGGATCATCTTGCAGTTCGTGGGGATATACTCCCGTTAATGCTTGAATACCCATCATCCCCAAAGCGTAAATATCACTGCTAGGACGTGGTAATCGCCGAATTTGCTCGGAGGGCATATAGCCGCGAGTGCCAACAATAATAGTGATGTTTTGCTGCCCTGCTCCAATGGCGGTTTGGCTTCGCAGTTGTTTAATAGCCCCAAAATCAATTAGAACTAATTTGTTGTCTGATACACGCCTAATTAAATTATCAGGTTTAATGTCTCGATGAATTACACCCTGAGTATGAACAAATTCCAAGATGCTCAACACTTCAATCAGCATTTCGATAGTCTGATCTTCCGTCCATCTTTTTCCTAGAGGTAGTTCTCTACTGAGCGGATGCCCTTCAATAAATTCTTGTACTAAATAAAATTGTTGCTTTTCTTCAAAGTAAGCTAAAAGTCTCGGTATCTGGCTGTGATTCCCCAACTGTTGTAGGGTGTCGGCTTCTTTTTGAAATAGCCTTCTGGCAGTTTCCAAAGATTCCGGGTCTGTACTAGTGGTTTTAAGATGCTTGAGGACACAATTGGGTTTTCCTGGGAGGTGTATATCCTCAACAATGTAAGTTTGACCAAAGCCCCCCTCACCCAATACTTCAAGAACTTTATAATGTCCTGCTAGTAACTGACCAATCATATTGTGACGGTGATTGTAAAAAATTTACGGCAATTTTGCTTCCCCATTTAGTTATCTAGTATGTTTTATTCCTCCCAATTTTGTTCAAATATAATGTAAATTTATTGTAAAGGATGGGGTAATTAAAAGTTTATTGCATTGTCTTTCTTCTGGCATCCTATGACTAAGGATTCTCTGGCGTAGTCAGTAGACATAAATAAAAATTCCTGGTAAATCAATGAATAACAAATTTCACAACTGAGGGTTGCCACTTTGGCATTAAGCTGAGAATTTTATATACTAGTAATTTGTTTAAATTTTTTGTTTAGTTTTTTGATGTCAAGGTAAAGAATCTGACTAAAGAATGGAAAAACAAAGCAAATTTTTGAGTATATTTCCTCTACTTTAAGGAGGATAAATCAAAGAACTTTTAAGAATACTCAGCACTGAAGTTAATAAGTATCCCTATTGACAGTAAATCTTCTCCATTTATGAAGAAAGCTACTTTTAGCTTCAATATATCTATACTTAAATTTACAAATTAAAAATTGCTCAAACATATTTTTCAGTATTTTTCTTTTTGGATAAGTATATATTAAGATAAGTATTAAAAATACAGACCCTCGACTTCTTAGAATGTCGGGGATCTAATAGAAATAGTTCCTTTTATCTTTTCCCTTTCCCTGTTACTTTTTCTTTAATAGATGCCAGTCCAAGAGCGAAGTAGCGGAATAATATAAGAAATAGGTGCTGTTTCTCCCACCTTGACTTTAACTGAGGTAGTAGTACCAGATGATAGTTTTAGTAGTGGCCCCTGTGAAGATGACCATTTGTAGCCACTTGGTGTAGCTGGATCTTCTTGTAGCTGCACAAAAGCTTGAACTTTACCTTCTCCTTTGCCTGCAAGGCTTGCTGCAATTTCTTGATTGCCAACCAGTGCAGCAATATCTTGTGTTGTTACAGGAAAGGAAGAAATATTTGTGATCACTCCTAAGATGCCGCCTTCTCGCTCCCGCTTGGCAAAGCTGGGAGTAACCTGTACGGACATTCCAGGTTTAATTTGTTTACCATCTTTGTTAGCAAAGTAAACAAGGCTCACCATTTTTGTTTTCGGATCTTCCGCTTCGATTGAGCCAAGGCGAATACCCGAATTAACAATTTGACCTGGAACAATACTTATTTCTAATATTTGACCGTTGTATTTACTAATGATTTTACTTTCTTTTGCTAATTGTAATTCTAATTGGGCAATGCGACGTTTAACTTCTCGAATTTGATTAGTTTTTTCGATAGACTGTTGAAGTTCTTGCGTCTGCAATTTTGTTTCTTGAGTTTTTAAGTCTTTAATTCTAGTATTAATTTCGTCAATTTTGTTAAGATTTTGTAAGTAATCTCTTTGAGCATTAGTTGTTTGAATATCAAGCTCTTTTAATTGCGTTTCAATCTCTAAAAATTGTGTTTGAGTATTAAAGTATTCTTGCTGGGTTTGGACAAATAAATCTTGGCTAATTGCGCGTTCTTTAAAGAGCTGACGTCTGTTTTCAACTCGTTGTTGCAAGATTTTTAGTAAATAGCTAATTTGTTTCTTTCTTTGCCTCAAACTGTGACGTTTTTGGGCGATCGCGCTCATGGTTTGATCTCGTAACTTCGGCGTCACTTGCTCTCGCTGGAGGCTGCCTTCCATGTCCATCCGTTGCTGTTTGAGGATTTGGATTTGCTGGGCGATTAGCTGCTTTTTTAACTTATCAATTTCTTGATTCTGAATTTGTAATTGCTGTAACTTTGCTTTCTCTTGCTGCAATTGCTGCTTTAAGGTAGATTGGTCAATTACACCAAGCACGTCCCCTTTTTTAACAATATCTCCTGGCTTGACTTTTAAACTTAGCAATTGACCGGAACTAGGAGATTGAAATTGCACCATATGCCGGGGACGAATGAGAATTCCTTGTCCTGTCACAGTTAGGGGAATTCGCCCAACTACACTCCAGACTCCAGCCATAGCAACTAAACAGCCCATAGCAGTTAGGGTTAGCCAAGCTTGGGGCTTGACAATTTGGATTGCCTGATCAAGTTGTTCAGGAGAAGACAGGCGATCAAGGGCTTCTTGACGGAAGATTTTATTTTGTTTGATCTGCATGGTTTTTCGTTCTTCTCCTTTCTATAGTCAGTTCACGGTGATTTTCGTTGTTTGTTCTTTGTTCTGTCTGACAATGTTTTAAGCCTCTGTAGGAGGAACTGGCGCTAACGCCGATAGACAAGTGGATGGATAAGCGAAAGTAGCCGTGAAATGGTATAAGGACTTTACGCTTTTTCATTGGTAATTAAAAAGCACTTCTAGCCCATACACAAGAGAGAAGCAACAGTTATTTCATCTGCGTTGAAAGACTTAAGCTCAAGAACCTAACGCAATAAGTAGAAGGCAGAGGGCAGAAGGCTGTTTCCATCTGCTTTCAGTGAAGTTGCCATTTTACTGTCCACCTACTTAAGCTTCTGTATTCCCTATTTCTCGGTGTTCTCACACTAAGTTGCAATTCCGAGATAGTATTTCTCTCTCTGCTCCCCTGCCTGCCAGAACTAATATGTTTGAACGCAACTTGGTATCAGTGTCTGGAGTTGCTAATCATGAAAAAATTCTCGTCAAAGAACCACAAGTCTTTCCCAGTGTCTTTAACGAGAATTAACAACACACTTACTCCCACAACACAAAAGGGAGGTCTTTAAATTTCTATCTATCTTAGCGTTTTATGTTGAATTTCTGTTAATTTACAGATCAATCGGGTAAAAGTAGGGGAGGCGATCGCTATTTATCGACAATCTCTCATTTAATTTTATTTTTAGTTAACAATAAGTATTTTCCTTGTAGAAAAACTCCTGCAACGAAACTTTGCGCCTAGTGTCAAACTTAACCAGACATTGCGTGCAGGAGGTGTTGGGAGACGACTTTTTTGTTTTTAAATTAGAGATAAATCGGGGAGAACTAGGGGAGAAAATCGCCTGGTTAGAAAAAATGTCTCAGATGAAGCGGGGAGATCCTCGTCTGCTGTTTCTACGAGAGATTCAGTCATCAAATCGGATTGCCATATAGATTATCTGTAGAATTGCTATAGATAAATGCGTTGGCAAGAAAATGGCGTTACAATCTCTATACCAAGTTGACATTTACATCTTGGATTGAATCAGGAGTCGGTGGTGAGCGCCCAACAGCTAGAGCAAATAGAGCATTTACAGGCAAGCCTCAGCAAAATGCAATTAGCACTAGAGGTAATCGCTGATGCTGTAATTTGGGTAGGGGAAGAGCAACAGATACAATGGTGCAATTCTAGCTTTGAGCGTCTAATTAACCAGCCCCACAGTCAAATTATCGGCTCTAGGTTTAGTGAGATATTGCCTCTTTTTCAGTTAGGGCAACCTGTAGCTATTGAGGCGTATCCTGATGTACAAATGCACAAAGGGAATTACGTAACGACAAATTATGAATTTAGACAAAAAGATAATTCGTTACTGTTACAAATCTCTGGAAATTGTGCAGGATTAAGCGACAAATCTGCGGTGATAGTGATTAGAGATATCACTTTGGTAAGGCAAGATCACACTCGCGTTCCACAAGTAGAACAATCACCACAAGAAAGTGATGAGCATTTGCAGACACTGATTAATGCTTCACCAGATATTATTTGCTTTAAAGACAGCGCCGGACGATGGTTGGAGTCGAATCAGGCTAACTTGGAATTTTTAGGACTCCAGGGTGTTGAATATAAAGGTAAAACAGATTTAGAACTAGCACAATTTAGTAGTTTTTATCGTGATGCTTTACTCAATTGCATCCAAACGGATGAACAAGCTTGGCAAAAAGGCTCTCTTTATCGAGTAGAGGAAGTTATTCCCCGACCAGATGGCACAGTGAGCATTTTTGATATGATTAAAATCCCCTTGTTTCAGCATGATGGCAGACGCAAGGGATTGTTGACATTAGGGCGAGATATTAGCGATAGTAAACGAGCAGAAGAAGCTTTACGCCGTAGCGAACAAAAATATCGAAATATTTTTGAGAATTCACTAGTGGGCATTGGTCGCACTCGTCTTGAAGATGGGTTATTTTTAGAAATAAATCAACCTTGTGCAGAAATTATTGGCTATAGTTGCGTTGCTGATCTGATTGGTAAGCATTACGCACCAGAATTTCATGTCAATCCGAGCGATCGCTCTTGGCTATTAACTCAAATAGAACAGTATGGTGAAGTGCGTAATTTTGAGATCCAATTACGTCACCGCGATGGAGGTATTCGTTGGGGATTAATGTCCGCTCGTGCCAACAAAGAAGAATCTTGTCTAGATTTCATGATTGTTGATATTAGCGATCGCAAATTAGCAGAGGAAGCCAGCAAAGCCTCGGAAGCAAGACTCAACACAATTCTTGATAGCGCCCTAGCTGCCATTTATCGAATTCGAGTGTATGCCCATCGCGATTGGGATTTTGAATATTGCTCTCCAAAAAGCGTACAGCTTTGGGGATATTCTCCTGAAGAGTTATTAGCAGATAAAACTTCATTTGTGTCGCGGATCTTGCCTGAAGATTTGGCAAATATTTATGCAAAAGCCTACGACGACATTTTTGCAGGGCGAACTTACGAGGAAGAGTATCGGTATCACCATCCCGATGGCAACCTGCGTTGGATTTCTCTCACTATTACCTCTGTACGAGATGAAGTTGCAGACTACTGGATTGCAACGGTTATTTCTACAGATATAAGCGATCGCAAATTTGCAGAAGAAGCACTACGAGTTAGCGAAGCTCAATATCGTGATTTAGTACAAACAGCCAATTGTATTATTCTACGTTGGGATGGTAATGGTCATGTTAAATTTTTGAATGACTATGGACAAAGATTTTTTGGCTTTGCTTTAGACGAAATTATCGGACGTAATGTGATCGAAACAATTGTGCCTGAAATAGAGTCTTCTGGGCGCAACTTACACGTTTTAATTAGTGATATTTGCCGACAACCCGAAAATTACCTGCTTCACGAGCATGAAAATATTTGCAAAAATGGCAAACGAGCATGGATTGTCTGGGCTAATAAACCAATTTTAGATGAGCAGGGAAATTTAATAGAAATTCTCTCGGTGGGAACGGATGCAACGGAACGTGAACAAGCCCGTGAGGAATTAGAAACTTCTTTGTCACTTTTACAAGCTACTTTTGAATCTATTCAAGACGGAATTTTAGCAATTGACCAAGCTGGAAATATCATTAGTTACAATCAAAAATTTTTGGAAATTTGGTCGATTCCATCTGAAATTATTGTAGAACCAGAACTAGAAAAACGGTTACTTTATCTTGCCAATCAAGTTAAAGAATCGGATGTATTTCTACAAAAAGTCAAAGCATTATATGCTACTCCAGAAGCATATATTAACGATTTATTAGAACTGAAAGATGGTAGAGTTTTTGAGCGATATTCATGTCCGCAAAAGTTAGGAGAAAATATTCTTGGCAGAGTTTGGACATTCCGTGATATTACCAGTCGTAAGCAAGCAGAAGAAGCTTTAAAAGCGTCAGAAGCTAGACTAAATACTATTCTTAATAGTGCACTTGCTGCTATCAGTCGTTTCCGAGTTGATGCAAATCGAGAATGGCATTTTGAATACTGCTCTGCTGGAAGTATCGAAATGTGGGGATATTCTCCCGAAGAATTAATAGCTGACAAAAATCCTTTTGTTTCACGAATTGTACCTGAAGACTTGGAAGCTATATACAGAAAAGTGTTTGATGAAATTTTTGCCGAGCGAACTAGTGAAGGAGAATATCGTTACTTACACCCAGATGGAAATTTACGCTGGATTTCTTTTAAATTAACTTCTGTGCGAGATACAGCCGCAGATTGCTGGATTGCTACTTTCATGTCTACAGATATTAGCGATCGCAAACAGCGAGAGGTAGCTTTAAGTTTAATTGTTGAAGGCACAGCAGCAAAAACAGGTGATGAATTTTTTAGCTCCTGCGTCCGTTATCTGGCTCAAGTACTACAAGTTCACCATGCTATTGTCACAGAATGCATTGATGAAACCAAAACTAGAGCGCGCACTTTAGCAGTTTGGTTAGATAAACAAAGTGAAGAAAACTTTGAATATGAGGTTTATGGCACTCCTTGTGAACAAGTCTTACAAGGCAATTTATGCTACTATCCTCAAAAAATTCAAACTCTTTTCCCCGGTGATACAGATTTAGTTACTGTCGGTGCTGAAAGTTATTTGGGAGTTCCCTTAATTAATGCCTCTGGTAAAATCTTGGGTCACTTGGCAGTTATAGACAACAAGCCAATGGTAGACGATCCAGGCAGAGAATTGATATTAAGAATTTTCGCCGCTCGTGCCGGTGCTGAACTAGAACGCAAACAAGCACAAGAAGCTCTGCAACAGAGTGAATTAAAGTTTCGCACTATGGTTGAAAATGCCAGTGATATTATTTCCTTGATGACATTAGAGGGCAAGATAACGTATGTATCACCAAACATGACAGGAATAATGGGATATGACGTTGCAGAGTTAGAAGAAAAATATTTTGCGCCCTTTATTCATCCTGACGATGTAACTGTTATTTTCACTACACTACAAAAAATTGTAGAATTTGGTGGAAATCAATCGACAGAAGTGCGAGCAAGGCACAAAAACGGTAGTTGGCGATGGTTAGGTAGCAACGTTTCAAAAGTAGTTACATTGAGTGGTGATGAATTTATAATTACTTGTGCTCGTGATATTACAGAGCGTAAAATAGCAGAAGAAGCCTTAGAGCGTCGTGCTCAAGCAGAAAGTTTACTCAGCAGCATTTCTCGCCACTTCATCGATCAAGATTTAGATACTGCCATTAATTTTACGCTCCAGGCGATCGCTCAATTTATTGGTGCTGATCGCTGTTGTATTTTTGAGTACTCCCAGGATCGCAGCCACGTGCATCTCAGCTATGAATGGTGTGCTACTCATATTAAACCATTAACCGATATGGCTAGAGAAGGCGCTGTGACTATATTCCCTCGACTAACTGAAATAGCTCACGGTAAAGTTTGTCAAATTCCCTGTGTCGCTAACTTACCATCCGATGCGCCAGAGAGAATCATGTTTGAAAGTCAGTCGATCCAATCGATGGTTGGAGTGCCAATGATTCATTCTGATCGAGTAGTTGGGTTTGTTGGTGCGGATGTAATTCACAACTGTAAAATTTGGAGTCAAGAAGAAATTAACTTTCTAAAACTGGTAGGTGAATTAATCGCAATTGGTAGGGCAAGACATCAAGCAGAAGAAGCACTGCGAGTAGCAAAAGAAGCAGCAGAAGCAGCGAACCGAGCCAAAAGTGCGTTCTTAGCCAACATGAGCCACGAATTACGCACACCGCTTAATGCCATCCTTGGATTTGCCCAACTCATGGAGAGAGATCCAGCCTTAAATAGCAGACAACGTGAATCATTAGCAACTATTAACCGTAGTGGAGAACACTTACTCAACTTAATAGACGACGTTTTGGAAATGTCCAAAATCGAAGCAGGGCGAGTAGTTTTTAATCCCGAATCCTTTGACTTATTTGGACTATTGCAAACACTACAACAAATGTTCCAAATCCGTGCACAAGCCAAGCAGTTATTCCTCAAATTTGAAATCGCCCCAGACTTACCACAATACATTAATACTGATGAAGGAAAACTGCGCCAAGTTCTAATCAACCTCTTGGGTAACGCAGTCAAATTCACCCAACAAGGAGGAGTAACGCTGCGTGCAAGAAAAGGACACATGGAGGTGGGAAATCAAGAAGACACGGGGAGGTGGGGACACGGGGAGATGGGGAATGTTTTTGATAATGTCTCCGCGTCTTCTTCATGTACCCAATCCCTACACTTTGAGGTAGAAGACACTGGATGTGGGATTGCACCAGAAGAAATCGAAAATCTGTTTAAACCCTTTGTGCAAACAAGCAGTGGCATCCAAATTCGAGAAGGTACCGGATTGGGACTTACTATCAGCCATCAATTTATCCGAATTATGGGTGGAGAAATTCGCGCTCACAGCAAACTTGGGCAAGGTTCAACTTTTAGTTTTAATGTGCAAGTCAAAACCATACAACCATTACAAACTAACACCCAACTAACTAAAAGCCGTGTCCTGCAATTGGCACCACAACAGCCTCATTATCGTATTTTAGTTGTAGATGACCGTCAAGAGAACCGCGAACCAATTTTACAATTGTTAAGCAGCGTTGGTTTTGAAGTTGAAGCTGCAACAGACGGACAACAAGCAATAGCACTATGGCAAACATGGCAACCGCAGCTTGTGTTCATGGATATGCGGATGCCTGTGATGGATGGTTATGAGGCAACTAGGGAGATTCGAGCGAGGGAGGCAAAAGACGCGGTGACAACCAGAAGCAGTGACACACACACAGAAAAATTCCCCGCGTCTAAAATACGTACTGTAATTATTGCTTTGACAGCGAGTGCTTTTGAAGAGCAAAAGACAACAATTTTGGCGGCAGGTTGTGATGATTTGATTCGCAAGCCTTTTCGAGAACAAGTACTGTTTGAAAAAATTGCCCAACATTTGGGAGTAAGTTACCTTTATGCACAACCAGAAGCGATACTAGCACAGGAAAACAATCCACAAACAAGCCCAGTGATACAATTTTCTGAGTTAATCACAACCATGTCTGCACAATGGTTAGCACAATTACATCAAGCAGCTTTGGAGGTTGATAGCGATCGCATCATACAACTGCTTGAGCAGATCCCCCAAACTCATTCTGCTTTGGCAGAGGGAATTACTGATTTGGTTCGTCGTTTCTGCTTTGATGAAATTCTGGAATTGACCGGAAACTTGCAGTAATAGTTAATATCAAGTCTGGCACAAGTATGCTAACCACCGAAAGCAAAAGGAAAAACTAACTTTAAAGCGGCTGTTACTAGTAGATTAACCAAAGCAATCGGTAGCAAAAACTTCCACCCCAAATTTAGTAATTGATCGATACGAACGCGAGGCACCGTCCAGCGTAGTAAAATGGCAAGAAATACCAGGAAATAGGCTCTTAGCAAAGTCATGATGATGCCCAATGACGCCGCGACAATCTGCAACACAGGGTTGTTGGCGCTGACTCCTAACCAGCTAGCTATCAGACTCATCGGAATGGGAAAATCCCAACCTCCCAAATACAAAACGGCTATTAACAACGCAGAAAGCACTAAATTAACATAGGAAGAAATGTAAAACAGAGCAAATCTCATGCCAGAGTATTCTGTTTGATAACCTGCTACTAGTTCCTCTTCGGCTTCGGGTAAATCAAAGGGCAATCGTTCGCATTCGGCAAGGGCTGCGATCCAAAATATGATAAAACCGATTGGTTGTCGCCAAATGTTCCAACCCAGGATACCGTATCCAGATTGCTGATTTACAATATCAACGGTGCTAAGACTATTAGACATCATTACTATTGCCAGCACACTCAAAGCTAAAGGTATTTCGTAACTGATTGACTGCGCTGCGGCTCGCAAACCTCCTAAGAGGGAGTACTTATTATTCGATGCGTAGCCAGACATCAGCAAGCCAATGGGTTGAATACTTGATAAAGCTATCCACAAAAATACTCCCATACCTACGTTGCTGATGATCAAATTCTGTCCAAATGGCACAATTAGGTAAGAGAGAAATACTGGAAGTATTACAATCACTGGGGCAAGGGTAAATAACAACACATCTGATTTTGCTGGCACTACGTCTTCTTTAAAGACTAACTTTAAACCATCTGCAACGCTTGCCAATAAACCGAATGGCCCTATATACTCTGGGCCAATCCTTTGTTGTACGGCAGCAGAAATCTTTCTTTCTTGCCATATACAAATTAACACTCCCACTGTGGCACCAACTATCATCAGCACCATTGGTAGCGGCATCCAAATTGCTTTTGCTATTCCCAGTGGTACTCCTATATCCAAAAGAGATTGGATAAAACTTTCTTGCAAGTCAATTCCTGTACTCATATTTGCCAATTCCAAATTGCTTGAACTTTTAACGAAACTTTTGTGTCTGCTGCTATCAACCCTTGAATTTGTTGAATTTAACAAAAAGACACAATAATGTTTCTTCTAAATAAGCAAAATTGGCACTCTCATGTCTTGCAAGTTATTCCGATTTTTGTAAGTTATTGCTATTTGTTTTGAAATTGTTTGGGTGTTACACCAAGCAAGCGTTTGAAGTGCATATTCAGATGACTTTGATTAGCAAAACCAACCTTGAGGGCAATTTCAGCAATACTTGTTTGTTTTAACAACAGCAATTCCTTAGCACGGGCAATTCTGGTGTGAATAACAAATTTATGGGGGGTAAAACCTGTTGATGTTTTAAAAAGTTTCAGAAAATAACGCGGACTCATTTGTACTAACGCTGCTAGTTCTGCTAATCCTATATCTTCGTTAAGATGGGCGTGAATATAATCAATTACTATTTGTAACTTGTGTCGAGGTAAACCATCTTGATAATCACGCCAACTCGGTTTTTGCGTTGAGTAGTTTTGCAAAAGATGAACAGCCAAAGCGTTAGCCATCGTTTCCGCATACAGACGGCTTCCTGCCCCGTCATTTTCTAGCATTGTCTTAAGTGCTAGCCCAATTTGGTAGACTAGTGGATCGGAAATAGCAAAGTGTGGTGCTAGCTCTACCTGCTCAGGCTCAAGTGACTCGCAAATTGCACGCCTAAAAACTACTTGTTCAAAACCGAGAAGAATTATACTGAATGCTGTATTCCACTGAGCACGAGTAGCGATATTTGCTGGTGTAATAACAATATCACCTGGAAAAATTTGTTTTCTGTAAAATTGCCCGTCAATTGATTGCTCGTAGTTGATTATTTTTGGTACTTGTGTAAAAATAGCAACTCCATGTTGTGGAGCAAATACTTCAGGAGTTTCATGAGGAGGTTGACAGTCATATGCAAAATAAAATCCGTTCCACAGTGTTGGCAGGTTAGTTAAAAGTGGCGATCGCGAGTAAACGCGTTGATATCCTGCCTCCTTTTCCTGAGAAAAATCGATACTTAGAGATTTTGCTTTTGGCATTGTGCTTCTGGTTAATCAAGCCATTAAGGTTAACGATTGGTTATGTAGTCATTAGTTAGTAGGGGAGCCAGTGCGGTGAAGCAGCCCCCGTCTTGGCGGTTTCCGGCGTTCGCGTAGCGTCTCAGAAGGAGTTTGGGGGACTGCTGTACGCCGGAGGCGTTCCCACAGGGTACCCGAAGGGTGGACGGGTCTCCCGGCATAAAGGAGCCAGCGCGTTGCGGAGAGAAGCGCCGTGCGGGGGTTCCCCCCGTTGAGGCGACTTCGGAGGGTTCCCCCCGTTGAAGCGACTGGCGTCAACTGGCGTGCGGGTTTTGCTGATCATCTTACCGTTCAAATCGAGAATTTATCTTCTAAACCCGCCCGTACAGTGGTTAGTAGTTGGTTGTTCTCCTCTGCCCCTGGTGCTCCCCAGCTTCCCCAGCCTCCTCATCTCCCCACCTCCTCTTATCTCTTGTCTCCTTTTTTAATTTTCTCGCTGTACTTCTTGTACCTCACCAACTTCAAAAATTAAAGTAAAAGATTGCCCCATTTCTCGCTCAATAAATTCTTCCAAGAACTTTACTTGCCGAGGAGTTACGGGTTCCCTTGCCCGCACGTTGAGACGAATTTGTGGTGGATTAGTTAACCAGTTAGTTTCTAGTGTAAGTAACTGTAATCTTTGAAAAGTGACAGTTTTGTTTAAGAGTGCTCGTCGCACGCTAGTTTCTAGCTGTGCTTGGCGAAGCAACCGATAAAAGCTGACGCCTAAGGGAATGACAAGAATAACCGTCAAAGCTATAGTCCAAAGCAGGGGTTTTCGCGCCCGATGCAAAGATGCGTAACCTGCGAGTAAAAACGTCAGCATACACGAAAGAGTTATGCCTAGTAGGTTCGTCAGGTAAAGTAAGGTTGCTCCAATACTGAGCGAAAAGTTTGCCTGTGATAATCCTAAGCCAATCACGCAAATTGGAGGCATTAAGGCAACGGCAATAGCTGTTCCTGCTAAACTTCCAGAAATTTTTGGCTCAACTTTAGCATAGCCACTGATACCGCCAGCCGCGACTGCAATCCCTAGATCTAATAGAGTTGGTTCCGAACGTGCCAGCACCTCGCTGCCAAATCTAGGAAGACTGACAAATAACCCCAAACTATAGGCGATCGCAATTGCAATGATTGTTCCCACTGCGACTGCTATGACTCCTTTGCGAAATAAAATTATATTTCCTTGCAAAGCCCCGTAAGCCAAAGCTCGAATTGGCAACATCAAAGGTGCAACAATCATAGCTCCAATAATTACCGCACTACTGTTAGTTAATAATCCAAAGGTAGCGATCGCACAGGAGCCAACAATCAAAACTAGATAAGGTATATCTAATATTGATTCTGCTAGCAATTCTATTTCTAGCTGTTGAATTTGGATCGGCTCAACTACTTTCCTTCTAAAATTTTGGAAGCGGTTTTGCAATTTTCCGAGCACAAGGTTTTTTACCTCATTAATCTCTAATTTGTTTAGCTATGATGATGATTTTCTACAGACTGACTTTGTCATGTTCCCTGTTCCCTGCGTTCACCTATAACTTTTATTTTGCCTAACTACTTAATATTCAGAGGAAGGAGCTTGCCGCCATTGATCTAAAATATCCTTAAATAGCACTTCTTCTAGCCAGGTTTTGGCAACTACCGCCAGTGGTATTGCCATCAGTAATCCCAAAGCTCCAAAAAAAGTGACGAAAACTATTTGCGCTGTTAAAGTGACAGCAGGTAATAATGCCACCTGTTTTGCCATGACTGTGGGGGTGAGCCAGTAACTTTCAACGTTCTGAATTATGATGTATAAAATTAAGACTGCCACAGCTTTCCAAGGGGTATCAACAAAAGCTATTGCCATTGGTAGCACTGCACTTAAAGTTGGGCCTATATTAGGAATAAAATTAAGTAAACCTGCTAAAACTGCATGAGCTAGCACCAGTGGTACTCCTAAAATCCATAACCCCACTCCGCTAAGAACGCCAATAAATACCATTTCAATCAAAGCACCAATTGTCCAATTACCTAAACCTTGCACACAACGAGAGAGAATTTCTTCGACTCTAGGACGATAAAAAGCAGGAAAGAAGCGTACAAAAACTCTGCGGTAAGGCTGAGGATTAACAAGTAGCATTAATGTTAAAACAATAACTAAGAGGAATTCTAAGATTGCAGTGACAGAGGTAGAGAAAATAGCGATCGCCTGTTGCAGAAAATTAGTAGCTAAAGGCTGGAGTTGTTCAATCAGCCGATTAAAATCAGGAATATCTGGCAAATAAGTCTGTAAAAAGCGCTCCTCTAACCAATTAATACCTCTTTGTATTTGATTGATTCCGGTTGGTAAAAGCGTTGCTAACTGCCTAAGCTGCTCGATAAATGGTGGCACAATCAAAAAGAAAACGCCAACTAGTAGCGTTATGACAATACCCAAACTTAGCCACACAGCCCAAATCCGTTTGATACCAGACTGCTGAAATCGCTGCACAAGCTGATTAATAGATACTGCTAGCACTACAGCAGTGAATAATAGCAACAATAGCTGCCGAATTTGCCAAAGGATGTAAAGCGAGATTACCAGTGCTAAAAATCCCAGCCATTGTCCAAGTTTCATTTTGTCTATTTTTTAGAGTTTTAGTTTGTGTGAGGTTTAGTATTTAGCCTTGTCTAGGCTACTTTCTAAATATGATTACAAAATGACTCTTTCGCAATCAGGGCTACTAGCATTTCATGCCTAATCTTTTTGCAGCCAGAGGTAAAATAATTTGAAATGTAGAACCTTTCCCGACTGAACTTTTGACGCTAATTTCACCACTGTGAGATTGGATAATTTGTTGAGTAATCGCTAACCCCAAACCAAATCCTCCTGTTTTGCGAGAACGCTTTTTATCTACTCGATAAAACCGCTCAAAAATGTATGGCAAATCAGCTTTAGGAATACCAATACCATTATCTGTAACTTGAATTACAGCCCACCGTGATTGGGTATGTAACTGCAATTGAACTTGACCACCGCAGGGTGTATATTTGCAAGCATTGCTAAGTAGATTAACTACAGCTTGGTGTAGTAATAATTTATCACCAAGCACATCTACACTACTAGTAGGTAACTTAGAAATTAAACTGATATGTTGTGCTTCTGGTTGTGTGCCATATTCATCAGTTATTTGCTTAAGTAAGCCAGTTAGATCGACTTCTTGCAAAGATTCGTTAGGTAATCTGCCTTGATAACGGGCAAGAAACAGCAGATTATTTACCAAACTACTCATCGACTTGGCAATCTCAAAAATCTTTTGAAAGCGCTGACGCTGTGCCACGGGATCGTCAGATCTAGACAGTAAACCGTACTGGGCATTACTGATCATAGCTGACAGAGGCGATCGCAATTCATGAGAAGCATCAGCCGTAAACCGTTGTAAATGCTCGTAACTGTGGCGAATTGGTTGCATTGCCACACCTCCCAACCACCAACCAGTTAACGCAATTACACTTAAAGTGATGGGGACAGATATTGCCAGTATTAGACGGAAGCTTGCCAAAGCATTTTCTGTAGAAGTCATTGGCATTGCCACCTGCAAATAACCAATTAATAAATTATCTTGATAAACAGGTAATGTTACCTGACGCAACCATATTTGCTTGTCAGCAGTCTTGATAGTATCAAACCCACCTGGCACTGATAGGCGATCATGAGGAGCCACACCGAAAAATTGCACCAGTTGCTTTTTTTCATCGTACCAACGTGCATATACCAGCTGGCTATCTGGCAATGGTTGTACTCTACTTCCCAATAATGGTACATGTTCTAAGTCTACCTGTTGCTCACCTTTGTACAGTTCTGACTTCACATTCGCTGCCATCACGATGGTTTTTTTGTAGAGTAATCGATCCAGTTCCTCCAGCTGATCTATAACTTCTAGGTAATAAACTACCGCCGCAAATATAATTAGGATACTCCCCATTGCGAGAGTAAACCAACTTGCAAGATTACGACGGCTACGATTAAACATAGTTAGTCATTTGTCATTTTTCATTCGTCATTGGCTTAGAGGATAGTAAGGGCGGGTTTTTGGATTGTTTTTCGGCTCAAACCGATAATTTCTCTTCTAAAACCATCAGTACAGTGGTTAGTGATTAGTAGCTATTCTCCCCCTCTGCTCCCCTGTACCCTGTACTTTATCCCCTGTAACCTTCTTAACATTCTGGTGGGCGGAAGCGATAACCCATACCATACACCGTTTGAATCCAATCTGCTGCACCCAGTAAATGCAAGCGGTGCCGCAACTTGCGTACTAACACAGTTAGGGCATTACTTTCTGGTTCCATACCCCATTCCCACAACGCTTCTTCCATTTGGTTGCGAGTTAAAACTTGATTGGGGTGACGCATTAGATATTCTAGCAGTTGCGCTTCACGAGGAGATAATTCTACTTTTATTTGATTGCGTTCCACGCTCAAGTTCGCCAGCCGTAATTGTAGATCGGCTACACAAAGAGTATCTCCCTGCCAGTTGGGAGATCTACGCCCTAGAGCACGCACCCTCGCCAATAATTCGATCAAGTCAGCGGGTTTAACCACATAGTCATCTGCTCCCGCGTCTAAACCCATGACTTTATCCGGCGTGGTATCTTTAGCTGTTAGCATCAACACTGGTGCGGTTTTACCAGAGAGACGATATTGACGGCAAAGACTCAACCCGCTAATTGTGGGTAACATCCAGTCTAAAATTAACAGGTCATATTCTTTTTGAGAAATCAGCCACTGGGCAATTTCTCCATCTTCTGCTGCATCTACAATATATCCAGCTTCAGACAGGATACCCTGTAATGGCTCCAATTGTTCTAAGTCATCTTCTACCAGTAATATCCGCATAAAACATTAGAGGTTAAGCCTTTGCAGTAAAATTGATTGTCTTTTATTTCATAATATAAAAGTCAAAATATCATTAATGTCTTCCACAAGAAAGACTTTATTTTATATCTCCGATGGATTAATGTCGCGGGTATCCTCTATCCCTAGACAGTTTGAAAGGCTGCTAAATTTATAGGTAAAAGCCAAATTGTTATTGTTAAATAATTTAAATGTCACAGATTATGTCTTCTCAACGCTTACCATTTTTATTATTTTTATTACCTCTGCTTTTAGTAGGAATTATTTTTTGGGTAACTAGTGATTTAGTGACAAAACAACTATTGAGTCTCCCTTACAGAACCTTCGATAAGTTACAAGCTGACCAACTTCCACAGGCACAACTCAAATTAAGTTTTAAAATTGTTGCTGTCGAAATTGAGAAAGAAGAAAAATTTACTCAAATTGAAATTAAAACAGAAAATTCCATAATTAAAAAATTAGAGTTTGAATTTTTTAACTCTAACCTCAATTCTTATGAATTAGCGATCGCTCAAAAATTGGGATTTGATTCTAACATCAGAAATCTTAAATCTCCAAGCCAATTAAAAATAGAAATACCAGTGACTTTAAAAGTTATTAAAGCTGAAATTAACCACGCTCAGGGATTTAGTTCTGTAGAAGTTAAAACTGCTAATGACCCTTTAACAACGTTAGAATTTCTGCTTCCATTTACTGATATCAACCTAGTAGAAATAAGGACTGCTCAAGTACTGAATTTATCTATAGAAGAAGTTAGGAATCTCATCCGTTATCAAATTAAAAAATAAATATTTATATAGCGTACAGATGCTAAGAAAAGTTCAACATCATGGGTGATTGCATATTATATATAATCTGGATGTAAAATCCCACAAGACTTTATCACCACTTGTGATGGATGTATTTAGGTGGATTGTGGAGCAAAAGAATTTTGTCTTAACAGGCTATTGAGGTAGAGATGTGTACGCCAACGTGATCGCTTAGTTGCAAATATTAAAAAAATTCCTACAATATCTAGAAAAGAAAAACAGTAACTGTTACACATCTTCCTAAATTAGCTAGATGTTTACAGATACTTTTTGACAACCTTGGTAAAGCTGTTGTATTTATGACTCTTTCATCCCGCTTTCATGCAATTGTTGGCCTTATAGGTACTTTGACGCTACCATTGCTACAAATTGAAATGGCGATCGCTTCACAAGCAACGCCAGATAACAAGGTAAAAATAGATTGCCAAGGCAATAGGTACAGTATTTTTACTAACACTTCTCAACCACGTGCTTCAGTACAATCAGCACAACTAGCACAGCCAATCCCTTTTCAACAATTCAAACCTATACAAACCATTTCTAATTCCAGGTTATTGAAGCGATCGCCTAAAGAATTAATAGATGAAGTTTGGCAAATTATTTACCGTCAGTACGTAGACAGTAGTTTTAATCGAGTTAATTGGCAAGCTGTTCGTCGTGAATACTTAAGCAAATCTTACAACAGCAAACAGGAAGCTTATAAGTCCATCCGGGAGATGCTCAAAAAGCTAAACGATCCATACACCCGGTTTATGGATCCACAGGAGTTCAAGAATCTGCAAACGGAAACTTCTGGTGAATTGACAGGTATTGGTATTCAAATAGGTTTAGACGATAAAACCAAACAACTAATTGTGATTGCTCCTATTGAGGATACACCCGCTTTTAAAGTTGGGATTCTAGCAAAAGACATTATTCTCAACATTAACGGTAAAAGCACACAAGGGATGGATACCGATCAAGCTGTATCCTTAATTCGAGGTGAACCGGGGACTAAAGTTAACCTGACAATCTTGCGCAACGGGCAACAAAAAAAATTTACAATTACACGAGCGCGGATTGAAATTCATCCTGTAGAGTTTTCCCAAAAGCAATCTCCGGTAGGCAATATCGGCTATATTCGTCTCAAGCAGTTTAGTGCAAATGCTGCTAAAGAAGTGCAAGACGCAATTCAAAACTTAGAAAGTAAACAAGTAACTGGCTATATTCTGGATTTGCGAAATAATCCTGGTGGATTATTCTCCTCTAGTGTGGAAATTACTAGAATGTGGCTTAATAAAGGCGCGATCGTCTCCATGATTGACAGGCAGGGTGAAGTAGAACGAGAAGTGGCAAACGGACGCGCTTTGACAAATAAACCCCTGGTTATATTGGTGGATCAAGGTAGCGCCAGTGCCAGCGAAATTGTTTCTGGTGCTTTACAAGACAATAAGCGTGCTGTTTTAGTTGGTAGTAAAACATTTGGCAAGGGTTTAGTACAATCAGTGCGTTCCCTTGACGATGGTTCGGGAGTAACAGTAACAATTGCCAAATACCATACTCCCAGTGGCAGAGATATTAACAAGCAGGGAATTCTTCCAGATATAGCTGTGAATTTGAACGATAAACAACGACAAAATTTATGGCTTCAGGAACGAGAGAAAATCGGCACCTTAGCAGATCCTCAATTTGCTAGAGCAGTAGAAGTGTTGGGCAAATTAAAAACATAAACTACCTTTGCGGTGGACTAACTTTGGATAGAAGTAGGCTAGCACAGCAATATCTACTATTTAATCTAGTGTTGCTTATGTTTGCTATGTCTTTTGTGCCTCACTTAGATCTTCGCCGCAAAGAAATCCTCCGCGGTGTTCTTGCCGTTTCTATCATCATCGTCGGTATCACTCATTTTATTAGACCAGAGCAATACGCCCGTATTGTACCACCATCGTTTCCGCCATTTGCGTCTGTGTACATCAGTGGTGTTTTTGAGATTTTAGGTGGCGTTGGTTTAATGATTCCATTTGTGAGTGTGGCAGCAGCATGGGGATTAATCGCTTTGTTTATTGCGGTGTTTCCTGCCAACATTTACATGACTTTGCACAATATTGAAGTTGAGGGAATTCCCCATAGCCAGTTGCTTTATTTAGTAAGACTACCCTTCCAAGCATTATTAATTGCCTGGGCATACTGGTACACTCGCAATCCAGAAACACAAGTAGGAGCGTCGGAAGTTGTCAAAGAAGTAAGAAAAGCCAAGGCAAGCGGGTAATGGCTTATGCCATCTCCAAGCGCCGCACCGTTTGAGATTTTCTACTACTACTTGTAAGGTGGGCACTACCCACAACGTAAAATAAGGGTTTGGAGAGAGTTAGGCACTGCCCACCCTACAAAAAAATAATAGGAGAGAAAAGGCTCCTAGTAGCGTTTTCCTTGCAGAACTTGACTACTAATACAATAGACTTTTTGCAACAATCACGATTTAGGTTAATTACAACCACAGATAGACACCGATAAACATAGATTTTATCTGTGTCCATCTGTGTCCATCTGTGGTCGATTTCTTTGAATATAGAATGAGTGCAAGAGGTTTAATGCACTATTTTAGCTGTGCCATACCACTACTACTACTTGTAAGTTGGACACTGCCAACAACTTAAAAATAAAGGTTTGAGGAAAGTTAGACAGTGCCCACCCTACAAAAATTGCCGGCTAGAAGTCAATTAAGCTTCAAGTAATCACAGTTGGTTTTTCCATGCCTGTCAATGCGCGTACCTGGGCAACTTCATCTGCGATCGCTATTAAATCTGCAAGGCTTTGTTGCGGATCGAGATCGTGCTTGCTCGGATCGGGTTCATAGCTTTCTAAATAAATTCGCAGCGTCGCACCTTGGGTGCCAGTGCCAGAGAGGCGGTAGACAATGCGAGAACCATCAGTAAATCCAATTCGGATGCCCTGATTTTTACTTACACTACCATCTACGGGATCTGTGTAACTAAAATCGTCGCTGTATTCTACCTCGCGATCGCCAAATTTTTTCCCTTTAAGATTGGGAATTTGCTCGCGCAGTTTGGTAATCAATTGGTTAGCGCGATCGCTATCTACGGCTTCGTAGTCATGACGCGAGTAGTAATTGCGACCATATTTTTGCCAATGTTCCCGCATCAGTTGCTCGACGGGTTGTTGTTTAACTGCTAGGATGTTCAGCCAAAATAACACTGCCCACAATCCATCCTTTTCACGGATATGATTAGAACCAGTACCAAAGCTTTCCTCTCCACAAAGAGTGATTTTACCTGCATCCAGCAAATTACCAAAGAACTTCCACCCCGTTGGTGTTTCGTAACAATCGATACCCAAACTAGCAGCAACTCGATCAACGGCTTGACTGGTGGGCATAGAACGCGCCACTCCTGCGATACCATCTTTGTAGCCTGGAACTAGGGTGGCATTAGCTGCTAGAACTGCTAAACTATCGCTCGGTGTGACAAAAAATTTGCGTCCCAAAATCATATTGCGATCGCCATCGCCATCGGAAGCAGCACCAAAGTCGGGAGGATTCTCACCAAAAAGTATCTCTACTAAATCGTGAGCATAAACCAAATTTGGATCGGGGTGTCCACCGCCAAAATCCTCTAGTGGTGTACCATTTTTTACTGTACCTGCGGGTGCGCCTAATCTCTGCTCAAATAAAGCATGGGCATAGGGGCCAGTCACTGCGTGCATTGAATCTACGCACATCCGAAACTTGCCACTAGTCAGCATTTCTCGGATTCGGTCAAAGTCAAATAGGGACTCCATCAATTTTTCGTAGTCTTGTACAGAGTCAATGACTTCTACTACCATATCTCCTAATTTGGATTCACCTAAAGTATCCAAATTTACATCAGGAGCTTCCAAAATTTTATACTTATCTATGACTTTGGTTTTCTCAAAAATTGCTGCTGTCACCTTCTCCGGTGCGGGGCCGCCATTACTAGTATTATATTTGACGCCAAAATCTCCATCTGGGCCGCCGGGGTTGTGGCTGGCAGACAAAACTATACCGCCAAAAGCGTTGTACTTACGAATTACGCAGGAAGTTGCCGGCGTAGACAAGATACCTCCACGACCAACCTTAACCCGTCCAACACCATTAGCAGCAGCCATTTTCAGGATGGTTTGAATCGCTTGCCGATTATAGTAGCGACCATCACCGCCCAAAATCATGGTTTGCCCCTGGTAATCTTCGATACTATTAAAAATCGATTGAATGAAATTTTCAAGATAGTGGGGTTGCTTAAACGCAGAAACTAATTTTCGCACACCGGAAGTGCCTGGTTTCTGGTCTAAAAAAGGTGTAGTCGCAACTGTTTTAATGTTCATTGGAATACATCGCTATCTGGGAAGTGCAAGCAGTAAGCCTTCGGCCGAAAGCTATCTTACATTTTGACAGGGAAAGTATCCTTTAAACATCGTTCTTGTCATGCTGTGATTTTTCTTTCCACTGAGTG
Source organism: Chlorogloeopsis sp. ULAP02 (assembly GCF_038404745.2). Taxonomy (NCBI): domain Bacteria; kingdom Bacillati; phylum Cyanobacteriota; class Cyanophyceae; order Nostocales; family Chlorogloeopsidaceae; genus Chlorogloeopsis; species Chlorogloeopsis sp. ULAP02. Next base: position 26,686 of record NZ_JAYKTT020000071.1, on the reverse strand, counting down.
TTGCACGTAGAACGGAAAGCAAGCAATTAATTTATTGATCAGAAATACCAGCTAAACTCTGTTCCTAGACTATGCCTACATCATCTGGCTTACCAACAAAATTACAAACTTCAAGATTACTACAGGATTTCTTACAAAAACATTCAGGAGAGCGTATTTACCTAAGAGATTTACTAAGTGAGTTGAATAATCGGGCTTTTGCTCCCCTAATATTTATTTGTGCGTTACCAGAAGCGCTGCCACTACCTGTTGCTGGAGTTTCTGCGATTATTGGCATACCTTTAATGATTGTATCGGCACAGTTAGTCTTAGGTTTTTCCAAGCCTTGGCTACCGAGATGGATTGCAAATCGCTCCTTTAAACGCAAAGATTTTGAGAAAGTTATCAACAAAATTCTGCGTTACCTACAAAAATACGAAAAAGTGATTCGCCCACGCTGGCGATTTATTAGTTCTCCTCTCGCACAGCGCCTGTTGGGCTTATTGTTTCTTGTTCTTGCTTTTGTGATTGCTCTGCCTATCCCTTTTGGTAATCTGCCGCCTGCCGTCACAATAGTTGTCATTAGTCTCGGCATAATTGAGCAAGATGGGGTGGTGATCGTTTTGGGTGTTTTGGCAGCCTGTGCAGTACTTGTAATTATGACAAGTGCGATCGCGGCTTTGTTATCTGCGGTACTTGTACGTTTGCGTTAGTGGCAGAGGATAGGGGATAGGGAATAGGTGATAGGGGATAGGAGACAGATGAGTTTAATGGTTCTGTTCCCTTTTAATAGCGATCGCCTATTCAAGCAAAACAGGCAGACAAAGCCTGAATCCCGTCTACCCATAAAATTAATTACAAAAATTCATTACAAAATTTCTTTGCAATTTATTGTTGTAACTTATATAAATGATTTTCCAATAACGATGCGATCGCCTCTGGATGTACTTTTTTGTATTCTTTATGCCCAAGTTGTAATATGCAGTTGGGTGCGTTGTTACAACGCTTTAAACAACCAGTAGTTTCGATAACGACTTGATCTTGAAGCCCACGTTCGCACAAAGTCTTCTCTAATTCTGAGAGTAAACCTTGACCACCCCGTTTGCGACAGCCAGACTTTTGACATACCAAAATTTTGGCTTTCGGTGGCGGGGGCATTTTTTGGCTTGGGCAAATACCAAGTGGCTTTACCCCATAGACTTTAAATTTGATTTTGCCTGTGTGAGAGTTTAACTTACTCAAACCAAAGACGCTAATGATTTCACCGATTTCTAGATATTGATTGAGAGAACAACGCAACTCCTTGGGAATTTTCAGTCGCACTTCTCCAGATGTGATCGCCACTCGCAAGTATTTACACGATCCTGATGGATCGCCCACAAAACCAAGGAATTGCCCCTCAAGGTTAAACTCCGATAAGGTTAGGTACTTATTGCTCATTTTCTACTTTGGATTTGAGGTTATTCACAATTAATAGCTAATAGCTAATAGCTAATAGCTATTAACTAAGTAGCTGTCATAAACTGCGCACACCAGAACGCATAACAAAACTTTCTTACCTTCTGCCTACCTACGGAAGCCGTACCTACCCTACCCTGCGGGAACCCCTTTCGGGGAACGGGAACAGCTTCGCTGAACGGAAGCCGCTAGCTAACGCAACGCCTGACGGCGAACGCGTCTACCGCGTCTACTGCCTTCTACCTTCTGCCCTCTGCCTTCTGATTATTCCCTATTTATGCAAGACGTTTTGCTTCAAAAGTTTGAGGTAATACTAGCGGATCTGGTAAGTTAGTAAATAACAGTTCCCAACCATTTGCTAAAGTAAAAATCTTGCCATCGGCTCCATCTGTTTCTTTAACAACTTCCTCTTCCAAATCTTTTTTGGCAACGTAAACCATTAAAGTACCAGTGTTATTTTTGCGTAGCATTACCTTCATTATCTTTAGCCTCTACAAGTTCTAGTTCTTTTGCACGACAACCGATGATGAACCCTGTATGTAAGAAATGCACTGCATAAATATAAGACCTTTGTAAAAAGGTACCTATACTAGCTACATAACCGATATCTCCGATATTTGCTAATACTTTTCCAATTTCTTGTCCAGGAAAAGTACCATCATTTTTAATGAGTTTGCGAACTCGGACTTTGTCACCTATTTCAAAAGCTGGTGCGTCATCTAATTCAAATTCATCCGATGGCATGAGAGTATCTCACTTCTTTGACTAAATTCAACACTTCTTGTGCGCTTAAGCTGCGTTTTTTCTGAACTGATCGTTTCCGCACAGCATCTAAAACATACTGGCTTTCTTCTACACTGAGAGTGATGCCATGCTGTAGTAGTAAATTAGATAGTAAATGCCTGCCAGAATGCTTACCTACAACTAAACGCCGCTCCCAACCCACCTCTTCAGGTGCAAATGGCTCATAGGTAGAGGGGTTTTGCATGACGCCATGGGCATGAATACCAGATTCGTGAGCAAAGGTGTTTTCGCCGACAATTGCTTTCCAGGGCGGTACACTGCAACCTGATGCCGCTGCTACCAGTCGAGATAGTTCTAACAAACGCCGAGTCTCGATACCGACATCGAAACCGTAAATGCGCTTGATTGCCATGACAACTTCTTCTAAAGCCGCATTGCCTGCTCTTTCACCCAATCCGTTTACCGTTGTATTTACTGACATGGCTCCGGCTTTAATTCCAGCCAGAGCATTGGCGGTTGCCAAACCAAAATCATTGTGGGTGTGAATCTCCACAGGAATCATCAAAGCTGCGACTAAGCGATTCACTTTTGTATATGTGGTAAACGGATCGAGAATGCCAACGGTATCGCAGAAACGAAACCGCGATGCACCCCATTCTTGGGCATAATGAGCTACATCAAACAAAAAGTTGTCATCGGCTCTAGAAGAATCTTCTCCTCCTACTGCAACCCAAAGACCGCGATCTAAAGCAAAGCTGATACTATCTTTGAGTTGTTGTAACGTTACTCGCCATTGACCATGAAATTTAGCCGCTATTTGAATTCCAGAGACAGGAATAGAAATATGTACTCGCTCCAAGCCACAAGCCAAGGAAGCTTGAATATCTGAGATGACGGCACGGTTCCAGCCTAGCAAATTTGCAGACAAACCTAAGTCAGAAATGACTGCGATCGCTCGCATTTCTTCCTCACCCATCGCTGGAATACCGACTTCTATTTCGTGAACGCCGATAGTGTCAAGAAATTTTGCGATCGCTACTTTTTCTTGTAAGTTAAAAGCAACACCTGCTGCTTGTTCGCCGTCACGCAAAGTCGTATCATTAATTAAGACCTGATTCATTGCAAAAATACCTCTTAGGCAATGTTTTTCGTACCATTTCTGGTCTAATGCCCTGAAAAATTACTGGTAACGAGCAATGACTTAATAAACGATGAAGGATGAAGTATTAAGTATGAATTAATAAAATATTTCATCCTTTATCCTACCCTTCAAGAAGCCGCCCTAGCGGGCGTCTACATCATTTAGCTTTTAACTTCATTCTTACTCGATTACCAACTTGCATTCTGTATGACAACAAACCAGGAATGAGTATAAATTAAGAATTATTTTTTCCAGAAGGATGAGAGATTTCATCGAGTAGTATATAGCTCATGTATGTATTGGCAACTCCTGAGAAAATTAATAAGCTCAGTCCAGCAATTAAAGTACAAATCATAGTATTAGCCTCAAAGTGAATGTCAATTTTTTAGTGTGCTAAGTAGAAGGCAGAGGGCATAAGATAAAAGGCTGTTTCCATTTACTTTCTAGATGTAGAATCAAAAATTATCTAATTAAACTTGTTCTTCTAGCCAATCAAAAATCCGCTCTAACTGCTCTATATCTACAAATCCATACTGCCAAAGCAGCATTGGTAATGGGCCATTTTCCAACTCACGTTTTCGCAAAGCTACAGCAATATCCCTTCTTGTCAATTCGAGTTCTTCTTGCAAAAAATTAATAAATTTTATATCAGTGTTACAGTTAACCATAAGAGAAGATTTGACAAAAAGTGTGAAGTAATAAATGTCATGAATTGTGTTAGTTAAATAATCACAACTGCCAACATTGCTCTAACCAATCGATTAATTCTTGCCGAGAAGCCACAAATTGCTTGACAGTACTGTGAACAAGAATTACTGTTAAACAACTATTCACTTGTACTCGCAAAGAACCATCAGGGTGACACGAACACGGAACCATTAACTCTTGCAAGCGGTGATAGATTCGCCAGCGATCGCTTAAAGGAATCTGCAAAATATGATCGCCCAAGGCGTTAGAACTACTGTGTTGTAACATTCTTCATTTGTTGGTAATGTGTGGTTGGTGGAAACAAAAAACGAAAACAAATAACTACAAATAATTACCTTCTGCCACGCCACGTGCTACAACGTGTTTAACCCCCAAGGGCGCAGTGGCTCCTCTGCCTTCTTTTAAAGTTTGCACTTGTTGTTCGAGTTGCTCTATGCGTTCTAGCAAAGAGCGAATTACACTCGCCTCTACATCCGGAAGCTTGTTATGTTCCAAAGGAGAGAGACTAACAGACTGCTTGCGGGAAATATTACGTCCAGGAATTCCTACTACAGTGCAATCAGCGGGGACATTCCGCAACACAACCGAACCTGCACCGACACGAACGCGATCGCCAATATGAATATTGCCCAAAACTTTCGCACCGGCACCCACAACGACGTTTTTGCCTAAGGTGGGGTGGCGCTTACCTGTTTCTTTTCCAGTGCCGCCGAGGGTGACACCTTGATAAATTAAGGTGTAGTCCCCAACAATCGCAGTTTCGCCAATGACAACACCCATACCGTGGTCGATAAATACCCCTTTGCCAATTTCTGCTCCTGGGTGAATTTCAATTCCAGTCAAAAATCTTCCCAAGTGAGAAATTAGGCGAGGCACAAAAGCCACCTGACGAAGATGTAACCAGTGGGCAAGACGATGCAAACAAAGAGCATGGAATCCCGGATAGCAAAATAACACCTCTAACCAATTACGTGCTGCCGGATCACGCTCGAAAATTATGCGAAAATCACTTAATAATGGCTCAAACAAAACGCTAGCAACAAAGGATTGCTTTTTTTCGGTATTTGCACCATCCAGTGTTTGTGCAATTTTGGTTTTCCGGATCGGCTCTAAGGTCTGTGGCATCGGTAATGCTCTGATAAAAAGCAGTGCGCTATTTTCTGCTTATATCAGGCACCTTGTGATCGGTTAGTACATCCGATGTTGATTGGATTTATTGGATTGATTAAGCTTGTACTCACAAGCCCCAACCCCGATTTAATGGAAATTTAAAATTTTTGTGGGGGGAGGGGTGTTAGTATTTTTAGGATGGGGGTCCTAGTATTTTTGGGTGAAGGCTTAGGTATTTTGGTACTCAATGTCAAGCCCACTTTTTTAGGATTTTGCAACGATTGAGCAAAATATTTTTGCATAACTTAACGTGTACTCAACCGTGCAGAAATATGCGGTTTGTAATACGAACAGTAAAAATTCTGTATAGCCAGTTACTATCCTTATTTTATTAGTTTGTCGGTGAAAAAACAAGTCGAATTAGGGAATAGGAAGAGGACGCGGGGACGCGGGGAGGGGGAGACAAGGGGACAACCAACCACTAACCACTGTACGGGCGGGTTTAAAAGATAAATTGTCTGTTTCAACCGAAAGGTAATCAGCAAAACTCGCCCCTACTATCTACTGTACGGGCTGGTTTAGAAGATAAATTGTCGGTTTTAACCGTTCATATCATCAATAAAACCCGCACGCCAGTTGCTACAACGCGGGAAACCCGACGCCAGTTGACGCCAGGTGCTACAACGCGGGGAACCCGACGCCAGGTGCTTTATGCCGGGGAACCCGTCCACCCTTCGGGTACCCTGTGGGAACGCCTCCGGCGTACAGCAGTCCCCCAAACTCCTTCGGAGACGCTACGCGAACGCCGGAAACCGCCAAGACGGGGGCTGCTTCACCGCACTGGCTCCGCAAAGCACTGGCTCCCCTACTAACCAATAAATAATAATCCCTAAGGGCAGGCACAAGGTATTGCTTCTACTATCAACTGGCGATCGCGATCACAATCTTTCCTACGGCACGTTCGCTTTCACTGTAGTTATGAGCAGCGGCTAATTCTTGGAGGGGATAGGTGCGATCGATAACAGTGCGTATTTTGCCTGCTTCAATTAATTCATTTAGGTACGCAAAATCTTGAGGGTTAGGTTTTGCAAGCACGAATTTAGCTTTTTTCCCTGGAATCAACGTTGACAATATTCCTGGTAAGATGTTTTGTGGAGTGGGTATTGTAGTAACGTAAATTCCATTAGGCTTAAGAACTTTTTTACAGTCAGCAAAAGACTTTTTAGCAACTACATCAAAAACAATGTCGTATTGAAAAGTATCTTGAGTAAAATCTTGCCGTGTATAGTCAATGATATTGTCGGCTCCCAAAGACTTAACCAAATCTAGATTTTTCGTGCTGCAAACTCCTGTTACCTCTGCGCCAAATACTTTGGCAATCTGCACTGCAAAAATTCCCACTCCACCAGAAGCACCGTTAACCAACACAGTTTGTCCTGCCCTAATTTTACCCAGATCGCGCAGTGCTTGAAGAGCGGTGAGTGCTGCAACAGGCAAAGTAGCTGCTTGTTCATAACTCATATTTTTAGGTTTGAGAGCAGCCTGGTTTTCTTGTATGGCGGCAAATTCGGCATAAGCACCTCCAGGAACTTTAACAGAACCGTAAATTTGATCTCCGATTGCAAAGCGCGTGACTTTAGTACCAACCTCTACCACCTCTCCTGCCAAATCCAACCCTAAAATCATTGGGAATTTGTTACCTGTAATTACTTTCAACATTCCCTTGCGAATTTTCCAATCAATGGGATTAATGCAAGCAGCATGCACTTTAACAAGTAATTGATCGGGTTTAATTTTTGGTGGTGCCACATCTTCATATCGCAACACATCTGCCAATCCGTAGTTATGAATTACAACTGCTTTCATAGTTTTCCTCCGGATACGCTAATTTGCTGACTAGACTAGAAAGCACTTTTGCTAATTACCTTAGTGTAGCGAGATTGGCATTTGAACTTCATACCTAATTAACGCCACAATAAAACAAAGTGTTGGAAAAATTTCATGGCAGATTTAAGTGGTACTTGGCTTGGCACCTACTGGCAAGAAGAAATCCCAACTCGTTTTGAAGCAGTACTCATTCAAAGTGGCAATAGCTTAAGTGGCAACATTTTGGATGATAACTTTCTCGGAGAAGCACAGTTGCATGGAGAGGTTATAGGGCGTCGCATCAGCTTTACTAAAAGCTACTTGACTACTTCACCAGATCCAGTTAGGTATGTTGGTACAATCTCCGAAGATGAAAATTATATGCAGGGAGAGTGGAGAATCAGTAAACACTACTCAGGTTCTTGGGAAGCGCGACGTAGCGGAGAATCTTTGACAGCAGAACTGCTAACTCGCTTGGCAAAGCAGGAGCCAATCGGCTTTAGAGTTCAGTAAACATCTCCGATAACTATCAAAGTCTTGATGTGAAGTAGGGTGCGTTACGTGCTGCTTTAAAGCGATTGATTACCTTGGAATCAATTCCAAGGCTGATAGTCTAAGTTTTTTTAAATTGAAGTTGATAACTTGCACGATTTGATTGAGAACCACAGGTTCTAGTTCTCGTTACCAAGTTGAACCTAGTAACGAGAGTTTCGAGGCTTTCAATCTATATCTTCAGATTGTTAGTTCTCACAGCTCCATTCATCTCGCTATCTTGAGAGTAGAATTCATCAGCAATATAAAAACGGCTGTAGTTATTGGAATTAACTCCATTCACAACCATTCCCAAAACATGTTGCCCAGATTTTTCTAAAAACTCTTTTGTAAATAAACCACTTGCAGTATCAACAACCCCCGGACAAGCAATTAATAACACACCATCAGCCATTTGTCCCAAAGTCGCAGCATCAGCCGCAACCGTTAGTGAAGGAGCATCAATGATTACAAAGTCGTTGTGAACGGCAAAAGTTTCGATCAAAGCAGCCATTTTTTTGGAGTCGAGGAGAGAGGCTGGAGCGGGAGGTACTACACCAGCAGTCAGAACATCCAAATTAGTCATCACAGTTTTGACTGCCATCCTCAAATTTGACTGTCCAACAATTATATTACTTAGACCCTGGTCATTCGATAGTTCCCAGATCCGATGCTGAACTGGACGATGTAAATCTCCATCTACTAGTAAGACTTTACGTTCCATCTGTGCCATAGCGATCGCTAAATTGGCAGCTACCGTTGACTTACCTTCTTTAGGAACAGAACTAGTGACAACAATAACTTTCAGTTCCTTGTCAGCACTCGTAAACATGAGATTAGCCCGCAGCATCCGGTAAGCTTCACTAATAGGCGATCGAGGAGTATTACGAACAACAAGTCTTTCACTATATGGCTCTGGTTCTTCATCGCTACGAATAGATTTGTTCGATTTGCTCCAAGAAGGAATAATCCCTAGTAAGGTAAATCCTAGTAATTCTTTCGCTTCATCAACGGTTTTGATTGATTTATCTCTTACTTCCAAAACATATACAGCTGCTAATGCAACCAGGCTAGCTAATAAGCCTGCACTGAGATAAGAAAGCATCGGAGAAGAAATCGGTTCTTCTGGTACTTCAGCTTTACTGATAATGCTGGCATTCCCTACATTTTGATTTTCTGCAATCCGACTTTCTTGCAATTTTTGTAGTAAAAGTGAGTAGGTAGACTGGGCTGCTTGTACTTTACGTTCCAACTGACGCTGTTGTTGTTCTAATTTAGGTAGATTATTCAGTCGTTGTTTGTATTCAGTTTGTAAGTTTGATAAAGCAGTGGCTTTACTCGCTAATCCCACACGATTTGCTTCTAATTCCACAAGCTTTGCAGAAAGTTGCTGTTGCAAAACTCCAAGTTGTAAGTTTTTGTTTAGTTGTGGTTTATTCGTTCCTGCAACCTGTTTAATTCGTTGTTGTAGTAGCCTATTTAAAGACTGTAATTTTTCTGCTAAGTTTTGAATTTGTGGATGAGTATCTTGTAGAACAGTACGTTTAGCTGCAAGTTGCGATTCTGACTGCTGAATTTCTTTGAGAATATCTTGCACTCCTGAAATTTGGCTAAATGAAGTGACTGTTAATGCCCGCTGAGAGTTCATGCCTAATTGCTTGCGGATTTCTTGAGATTGGGTTTGAACGTCGGCAATTTCAGATTGAGTTGAGTTTATCTGCTGTTGTAATTCTCCAATAATTTCTACTGCCTTACTTGCTTCTTCTTGTAGGGAAACAACTTTGTATTGCTCTTTAAATTTTGCTAGTTCTGCTTCTGCTTGACGAACAACTAATTCAGCATTTGGTAGTTGTTTTTCTAGAAATTTGCGGGCTGCTGAAGCTTCTGATCTCAAGTAAGATATATTTTGATTCAGATAAACTTGCATTAATGTGTTTACAACATCTGCTGTAATTTGTGGATTTGTATCTCGATAAGAAATTTGTATAACATCAGCTCCCTTCACATCTTTGACAGTAAGATTTTTTATAAATAACTTTGATTTTATAAGTCTACCTTTACTATCTACTAGGTTAAGTTGGCTGATAGTTTTTTTCACAACGGGAAGAGAACGTATTACTTCTGCTTCTGTATTCAGAGGACTAGTTTTCTGGTCTTGTACTAATGGTTCTAATTTTCCTATTTCTGTTGATAAACCTGTTAAATAAGAAGTAGTATTTGTTCTTTGAAATCTTAATTTACCTTCTGATAAATAAGAAGGCTTTTTAAAAAATGCCGCTACCCCAAAAAGAGTAAAAACAAAGATAAAAACAATTGAAGTAGGTAACAAACGACGCTTAAATATCAGCCAATAATCAATTCTTGATGAAGTCTCTACAGTGTCCATAAGTTTATTAAGTTCCTTAATTGTAATCAAGTTACATTGCTAAATAAAATTTTGAAATCATGGTTTTTCTTAGTTAGTGAAGGCAGCAATTTAATATCTAAAACCTACTTGATTTCTAATTGTTTACCTTTTTAACAATCTATTTCTTATGTTGCTATGACTTGCAGTAGTGTTTTACAGATAATGAGTAAATCAAAACCCAAACCCATTTGTTCTATGTATTCTATATTTAATTTTAATTTTTGAGGTAAAATTTCATTAATGTAGAAATCCTCTGGATTATGATTGTGATTTAGTAGTTGATTTTCATTCCGAAATTTTATTGAAGCTAAATCGGTTATGCCTGGAAGTACTTCTAAAACTCTACGCTGTTCATGAGTATACATACCAACATATTTTGGTACTTCAGGACGAGGCCCTACTAGACTCATTTCTCCTTTAATAACATTAAGTAGTTGTGGAAATTCATCTATCTTATACTTTCTCAAAATCTTGCCAATTCTAGTAATTCTTTGGTCATTATCAATTGTAATTTGTTGACCTATCTTCTCGGCTTCAAGTACCATAGTGCGGAACTTATATATTCTAAATTCATGCCCAAATCTTCCAACTCTAACTTGTCTAAAAAATACAGTTCCCGGAGAATCTAATTTAATAAATATTGCAACAATTAGAAATAGGGGTAGCAAAATCGTAATCCCAACTAAGGAAAAAAACAAATCAAAAATTCGCTTAGACATAGTTATTTAACAGTTTTTATTGAAGATAATTTAATTGAGATAATAACTAATTCAAAGTTTTGTTAACGGCTTGAATGACACGGGTTTGATCTGCTTCAGTCATTTTTGTATATATTGGTAGGCTAACTATGTGTTTATAAGCATAGGAAGCGCAAGGAAAATCATCGGAGCGCAGATTATATTTGTCACGCCAGTAAGGATGTAAATGCAGCGGAATATAGTGAACGCTACAACCAATTCCTTTAGCAGCTAGTTGCTCAATAAAAGTATCACGGCTCACTTTGGCAGAGTCATCTAAACGAATCACATATAGATGCCAAGAGTGAGTATCTCCATCAGCTGGTTTTGCTGGCAGATGTAAAGGCAAGTCAGCCAACTCTGCATCATATCGTTTGGCGATCGCTGCACGTTTTTTTTGGAACATCCAAGCTTTCTGAAGTTGATGAATACCAACAGAAGCAGACAGATCCGTCATATTGTATTTGAAACCAGGTGCAACCACTTCGTAGTACCAGGAAGGTTTGGTTGAGGTATAACGATCAAAAGCGTCTCGGCTGATACCATGCAGTCTCATAATACGGCAGCGTTGGGCAACTTCAAAATTGCGGGTAACGAGCATTCCACCTTCGCCAGTGGTAATTGTTTTGGTGGCATAAAAACTATAGACAGTAGCATCACTATCTAGACTGCCAATCAATTTACCTTGATAGGTTGTTGGAATAGCGTGGGCAGCATCTTCAACTACCTTCAAGCCATACTTTTTAGCGATCGCGAGAATTGGCTTCATCTCACACGCAAGTCCCCCCAAATGAACGGGTACAATAGCTTTGGTACGGGGAGTGATGGCTGCTTCAATTTTTGTGGGATCGATATTGAGAGTATTGATATCAATATCGACGAAGACTGGATTTGCCCCTAAATAGCGAATTACTTCCGCAGTCGCGGTAAATGTATGGATAGTAGTAATGACTTCATCACCATCACCAATGCCTAATGCTTCTAGAGCTAAATGTAATCCTGAAGTGGCAGAATTAACAGCGATCGCTTCAACTCCATATCCAATAAATTCCGCAAAATCTTGTTCAAAACGTTTGGTTTTTGGCCCTGTCGTTAACCAATTAGATTTTAAGGAATCAACGACCTCAGCAATTTCCTCTTCTCCAATCTCTGGTAATGCAAAAGGTAAAAAGTTTTCCATAATATTCTATAAAATTTTCTATACTTCCTTGATATTTTTTGAATCAAATCTTTTTAATCCAGCACAAAACATGAGTACGTAAGCATGGCATCAAATTTAGCAAAGTGTAAAAATTTGGATGTATTCTCACAACTAACCGACTAAGAGGAGGTGCTAATATTAATCGCCATATCCTAATTTCAGCTTGAGGAAATAATTTATAAATTTGCTTAATTGAAATACCTTTAACATCTGGATTATTAGGATTATTAAAAATGAAATCGTACTAAAGTACTCCACCTCCTGACTTAACCAATGACCACATATGATTTGCTAACTTTTCCTGAAAATTTGTATCTAAAATCGAAGTAAATACAGTTGCTTGTAAAACAACATCAAACGAACTTTTCTCCAAATCAAAAGCTGAAGCATCCCCAAGCAAAAGTTGAATTGCCGTGGGCAGTAGGCATCGGGCTTTAAGAACGCGTTCTTCCAAAAGTTCATTTCCTACTAAGTTTTCTGGTTGAAAACCCAAAGATATAAACTGAAGTAAATTATCTCCAAAACCACAGCCAATCTCTAAAACTCGTTTATCTTGAACAGGTGCTAAACCAGACTCGTTAATCCAGTGAATGAAAGCTCGTCGTTTTTCTTCATAACTCATGTAGTTAAATGGATTTAACGGATCAGATAAAGATAATTTGGGAAGTTGCTCACGTCTAGCATAACGCTGACGAATAGCCTCAATTTCAGTGTTCATAGAACTTTCTAATTCTAAAAATCATTGATTTAGCTTTTGGATTTTTTCAACAAGTTTGTTCTAAATACTTCGCTCCTAAAGCACGGTAGTAAATGTTTGTATAAGAATCTGCTACCTTTTTTAGACAGAAGTTTTCTTTAATATGCAAACCACTGCGATTACCCATTAAAATTCTTTGCTCCTTCGACTTGAGAAGCTCCACAATTGCCGTAGCTAAAACTTTTGCATTCCCAGGAGGAATCAATAAACCATTCCAACCATCTCGCACAACCTCCTTGCAACCGGGCATATCCGTTGTAATCAAAGGGAGCTTCATTGCACCAGCCTCTAACAAAACCCGTGGTACACCTTCACGGTAATAACTTGGCAGTACAAAGATATCGCTTAAAGACAGTAGCGCCGGAATGTCATTGCGAGAACCAAGATAACAAACATCATCAGCTTTTTGCTGAATTTCTTGGATTGGAACTGCTTGCTGCCCTTCTGAAGACAAAGAACCAATCAACAAAAATTTGACATTTTTCACTAAACCGCGCACTATGCTAGCAGCATCTAGATATTCCCTCACCCCTTTAGCAACAACTAGACGCGCAATCATAGTAACTACCAACTGTCCTTCAAGCCCTAATTCTTGACGAAGATTTGCCAACACTTCGGGTTTGGGGCGGTTTTTGGTGAACTGTTCTACATCTATGCCCGAACCCAAAACTAAATCATCGCCTCCATTTTGCACCATCCCATGCTCGTGAAAATATTGGCGATCATCAGGATTCTGAAATACTGTAATTCCTGTAGCAGAAGCTTTTCCTTGTAGATAACAATATATAGGTCTGAGTGCAAGTGCCAAGGGAGAATTAGAAGAAAAGATATAGCCCATCCCAGTAACAGTACGTACTATTCCTGGAACTTTAGACTTCATTGCTACAACTGGTGCGATTATGGCTGGCTTCGTATCAAAACCATGCACAATATCTGGTTTGTATTTAGTAAATAAATGGAAAAGTTGGGAACGAGTATGTAAATCTGCAACTGGGTTTATTTCCCGTTTCAGGGTATATCGAAAATATGGTATATCATGGGTTGCAAAGTCAATTCCATCTTCAGATCCAACCGCTCCCACATTGAAACCTCTCTCCCTGAGCGCCAGCAATAGAGGAATCCGAAGCCGTATATCTTCTCCTCCAACGTGCCAAACAGTTTTTGATCTAGGATTCTTCATATTATTTGCTAGTAGGTGAAAGCCTCTCGATTTCCTCTCCTAATCGGCGTCTAGCAGCTTCAAGTACCTTTGGATCGCGTGTCCAGTTTTTCCAGTCACGAGCTGCACTTCGACTAACTGCCAGCGCCCAATCTCTGCGATCGAGTTTTTTGAGTATCTCGATGTATTCGTAATCCTCTACTCCTTCCCTCAGCCACTTGAGTCTCATAGAAGGAACAACTCCCTCTATACCTACTTGTTTGCCAGGATAAACCAGCATTCCTTCACCAGGATAATGGTGGTTATCAGAAGAATAGGTTTGAACGTCATTCCAAGGATCTTTAGTCCATAGGTCAACCCGCCAGTATAATAGTCCTGTTAGGCTTAGACTCTGACTAATAAAACCTGGTTGAATTTGAAAATTTATCGGCTCAAAGTCTATCTCCCATTTTGGGGAGTAATCATCTTGCACTAAAGCGTTGTAAGACCAAACTTGATTTCCTTTATTAAGTACATACAATACTCTTTCTCGTGCCTCATCATACATTCTCGGCAGCAAAACCCATATATCTACAGCAGAGCGCCTGCTTCCTGAACCGTCGTCATAAAGCTCAGGTACTGGTTTCATAGTGATGAGGTTAGCAACCCTAGCAGAGTGCAGATTTCGCGCCCACTGCTTAATCGTGGCGTAAAGATTGGGACAATTATCAATTTCATCAGCCGTGTAGTTATATAGCAACAAGCCAGACTGATACCCCGAAGCAGTTGTCTGCAATTGTTTCACAGAAGGGGCTGGAATCATCTGACAGTTCTTAATATTCGCTTTGCTCCAAAAACCAAGGTTCGTAGAAACAAGCCCCCACTTATTAACTAATTCGCGTTTATCCTCCACATTCACATCCTTAGGCATAAGCTTGTGTTTGAGGAGTTCCTCATTAGCACTTTTAGTACCAGCTTCCCAGAATGAAAAAGAAGAATTAAGCGATGGTTTGAGAGGTAGCTCAAAGTTCCAAACTTTTAGGAGTATTTTACCCTCGACTTTTCCTTGATTACTGGTAACTGTAAACTTGCCTGTATATTGGCCAGGTTGAGTGTTGCGAGGTACAAAAACATCGCCCCAAATCGGTTGGTTTTTTTTAGCATCAATTTGAAATGGAACTGCTTTTAAATCAGCTTTTATAGGAGGTTTTCTAGTCACAGGATCTACAAAAGGAATGAGTCCATCAGCATACCAACCAGGACTTAAGGGTGGATTTTTAGTACCTCCCCATTTAGGACTAGAATAACGAACATGAACATAATGTTCTCGGTAAAGTGTAATATTTTGCTGGGGAATTATTTGTTGATTTTTACCGTACAAATTTGAAACCGAAACATTCACATTTTTAAGACCGTCTGGTGGTGCCTGAATGACGATTTGAAAAGGTTCATACTCTCCACGAGCCGCGTAAAGTTCAATGGAATTTGTATTTCCTGGTTTATCTTCTCGTCCAATTCTTTCCATACCAGAAGCTACCCACACGATGGGAGTTAGTGAGGATGGATTCTTTGCTAATAAAATGCTGATGTTTGCACAAGCAAGCAAAATGAATAGCGCTCCCAGTATCCATAGTAAATAAGAAAGTTGTATTTGTTTTTTGGAATATTTTTTATTCATTTGTGCCTAATTAAGCTATGTTGAGAAAATTATTCTCTACGCTATCGACCTTAGCGTTTTACTCTTTCTAATTGTCTAAATTTCACTATTAAATGCAAGGTATTGTTCTTTATATCCAACTACTTGCCGTCGCACAAATCGCTTCAAACTTGTAGGTAAGTAAGGATAAATATATCGACCAAGAGGATATACCCCCATCCACAGAGGTAAGCCTAATTCACATACTACTTGCCACTGCAATTCACTTAATATCTTTTGCCGCTGGCGATACTGTACATTTTGATAAAAGAAACTGTCAGAATGCACCCAATGTTCACCCAAAACTTCTGGAATATTAGCAACCTGCCAACCGAGTTTGACAAAAGTAAGCCACAGACGCAAATCTTCCACACCATCGTTTATATGAGGATATCCTCCAGCTTGTCTCCAGGCTTCTTTGCGAAAGGTAACTAGAGAATGAACAAAAGGAATGCAAGTTGCCATTGTACGCACAAGCTTATGGTGTTCAGTGGGAGGCATACCTACATGACGCTCTTGGCGACCATCATTGACGAGAATATAATAGCTACCTACCATGCCAATTTTTGGATTTGCTTCTAGAAACTCTAACTGCGATCGCAAGCGTTGGGGGTAACTAAGATCGTCAAAGTCTTGGCGGGCAATATAATCACCTTGTGCTGTTTCAATAGCGTGATTAAGCGCTCTGGTAAAACCTAATCTTCCAGGAGACAGTACACGCACGCGTGAGTCTCTGTGAGCGAGTTCTTTTAAGAAATCTGGAGTTTTATCTGTAGAGCCGTCGTCTACAATAATGTACTCAAAGTTAGTATAAGTCTGTCTAAGAATACTGGGAACGGCTCGGTCGAAGTATTGTTCACCGTTATAAACGGGAGTAATGACACTAATTTTTGGCTTTGTTGTATTCATATCTGAATTAAAGTTGTGTTATTTAATTAGTGATAAGATTAATAGCTTCTAAGCTAAGTTAATGAATCTAATCACAGAGCCATAATTTAGTCTCAAAATGATTTGAGAGGAATGAAAAAGGAATACTTTAGTTGTTTTCTAGCCACGCTTGAAACATCAGCACATCCCATAGATAGTATTGCCAGTCGCGATCACCCAAAAGATGTTCTTTCCATTTCTGCCGAATCGGCTGTGGGTTTAAAAATCCTTCTTGCCGCAACCGAGTTTCATCTAGCAGAGTTTCTGCCCAGTCTCGCAAAGTACCACGTAGCCAGCTATCAATGGGAATGTTGAATCCCATCTTTGGACGCTCAATCAGATTTTGAGGAATATACTTGTACAAAACTTGGCGCAGTAGCCACTTACCCTGCCCGTTGCGAATTTTCATAGATAGTGGCACGCGCCAGGCAAATTCCACCACACGGTGATCTAACAGTGGTATCCGCCCTTCTAAACTTACACCCATACTGGCTCGATCTACCTTGACTAGGATGTCATCGGGTAAATAAGTCACTGTATCGAGATACATCATCCGTTGAGTGAAGTCGGGTAAATTAGCCCAGCGTTGGCGATCGCTTAAAGCTGTAGATAGTTCTGAGCCACCTATTACTAAGGCTTCTGGTTGTTTCCAATGGGAAACCAGATGAGTGTACATCATCTCAGGATTAGCAACTGCCAAAATTTCACTCAGCTTGTGCAATGTATCCCCAAGCAAAAGTGGTTTGAATTTAGCTGGTACTAAGTTGCTAAAGCCAGCAAAAGCAGTATTCTTCACTAGGGGTGAGATGTGAGTTAAAACACCAACTGCATCCTTGCGTAATTTTGGTGGCATCCACCCTATTTTCTGCCAAATACTGCGACCCCAGAAATAGCGATTGTATCCTGCAAACAGTTCATCGCCACCATCTCCTGAAAGACTAACTGTTACATATTGTTTAGCCAGCTCAGATACCAGAAAGGTAGGTATGCCAGAGGAATCTGAGAATGGTTCATCATAAAGCATTGGTAGCTTGGGGATAACAGCAAGTGCCTCTTGTGGAGTTACGTAAAGTTCTGTGTGATCTGTGCCTAGATGCCGTGCTACCTCCTTGGCATACTGGGCTTCGTTATAGATATCTTCATTAAAACCGATGCTAAATGTTTTAACGGGTTGGCTACTTTGAGCCTGCATCAGGGCTACGACTGTGGAAGAATCAATACCTCCTGAGAGAAAAGCTCCCAAGGGTACATCTGCAACCATTCGCAGTTTGACAGCATCTTGTAGCAAAGCTTCTAACTGTGCCACTGCTTCCTGTTCTGAACCTATGAAGGGTTCAGCAATGCCCTTGTGGGCAGTTTCCTTGACAGACCAGTAAGATATTGGTTGAGAATAAGGTTCTATACCATTCCAGGTGAGGACACAACCAGGTGGCAATTTATAGATGTCTTCGTAGATTGAATAAGGTGCAGGAACGTAGCTAAACCGGAGAAACAAAGTCAAAGCATCTCGGTTGATTTGAGCCTGGAAATGGGGATAAGCTTTCAGAGCTTTTAATTCCGAAGCGAATAGCAGCGTCTGATTGATCCAACCGTAATAAAGGGGCTTTTCACCCAAGCGATCGCGCCCTAAATGCAAAACTCGTGCTTGCCGATCCCATAAAGCAAAGGCAAACATCCCGTTAAAGCGTTTAATTGCCGCCTTTAAACCCCATTGGCTAAAACTAGCCAGCATTACCTCAGTATCAGAATGACTGCGAAAACGGTGTCCTAGTTGTTTTAGTTCATGTCGTAATTCTAAAAAGTTATAAATCTCACCATTAAATACAATCACATAGCGATCGTCAGCAGACACCATCGGTTGATGTCCTTCTGGTGAAAGATCTACAATAGCTAGTCGCCTATGTCCTAAGGCAATTCCCATCTCTGCATCAATCCAGCAACCTCCATCATTAGGGCCACGATGAACTAATGTAGAGGACATAGCCTGAACTATTACCTGCATTTGCTCAGAACTAGTTTGTGCAGAAGGATTGAAAAAACCAGTTATGCCACACATCCATTTATTCCACCTATTTTTTGTAACCTATTGCACACCAGTAAGGAGCAGAATCGCTAAAACTGATTCTTTCCAAACCTGCGTCTTCCATCATGTTTTGAATTTCTTTTTTTGTAAATCGCTTTTCTAATTTTGTACCAAACCGATCCAAAGCATCAGTCCGCATGACATAAAAACTTCTATTTCTATATGCGGAAAGAGGAAAAGAATCTACATTAAATCCGAGCTTTTCTAGTAGCAATGAACACTGCGCAAAGGGAAAGTAAACAAAAATTGCAATGATTTGACTAAGTAAGTACCTGAGTGAATAAGGTAAACGAGATATCAAAAATCGAACAGGCTCAGTTACGTACCAAATTAAGTAAAACCACAAAGGCCTATTATCAAATTTATAGTATAAATAGAGCAAAAATGGAGCTGATTGTTTAAGTTTTGAAACACAAATTTTTATGCCGTCAGCAGTATCAGGAATATGATGTAGCACGCCTAATGCGTAACCAAAATCGGCAGAATTATTTTCTAAAGGTAGATTATCAACTCCTGCTAAATGGAATTCACAATTTGCTATTTTACTGAGATTGTTTTTTGCTATATCTAAAGCAGCACGACTAGGATCTATACAATGTAACTTACCCACTCTCGGAGCTACTAACTTTGCCCATCTACCACTGCCACATCCAACATCAAAACCAACCGCACCTTTTGGTAAGGTATGCCAAGGAAAGATATGGAAATGTTCTACGAGTATTTCCATATGTTCTGCTTGAGAAAGAGTAGATTGGTCGAATCTGCTCCATTCGTCACCAAATCCTTCGACTACTTTCATATCAAGGTTAGATTTCATATTATCTCGCTTAATTAACTACAAAATTTTCAAACAATTTATTGTGTGACAACACACTTTCATACAATGCTTCATACTGAGCAACAACTGAGTCTAAAGAAAAGTGTTCGATTATTCTGGTTCGTGCTGCTTTTCCCAAAGCTTCTCTGCCCTTTGAACCAATATCAATTAATTCTTTCCAAGCTTGAGCCAATGCCTCTGAGTTTTTTGGAGGTACTACCCGTCCTGTATTACCCACAATCCACGCTGCATCACTCACATTTGTAACAACACAAGGCACACCGCAAGACATAGCCTCCCCTATTACTAAAGACCATCCTTCTCCAAATGCGGAAGAAGAAGTAGCAATATCAACAGCAGCATTAAGACGAGGCATATCGCTACGATGCCCTAATAAGTGAATGCGATCGCCAATTCTTAAATCTTGAATTAAATTTTGCAAAGTATTATTCTCTGGATTAACTCCAGAACCAGCTAAAAGAAAGTGGGTATGAGAATATTCTTTTAAAAGAATAGCAGCAGCTTGAAGAAAATTTGCATGGTCTTTCATTGGATGATAGCGACCCATCAATCCAATTAGCAAAGTATTTTCTGATAAACCTAGTTCTGACCTAACGCTTGATTTAGCCTCAAAGGATGGCTTAAACAGTGAAGTATCACAAGAATTTGGAATTACATAGCTCTTTTGTTGACAATATCCCAAGGCTTCATGTTGTACTTTACTAGTTTGAGAAACAAACACAATTTTAGTAGTCAACTTAGAAAGATAAGCACAGCCTTTAACAAGAGTTGCAGTCATTTTATTGTCAAGATCAGCCAAAGAATCAAGTGAACATTGAATGTTCCATAAAATCGCTATTTTCTTGAATAAAAAAGCACTAGCTAATTGCGCGGCAAAATTACCGTGATACATCCAGCCTTGAATTAGATTGGGATTATGTTGCCGCACTGTACGAATTAATTGCCATGTAGCTTCCGGTGTAGGCTTTCCCGGTTTCATTCCCAGCGTATGAACTGGAATACCTAATGCTTCAATAGAATCTCCCCATATCCCTCGATCCATTAAAGAAACCACAACAGGACTAAACCGAGAACGGTTAATTTTAGACAGGAGGTTGTAAAGCATTTTTTCACCACCACCTGTACCTGTAGAGAGTTCTGTAGTTACATAAATAATTTTCATGATTTTTGCATTTTTTGATAATTTTGTTCCAATTGGCTGGTTACATTCATTGCAGCCATTAACGAAAACATGAGCAGAAATTCACGCTGTTCTAAAATGTTATGGCTAAATACTGCCCATGTCAGAATCAGAGCAGTAAAAGCCAAATTGATATTTTTATTTTTTTTACTTGCATTTTGTGTCACTGCAATCACTAAAATCGGTAAAAGTAAAGCTCCTATAAATCCATGTTCAAGCATGAATAATAAATACATATTGTGTGGTCTGATGTTGTATATTTTTTCAAGCTCTAAAGTGTAGCCAACTCCCCAACCAAAAAATGGTGATTCTAGAAATTTTTGCCAAGATAGCTCTACTATAAATAAACGTGTTTGCCCAGAAGCATCAAAAATAGCATCACGAGATAAAGGAGATTCAAACTGGTTAATCCGATGGATTGTCGTATCTTTCAGCAACCCACTATATTCAAGGTTGTGAGTATCTAATAAATTTAATCCGAGCAAATTTATAACTATTAAGATTATTCCTAATAAAGTGATTCCTAAAAATACATATTTACGTGGAATTTCCTTTTTGCTAATTAATAATATTAGTACAATCAAAAATGTAATTGGAGCACTGCGAGAAAAAGTTATAAAAATACCAATAAAAATAATTACAACAAAGGGTACACGATATCTTTTAGGTAGTAGACCTATAGTTAAAATTAAACCACTAACTAATGCACAGCCAGCTCTGTTTGCATCTACATAGAATCCCGACGGACGACCTGTTAGCTCTGCACTTTGATGTTCAATTATAGTAACAAATGCTGAAGGATTCATTAATCCATAAAAATAGGTAATTATATTTATGAAAGTAACAGCCAGGATGCTACGCCTAGCCCAAGTTTGAACAACAGAATACTGAGAAAAAATTAAACTCATTAACAAGATAAAAAATATTGTTAAAATTCGAGATTTAAACTCATCAAATGAGGATTCATACTGAGAGCTTAAACCCAAATAAATAACTGATATGACAAGATATCCAGTCAACCAAGCTAACAGACTGACTGAGAAATATTTTTTTCTAGAAATAAAGGTTGAAAATAAGGGAATAGAGGCAACAGCAAAGACAATAATCCAAAGCTTAGGAGAGGGCGCTGCCACGGCAGTTTCTAGATATGTATCCAAATTTGTAAAAAAAATTAAAACTGCTCCTACAGCTAAAGCACATTGATAGTACAAAAGGAAATTTGATGTTTTAAGTAACTTTATATTCATGACATCATTGCAGAAAAGCAGCTTCTGTTTTTAGTAGTAATTGACGGACTGAAAACCGAGTCACCACTTGCTGTCGAATATCTTCTCGACTCTTGCCATTGAATTGGGCATTATCTATGAATTGCTTAATCGCAGCAGTCAATGCTTCTGGGCTTTTGGGTGGTATAACTAAACCTGCGTCACCAATAATCCAGGCTGAATCAGCTACATCCGTTGCTATACACCTCACACCACAAGCCATCGCTTCTCCCAGGGTATTAGAAAATCCTTCCCCATAAGCAGAAGTGGAAATAGCTACATCCAGGGCATTGTGTACGGCAGGCATATCTGAGCGCGCTCCCGCCCAAATTACCTTTTCAGAAATCCCTAAATTAGCAGTAAGTTGATGTAATTCCCGTGCATAATTTTCCGATCCAGTTCCTACACAAACAAAATGCACATCCTTTCTTTCTGCACATAGTAGTGCAGCAGACTTAAGAAAAGTTGGGTGATCTTTCATTGGATCTAGTCTTCCTACCAAACCGATTAAAATTGCGTTTTCTGAAATTCCCCACTCTTGTCGTACTTTTGCTCCAGCTTCTGGATTAGGTTGAAAACGTTCAGTATCAATGCCATTGGGAATTACTATCATCTTGCTAGCTGGAAATCCGCGAGTTAGATAATCATCTCGCCCTGCATGAGAATTAACTATAATCAGGTCAGCGAAATGTGATAGTAAGTTTTCTAACTGTTGGTACAATTGCACCCGCCAATCATGGCGATCGCACTCATAATTAGAACCACGTATTCCCCAAATCATCCGAGTTGAGGGAAAAAAGGGCTTTAAACAGATAGTGAATAGATTAGGTTCAGTTAGATACCCATGCAACACATCCGGTTGAATTTGTTTAAGATATTGAACCAAACGCCAAAAGAAACTAATTAAATCCCAACGTCCCTGCTTCTTCAAAGAGATAAGTTTGATATTACTATTTATCAAATCTTTCTCTAGGGGGCCGTGAGGATAAAAGCATAAAATAGTTACATCAAAGTTTTGTTGATTGAGAATTTTTGCGAGTGTCACTAATTGTCTTTGAGCACCGCCATAGTTAAGATCTCGAATGAGAAATACAATCTTTTTTAACATTTTCTACTTAGTAAAATTCTTATCTTTTAAGTACAAAATATATCCTAATGGCAAAGCTAAAAGCCATAAAAATTTACCAATTACTGTATTTATATTTGAAACTTGTTCAGTAATGGCAATATTTAAATGAAAAGAAAATCGGCTATAGTGAATTGCCGTGCGCAAAAAGTGTATAGGAGCAAATTTCAGCCAATCTATTTCTTCATTGAGAATAGTTAAAAGTGATAATCGCTCGCCTAAAGCATTTTTACCTGGGTTTGAGGCTTTGCGCATAATTGAGGGTTGGTCTGTCCAATAGATTCTGAGAACTTCATTGACAAATCTAGTTTGATATTGTCTGGCAATTTTGTTCCAGATCACGTTTTGTGAAATATATCCTCCTCTAATTTCTTCACCGTAGGGAAATTTTCTAAGTATATCAGTACGATTAAATCCCCATTTTTCACCTGTCACTTTGAAGCGATAACGAATTTCTAAAACATCTGCATCAATAGGATGACAAGGAAATAAACTACCAACAAGCTTTCCATGTTGGTCATTACATAGACCTGTTACTCCAGTAAAATTTTCTCTTTTGTCTAGAGGAATTACATCCCAATAATATTTGAGACGCTCTAGTGCTTCTGGTACACATGAATCGTCAGAATCAAGTTGAAGAAATAGCTCTCCTCTAGCTTCCCTTGCGCCTCGATTCAGAGCAATATGTAACCCACCATTTTGTTGATAAATATAACGAATTAGAAATTGATTTTCTCCTTGCCACTGCTCTACCAATTCTTTAGTATTGTCAGTTGAACCATCATCAACAATTAGCCACTCAAAATCACGATATGTTTGTGCTTTAAGACTCTCATAAACTCTAGGAAGAGTATAAGCACGATTATAGGTTGCTGTGAAGACTGTAAAAATGTATTGATAGTTTTTATTACTTTCTAATGCTTGTTGATCTTGAATAATCATTTGCGTTTTTCCTTAATGACTTCTTCAATTAATGCTTCCCACATTCCCATAACTTTTTCTAAGCTAAATCGTTCAGTTACTTCTGGCGCACGCATAGCTAAAAGTTTGCGTTCTTGTTCGTTAGACATTAATCGAGCCATTGCTGTGGCTAAGGCTGATTCATCTAGATTAGGCACCAAAATACCATCTATTCCATCACGAATGATTTCTTTTGGCCCGCTAGGACAATCTGTAGAAATGACTGGTAGTCCACAAGCCATTGCTTCGCACAAAGCATTGGGAAAACCTTCAAAGCGAGAAGACATGACGAAAATATCTGCTTGTTTGAGATAGTCATGGGGATTTTTCACTGTTCCTAAAAGATGAACGCGATTTACTAATCCCAAGCGATCGCGCAAAGATTCGAGTTCTGGACGTAACTCTCCTTCTCCCAAAATTGTCAATGTCCATTCAGGATAATAATCCTTTAGTTTGGCAAAGGCTTGTAGGAGCAGATCAAATCCTTTTTGCGGAACAAGACGTCCGATCGCAATTAAGGATGGCTTCACCAGTAATTGTGTTGATGAACTGTCACTATTACTTACTGATAAAGCTGGATTAGGAATAACACAACCATGGGATTGTATTTGTGGTGAAAAATAGTTTAGCGCCCTTGCAGTAACTGCAACCACTCGATCTGCCTTCAAGTAAGTCCATTGCCGTAGAAGTTCCCAAATTTTACCAATTGGGTACATAGCTGGATGAACTTGTTCATCTACGACTAGAGGAATTCGTAATTTCTGTGTTGCTAGTAAAGTTAAGACATTAGTGATGTCTAAAAAGCTAATCACAATATCAGGTTTACTCTCAACAATGACAGACCTAAGTATCTGAATTCGCTTGAGATTATTTGAGATTGCTGCCAACAGATTAGAAGAATTTCCAGCTATACCTAAAGGAACATATTGAATACGGGAATCTA
Organism: Chlorogloeopsis sp. ULAP02; assembly: GCF_038404745.2. Taxonomy (NCBI): domain Bacteria; kingdom Bacillati; phylum Cyanobacteriota; class Cyanophyceae; order Nostocales; family Chlorogloeopsidaceae; genus Chlorogloeopsis; species Chlorogloeopsis sp. ULAP02. The sequence goes on along the minus strand of NZ_JAYKTT020000071.1, from coordinate 1,891 downwards.
AATTGTAGAAGGGAGATACTGAACTCTCTGGCAAAGTCAATAATGTAATTGTCCATCCCTTTGCAGCCCAGTAATTAGCCATAATTGACATTACCCGCTCTGCACCTCCAGAAGTAAGGGAAGAAATAACCAATGTTAGTCTCATTTTTGGATACCAAACTACAAATTATTAAAAATCACTTTCTTAGCTAACTAGAATTATTTACTAAGTTCTCTTAACTTTTTTGTGATGAACAAGAAGACAAATAAAAATGTGAATAAATACACACAACTTGTAGATAAGGCAATACCTTTAATGCCTATCCATTGCATAAATAAATAATTTAAAGTGATATTAATTATTAAATCGAATCCAGCCGCCCACATTAGTATATGGTTCATTTGCATAGCTGTAATAAATTTTACAACTAAGATATTGCCAATATAAAAGGGTATCTGTAAGGCAAAACAACTTTGAATTTGAGCGACTAAATTAGTGTCGTAAGCGGTAAAAGAACCTCTTTGAAAAAGTATCTGAACTATAAGCTCAGAGAATACAATCAAAATTCCCGTTAGTGGTATAGTAGCTAAAAATATTAGCTGTAAGTAATGCTTGAGTGTATGTTGCACACCTTTCCAATCTCTGCAAGCAATCATTTTTGATGAATAAGGAATTACGGCAGTACCCAATGCTGTGGTAACTAAGCTTATGGGGAAGGCGATTGCTCTTTGACCGTAGTTGAGTGCTGCTACACTCCCAGGCGACAACATTGCTGCCATTGATTGATCGACAAAAGCAGCACTACCAATTAAAAATGATCCTGCCATGACTGGAAAAAATTGATTAACTACCTGATGTAAGTGATCATTCAATCCATACCATTTCAGCTGTAATAAAACGCCTTGCCGATGAATTGCTGCTCCCAAAATAATCATTTCCAATACAGCACCACTGACTAATCCTGCTGCTAAGGCAAAGACACCCCAAGACTGATTTAGCAATAGAAATATTATTGTTATAGCTGGTGTCATGATTGGACATATAGCTGCTAACGCAAAACGCTCGCCGGCATTCAAAACTGCACCCCAGATTAGAAGGATTCCATTCAGTATTACCACAGGTGCAATTATCCATAGCAGCTTAAAAGTGAGATCTAATTTTTCAGAACTAAAACCTGCTGCAATTTGTGGTAAGTACAGGGGTGCAGTAGCCAACATTAGTACGGTTGTAATTGAAAGCAGCCCTAGACTCCAGAGCATAACTCCAGAAAAAAGTTTTTGAGCTGCGTTTATGCCTTCCTGCTCTCGTACTTGAATATATGTAGGAATGAGAGCGGCATGAAAAGAACCAGCTATGACAATAATGATGAAATCAGGAACCAGCATAGCAATAAAAAATGCGTCTAAAGTATCTCCGATTCCAAATTTCCAAGCAACAACTAATTCCTTAAATACGGCTACTATTTTGATTAATGCTGTCCCTACGCCAACCGTCATAGCTGCTCCTAAAATTCGGCGATTGGTAGAGCCACCTGATAAATTTCTCCAATGTTTCAAAAGATGTTGTACTGAAAAAACTTTCATTTAAATTGGCTCCAAATTTTTTATGAGTCTGACTTTTCCAAGACTCATTATATTAATCTGCGTATTTTGCAGCACACTAAATATTATTAGCTACTGTGACGACGAAATTATTTTTGCTAGTAGATGCAGCTGTACTTGTCTCTAAATATTTGGGTTTGTATCCAGGTACTAATTGCTCAAGTAGAAAAAAAATCAAAGTCGTATCGTTTATAGCTGCTGCTTTACACAATTTTTCAACAGTAATTGTCAAATTGTCTGGAATAATTCGACTTGCATTTTTCACAACTAATAGTTTGTCATGTTCAGTTGGTTCGTATTCTTCCCCTGT